>JADHVQ010000117.1 GCA_016783905.1 Bacteroidales bacterium | reverse complement strand
TGAATTCAGGATGGTAGGATTACCCCCGGAAAACATCGCCGAGTTTCACTTTCAGATTTTTAACCGCTGGGGAGAGGTGGTCTTTTCAACCCGAAATATAGAAGAGGGGTGGGATGGTACCCTGAAAGGGGAAGCGTGTCCTGAGGGTCTCTATGTGTGGGCGATCTATTATAAAGAGAATAACCGGCATGCTGTGACAAATAAAGGGACAGTAATACTAATAAGGTAGATCTCCGATTATTTCGATTTTCGAATGACGATTTCTTCTGTAATCGTAAATCACTTCAGCGCCTCACTGAGTACCCCAAGCATCTCCTGCCTCGAAAATGGTTTCTCGATATAATGATTGGCTCCTTTGGAGATGATAAACTCCTTTTCGTTGCGGAAGGTATAGCCGGTGACAGCGATGATCGGAGTGCTAACATAAGCAGGTATCTTACGGGTCTCCGTAATGGCGTCAATGCCATCCATCCCCGGCCCCAGGTTGATATCCATCAGAATGCAGTCATACTGCTTCTGTTTCACCATTTTAAGGGACGACTCACCATTTTTGGCTACATCCAGGTCGTAGTCTTTCGCCATAAAAAGCCTGATCAGTTCAATGTTGGCGTCGTTGTCCTCCACCAGCAGGATGACCGGTTTTGTCTTTTTTGTTTTTTCGGGAGCGGGTGGAACCGCAGGAGCATCCACCTCGATTTTTCCCCTGGTTTCATCACCTCTCCAGGCTACCGGAAGGGTGATTACAAACGTGGACCCTTGACCGGTATCGCTGTCCATCATTAACTCTCCGCCAAGCAGTTGGATGCTCTTGGAGGCGATAGATAAACCTAACCCGCTGCCTTCATAAGGACGGTCATAACCCTCTTCGGCCTGACGAAACTCTTCAAAGATCAGCGCATGCTTCTCCACCGGAATCCCGATCCCTGTATCCTTCACCTCTACCTGGATCAGGCTATGGGTCTCATCAGTAAACCGTGCCGTGGCAATAACTCCTCCGGTATCAGTGAACTTTACTGCATTATCAATGATCTCCATCAGAATCCGTTCAAGCAGTGATGTGTCAGAGGTAAGTGTGAGGGTATCCTCCATTTGAAGGTCGAGGGCTAGCCCTTTGGCATCAGCTTGTTTCCGTACCTTCTCCGCTACCTTCTGAATCGAAGCAGCCAGGTCAATGACGGCTGGTTTTAACGGGATCCCCGATTCGAGTTGGGCATAGAGCATGATCGATTCCAGCGTTTGTTGAAGCCGCTTCCCGGAGGTCAGAATATATTCCGCTTTGGTCCGGCTCTCTTCATTTGTCAACTCCTCAAAGAGGAACTCTGAAAAACCCAGAATTCCGTTCATGGGCGTACGGAACTCATGACTCATATTCTGTAACAACGTTGATTTCAGCTGGCTCGACTCCTCTGCCGCTTTTTTTGCCCGGATCAGATCCTCTTCTACTTGTTTTTTCTCCGTCACATCCATCACCACACCACCCATCAATGGCTCCTGCTCTCCATTGGTATAGACAAGGCATCGCCGATCGTAAACCCATCGAACAGACGAATCGGGCTTCACAATCCTGTACTCACCTTCACATACGCCGGTCGTTTTGAGATCTTCTGTCATGGGACCCATCAAAGCTTTGTCATCATCATGAATGGATTCATACCATAAGAGGGGATTTTGCTCCAGCTCCTTTAAAGGCCGGCCATAAATAGCCTCAAAAGCCGGATTGACGATATATATTTTCTTTCCGTCCATGGATGAAAGGAAAACGACATCCCGTAAATCTTCAATCAACCGCTGAAACCGCTTCTCCGTCTGGGTCAGCACCGATTCGATCCGTTTCTTCTCACGTTTCACCTGGGTCTCTTCCAGTTCCCGTTTAACCGCAGGTCCAAGTCTGTTCAGGTGCGTTTTCATCAGGTAGTCGTTGGCTCCCCCCTTCATGATGGTCACAGCAATATCCTCACCAACCGTCCCTGAGACCAGGATGAACGGGATATCCAGGTTTTTGGAATTAAATAACTCCAGGGCATCTTTTCCGCCAAATCCTGGCAGGGAGTAGTCGGAGATAACCAGGTCCCAGCTCTCATCCGAAAACGCTTTCTCCATCTCGTCCCGTGTCTTGACCTGGAGGTGATCCACCTCAAATCCCTCTTTTTTCAGATGCCTGACCACTAACAACGCATCGGTATCATTGTCTTCCACCAGCAGGAGCTTGATCTTTGTCATTGGATGAGGATTTAAAGGGTGAAGAAAAAGGTGCTGCCTTTTTCTGGTTCCGCCTGGGCCCAGATCTTTCCACCATGTTTCGTGATGATCCGCTTGACGGTTGCCAGGCCAATGCCCGTCCCGGTAAACAGGTCATCGCTATGTAACCGGAGGAATGGAGTAAACAGTTTATCATAGTAGTTCATATCAAAACCTACTCCGTTATCCTGGATGAAGAACACCTTCAGTCCATCTTTCTCCCGGCAACCGAAGATGACCTCTGGGTGCTCCTTTTTCCCGGTGTATTTCCAGGCGTTATTGAGGATATTTTGCAGCGCAATCCGGATCAGATGGGAATCCCCTTTGACAAGGATGTCAGGTTCGATCTTCACGCTCACCTTCCGCCCGGGATCTGCATTGGCCAGCTCTTCGGTGATCTCTGTTACCAGCTGGCTCAGGTTCAGCTCTGTCTTGTCAATCTCCTGGCGCGCGATCCGTGCCAGTTTAAGAAACTCTTCAATCAGTTGCCCCATCTCCACGGAAGAGTCAGCCACCTTGTTCAGGAAGTCCTTCCCCGTTTCATCGAGCTGCGTTGCATAATCTTCGGTCAGCGCCGCTACCAGTCCTTCGATGCGCCTGACCGGCGCCCTCAGGTCATGGGATACGGAGTATGTAAAGGCCTCCAGTTCCTGGTTCGATGCGGCCAGTTCGGCTGTCCTGTCAAGCACCCGCTGATCCAGCTCCCGGTTCAACTCCTGGAGCTCTTTTGTGCGGGCATCCACCAGGATCTCCAGCTCTTTCTCCCGAACTTGCCGGATTCGGTATTTATAAATGGCATACAGGATAAATAACCCAACGGCACCGCAAAGGATCAGAAACCAGATCCGCTGGTAGAAGTAAGGTTTGATCTTGATCGGAATGGAGATGATCTGATCACTCCACTGGCCCAGGTGATTCGATACCTGGACCTGGAAGGTGTAACTCCCATGAGGAACCTTCGTGTAATGTGCTTTCCGGTCTTCTCCGGCATACTCCCAATCAGTGTCATACCCTGCCAATTTGAATCGGAATTTGATCTGTTTCGGTGAAATGAAAGCGGGTGCTGTAAATTTGATCTCTAAATGGATCACGGCAGGAGGCAGATGGTATGCTGAGGCTATCGGCTGAAGGACGTTGTTCACCTCCACCCATTGGATGATTGCCTGGGGAAAGATAGTCTCCCCGTGTGTGCGCTCCGGTGAGATGACCGCAATGCCATGATTGGTCGGGAACCACATGGTGCCGTCGGCGAATTGACAACCCGCCGGGAAGATCCCGCCGTTCAGTGACATCGTCTTCTCTTTATCGGTAAATGTAAAGATCTGAGGATCCAGTTTTTCCCGGTAACCGGCAATAAGCTCATCAAACTGTCCCTTAGGAAGAGTAAAAATCCCAAGATTACCTCCCAGCCATAGGTAACCAAATTGATCCTCGAAGATCTGAGTGATAGAATAATCCAGCCCCTCCCTAAGTCCGAATGACTGGATCTGACCTGTTGCTACTTCGATCCGGTTCAATCCTCCAGCCGCAGTTCCCACCCACATATATCCCGCCGGGTCCTCCATGAAACAGAGGATCATATTGTCTGTCAATCCATTACTGGATTTAAATTGGTTGATCTCTCCATTTTTAACGGTATTAATCCCTCCATACTGGGTGCCTATCCACATCATCCCTTTGGTATCTTCATAAAAACAGAAAATCTGTTCATTGGAGAGGCCATTTTTGGAGGTGATCGTCTCCACCGAATCACCTCGGAGAACACAAATGCCTTTATCAGTCCCTATCCAGAGTGAACCATCATTGGCAAGGTATATGGCATGAACCACGATATCATTCGAGGTTGTCAAGGAGGCCTCTTCAATGGTTTTAAACTCTTTTAAAATGACCGGATTCCCTTTGGTTCCGATCCATAGGTTCTGATTGCGGTCCAATGCTAACGAGAAGATCGGGTTGTTTCCCAGCTTTAGGATAGAATCATATTGCGAAAAACGGCCATCCATGAACAAATCGAGACCCCCGGTTGCATTTCCGACCCAGGCCCCCGATTTTCCAACCTGTAAAATGGCCATGATGTTGTCTCCCGATAAACCCTCTTCTGTTGTGTAAGTCTCGACCACCGGCTGCTGAAGCTGACACAAACCAAAATTTCCCTGCAATCCTACCCAGATGTTGGACTCCATATCGATCAGCAACGATCGGATCAGGTTGGAGGGAAGCCCCTCCGTATCGGAGATCTTCTCCATCTTCGACGTGTTCCGGGTGATCCTGAACAGACCATCGCCATTGGCTCCAAACCAGATATTCCCGGATCTGTCTTCAGCAATGCAGTGGATGTCGGCATCTCGCGGTAGAATGGAGTCCGATACGGTTTGGATAATCCCCTTTTCAAATCGGTTCAGTCCTCCATGTGTCCCAATCCAAAGCGTTGCCTGACTATCGAAATAAAGGGATAGGATGAAATCGTTAGACAACCCGTTTTCTTTAAATACTTGTTCAACTTTCCCATCCCGTAATCGGCAAAGCCCCTCTTGTGTCCCGATCCAGAGATCATCTTCTGAGTCCCGTTGAAGGGATGTCACGTAGTTTGATGGCAGGCCATCCGTTACCGAGATTTCAGAAAATACATCATTATTTACCCGGATAAGGCCCCCACCCTGCAGCCCGATCCAGAAAGAAGAGTCAGAATCAACCAGAATGGCTGAAACGATAAACCCGTTGAAGATTTTTTCATCTCCGATAAAACGGTAGATTCCGTGCTGGTACCCGAGTACCTTTCCGTCAGCGAAACCATAAATAAGGGATTGGTCACCGGTGATGCAGAGAGAGGTACATTCGTGCGGAAGCTCTTTCAAGGAGTCTGGTGCCATAGGAACAAATGAGAGTCCATCGAACTGAATCAACCCTTCGTCTGTCCCGATCCATAGGAAACCATCGGAAGTTTGTGCGATCGTCTGAATATTGGCAGGAATTCCGTCGTCCATAGTCCAGGTGGAAATGTTGAATTGACGATAAAGTGGTAGATTTTCGATCTGTTGGGTGACTCCCCTGATGGAGAAGAAAAGGGCGGTAATCAATGCAATCAGGAAGAAGTTTCTGCGTGTACTCAACATAACGTGAATATTGGTTCAAGGCCTATTCAAAAGTAGTTTTTTTTTTGTTTTTAATGAAATTGATACGAAAAAGATTGCATTGCCTTCAAAAAGTTCGTATTTTTAGTACCCTGAAAATAACATAAACAATACACGTATGGCAAATCTAATAATTAAGGTGATACCCCTGGGACTTTCATTAACCAGGCCAGTTGATCTGGACAACGACACTGCGGATGCATTCATTGCGAGGTTAAGCCAAGCAAACGACATTCCGAATCCTCCCCCCACTGATAGAGGTGGTGCTACGATCTGGAAAATGACTAAATCGGGAAGAAGGGCCACTGCCCTTGGAAGATGTATGCCCGATCCTGGTTTCACGGATGGTGAAACAGTCTATCTGATTGCCACCCCACAGTAGACTTAGTGATTGATAAATATTTTCTACTTTTACCGCCTCAAAAAAAATTCTTCCGATGAGGCGTATCTTTCTTTTATTCCAACTTGCAT
>JADHVQ010000116.1 GCA_016783905.1 Bacteroidales bacterium | reverse complement strand
GGTGTTCTTATCTTCAAATCGATATCCTGAACTCCGTTCCCGGGAACTTCCAAAGAGGATATATCCATCCCCTCATGATCACCAATCAACCCGGAATCGTTTGAGAGAATAGTGTACCGGAGTTTGACAGATGTCTCCGGATTCAGGTTAAAGCGTAGTGTATCAGGATCAGGATTGATGATTCTGAAGGAAATCGTCACCAGGGAATCCTTTGGGAAGCTCACCTCCTCTGAAAGGTACTGGATGGGAACATAATTGTATGACCTGAAGTTCACGCACGGGCCATAATAGGTGGTTATTGCATGTCCCCACGACAATGACTTTTTTTCAGGGAAGCACGATCCATCTCCAAAATCAAAGAGCATCACAGATTTTCCCTGAAGCTCTTTTTCCATTTCCGGCCAAAAAGAATATTGTGTTCTGTGGGTCAAAGCACTTTCAAGGTTGTATGCCGGTTTTCCGGTATAAAAAGTGTATTTGGCGGCACGTTGATACGAACTTAAAAAGACCACCTCCCGGTCTCCAGCTATGCGCTCTACATCGGATGTCCATTTTTTGCAATCCCATAATTCGGAGAGATTAACAACTCTTTTGGGGAGATGAAGGAAATCGTGCACCAGGTAGATCCTGAATCCAATCATCAGAACAATGCTGATGATCGCAAGGCCATATACCCATTTCCGCAGGATCTTCCTTTTTTCCACCCACCTGTAAGAGAGGATCAGCATGGGGATCAATGCCTGAACTGTCCAGTTAGGTTCAACTTTACCCCTGAAGGTATATAGGAGAAAGAATCCCAGGATTCCCAGTGCAGAAAACTTTAAGCCTCTTTCAAATGCAGAACCCGGTTTGTACAGGATCGTAACCGGGATCAGGATAAATCCCATCAGCGGACCGTAAATGCCGAACTGGCCAAGGATATATTCACCAAAATAGGTCAGGAACCTGTATTCTGATATATTCCGTTCCACCAGGTGATAAAATATAGTAGGGTGATGATTCTGAAATGACCAGATGATATGGGGAATGAGTGTAATGATGGCTGTCAGGCCGGTGACGTATACCGAGGGGCGGCGCAAGGTTTTCAGGTTGGAGACCAGCAGAAAGAGAACAATCAGGATGCTATTGTATTTGCAGTAGATCATCAGTCCGATGAGGAGACCCAGGAGAATGGCAAGAAAGAGATTGTCTTGCTCCAGGTACTCTTTATAGACCAGAAAAAAGAGGACTGTAAAAAAAATCAGGCAGGTATCAGGCGAAGCCATAAATCCACCCGCCTGTAGAATTAAGATGGAAAATGCCATAGCGAAGAAGAGCAGGTAGTTCCGTACGCTGGCCATTCGTAAGATCAGATAAAGCGAAATGGTTGTAAGCAGGACGAATACGAGCCGTACGCCCAGGGCATTGGGCAGAATCTGATATCCCAGGTGAATTAAAAAGCCTGCCATCGAAGGGTGTTCATAATATCCCCAGGCAAGGTTTTCCCCGTACATCCAGAATAGAGCCTCGTCATCAAAGAGTCCCGTAAAGGCAGACTGGAGTATATTTACTACAAAAAAAAGAGACAGGCAAACCCATACAATGACGGGTGATGAACGGTTTGTGTTTTGAATTGTGTTTTCTGATGACATGATTCGTCTATTTTCTCTCAACCAGTTTATTTACCATTTCTGATTTCCAGGATAAAAAAGTACCGTTGATGATTCTGCTCCTTGCCTCTCTCATCAACCACATGTAAAAGCCCAGGTTATGAGCTGTAGCAATCATGGCTGCCAGCATCTCTTTGGCAATGAAGAGATGACGAAGGAAGGCTTTGGAATAGTCCTGATCCGTGAAGATCTCGCCTTCCGGATCAAGAGGGGAGAAGTCGTCCCGCCACTTTTCATTTTTGATATTGATGATCCCCTGCCTGGTAAAGAGCATCCCGTTCCGGCCATTCCGGGTTGGGATCACGCAATCGAACATATCCACCCCCAGGGCGATGCTCTCCAGGATGTTGGCAGGCGTGCCCACTCCCATGAGGTAACGGGGTTTGTCAGCCGGCAGGATCTGCGTGACAGCCTCTGTCATTTCGTACATCACCGGAGCCGGTTCGCCAACTGATAATCCACCGATAGCATTCCCTTCCGCGTTGCAGGAAGCGATGAACGCGGCCGATTTTACACGTAAATCTTTGTATACACTCCCCTGGACAATGGGAAACAGGCTCTGGGTGTACCCGTGCGGACAGGTAGTTGCCTCAAACCGGTGGATACATCGGTGTAACCATCGGTGTGTCCGATTCATCGATTTGGCGGCATAATCATGTTCACAGGGGTAGGGGGTGCATTCGTCAAAGGCCATGATGATATCGGCTCCCAGGGCACGCTGGATATCGATGACTGATTCAGGAGTAAAGGTGTGGCTGGATCCATCGATGTGCGACTGGAATACCACCCCGTCCTCCTTGAATTTCCGGATATCGGCCAGGGAATAGACCTGGTAGCCGCCACTATCGGTTAGAATGGGTTTGCTCCATCCATTGAATTGGTGGATCCCTCCGGCAGCCGATATAATGTCCACTCCCGGACGAAGAAAGAGATGGTAGGTGTTGGAGAGCATGATCCGGGCCTGGACATCCTCCCGCAGCTCTTTCATGTGCAGGGCTTTCACAGCTCCGGCTGTCCCCACAGGCATAAAAAAGGGAGATTCAATGGTCCCGTGATCGGTCTTCAGCAAACCGGCCCGGGCAGAAGTTCCGGGATCTGTATGGGTGATGGCGAAGGTCATGAATTGCGAAGGCTCTTCTCTCGGAATGCTCTGAATGCACAGATATTAACGGATGTCGCAATTTTTCGACAAAGGTAGGTTTTATTTTAGGATATTGAATAAATTTGCCGTTTCCACCTGTTAAATCTTGTTAAATGCCCGACGCATTTGTAGATCCCCACCCGGTTCTCTTCACCCTCTTCATCCTCTATGGGTTTTGCTTCCTGGTTCAGATGATTTTTTATTGGGGAATCTTTCTCCGAATAGCCATAAGGCATGAGCCAAGAGCCACAAGGGATGAGCCACAAGAGATGAGGCACAAGGTATCAGGCATCAGGCATCAAGCAACTGAAATAATCGAAAATCGAAAATCGAAAATCGAAAATTCTTCAAACGGTGTTTCCGTCGTCATCTGCGCGCATAATGAATTTCACCATTTAGTCTATACATTACCTCAGATTCTGGAGCAGGATTATCCGAACTTCGAGGTCGTGGTAGTGGATCATGCCTCCGATGATGATACGGCATTCTTGCTGTCAGATCTGGCTGAGCGGTATAAACACCTGAAGGTGGTAACCATCAAACGAGACCTCAATTTTTTCAGCGGAAAGAAGTTCCCGTTATCGATCGGGATCAAATCCGCCACCAAAGAGATCATCCTGCTCACAGATGCAGATTGCCATCCTGCCGGTAACCAGTGGATCCGGCTGATGCAGGAAGCCTTTACAGACGACAGGGAGATCATCCTTGGCTATGGCCCGTATGATAAGCGAAAAGGAGTGCTGAACGCACTGATCCGCTTCGATACCGTTCAGGTGGCTATCCAATATCTCTCCTTCGCCCTGGCCGGGATCCCATACATGGGCGTTGGACGGAACCTGGCCTATAAGAAGAACCTCTTTTATCAACAGAAAGGCTTCATCTCCCACTACAGGATCAGCAGTGGCGATGACGACCTCTTCATCAACCGGGTAGCCCGAATGAGAAATACCGGGGTGCAGACAGATCCGGGTACGTTTACCTATTCCGAGCCGAAACACACTGCCGGAAAGTGGATCACACAAAAGAGACGCCACCTGACCACCGCCTCCCATTACCGGTTCTGGCATAAGTTCCTGCTTGGGTTCTACGGGATAGCCCAACTGCTCTTCTGGGCGCTGTTCGTTCTGCTTCTCTCCTGGAAATTCGCCTGGGTGTTTGTTTTAAGTGTACTTTTACTGAAATGGGGTTGCCAGTATGTGGTAGTTGGCCGGGGTATGTACAGACTTCAGGAAAAACAACTGATCCCGTGGATTCCTCTGCTCGAATGGGTGATGATCCTGCTCCAGGCAGCCATCACTTGCTCGAACTTCATTGTCAAACCCCATAAATGGAAGTAACCTCCCATCTTACCGAGAAAGCGCAACGCGACTACAGGTTGGTCATTGAAGCCCGCGAACACGGGGATCAGAAAGCCTATGCAGAATTG
This sequence comes from Bacteroidales bacterium, assembly GCA_016783905.1. Taxonomy (GTDB): domain Bacteria; phylum Bacteroidota; class Bacteroidia; order Bacteroidales; family FEN-979; genus QYOJ01. The sequence goes on along the minus strand of JADHVQ010000116.1, from coordinate 1,627 downwards.
CTGAATAATTACCGCGACTCGCTCTATTTTCTTCTTCTGAAGATGACAAACAACCCGATCGATGCCGAAGACCTGACCATCGAAGCATTCGGAAAGGCCTTCCGGAAACTCCATCAATACTCCCCGGAATACGCCTTCAGCACCTGGCTCTTCAAGATCGCTGCCAACAACTGCATCGACTTCCTCCGGAAATCCAACCGGATTATTTTTACTGATGGCCCCGCTGATGAAACTGACGACCGGGATGATTACCCGGCCAATATGGCAGCCACCACACTCGATCCTGAAGAGAGGGTGATCGAGAAACAGAAGATCATATTGATGCGGGAGGTGGTGGAGAAGCTGAAGCCGCACTACCGCAACCTGATCGAACTACGTTACTTCAAAGAATGGTCATACGAAGAGATCGCTACCGAACTCGACCTTCCGCTGGGAACCGTCAAAGCCCAGCTATTCCGCAGCCGCGAATTCCTGTACCAGATTCTCAAGCATGCGGAGGAGAAAATCTAGATTTGTGACGGGAGACTGGTGACTGGTGAATTGTGAGCGCTCCGGTCAGGTAAGACCGGAGCCGCTTGCTTGATTGTGCCCTTGTTGCTCGTCACGTCTGTTTGGAAATTTCATTTATAAAGCGGGCTTCGAACATTAAATTTATTTTTCCGGATAATACACTGTATATTTGCTACAATGCCGGTATTGGCAGTAGAATATATATTAGGCTTACCAGATAAGGAGGAGTAATTATGATCGAACAGTTTAGAATCAAGTTTCCAAAGATAAAAGCACATGATCTTGACCAAGATGAAGAATATTTCTTTTTAATGGAACCGGAAGATAAAGAAAGGAAAATTCTTTTTCATGAATATGCAGAAATATATAAAATAAAGGGATTGTATGAGCACTTGTTTTATGAACGCCTTAAATGCAACTCTCCAACAAAGGTATCAGAAGCATTAAAATATTCCTTATCTCAAGTCCAAGAAAATTTGTCGGAACTTCGCGTATTAGATTTAGGAGCGGGAAATGGGATGATGGGTGAACAACTGAGAAAACAAGGGGTTGCAAGGCTCATTGGAGTGGATATTATTCCTGAAGCTAAAGAGGCAACCGAACGTGATAGACCCATGATTTATGATGCCTATTATGTAGAAGATTTTTGCAATTTAACCGAGGAACAGAGGGAAGACCTACAAGAATGGTCATTTAATTGTCTAACTACTGTTGCAGCGCTCGGATTCGGGGATATTCCGGCAAAGGCATTTATAGAAGCATTTAATATTCTTCAGAGCAAGGGTTGGATAACCTTCAATATTAAGGAAACCTTTTTTAATAAAAGTGACGAATCTGGATTTTCTATTGCCATAAGAGAACTGATCTTCTCAGAATATCTTGATGTATATTACCTTGAACGATATCAACACAGGCTTTCAATGGAGGGACAGCCTTTGTACTATTTTGCTATAGCGGGACGAAAAAATGCCGATATCCCCCAAAATTTCTTACCATCAATAGGCATAACCGCCTAACAAATCGCTGCACTGGACGGCTATTCCGCTGCGCTCCATAGCCGCCTGTGAGCTCAGTCGTTATGCTACATTTTGCCACAATCTGTGGATATATCTTTTTT
>JADHVQ010000034.1 GCA_016783905.1 Bacteroidales bacterium | reverse complement strand
TCAGGAGATCCGGGAGCTATTGATCGACAGCCGCCGGCTGGTCCATCCGGATGGCTCTATGTTTGTTGCGCTGGTAAGCGACCGGAACGACGGACACCGGTATGTTCCGGAACTGGTGGAGAGGGGAGTAGAGTGCTTTTTGGTGACAAGCCATAAGGCACAAGGCATGAGGCATGAGGGAAAAGCTCAGAGTTCAGAGCACAGGACTCGGAGCACAGAATCACGGATCCCGGATCCCGGATCCCGTATCGCGGATCCTGTCTTCATCGTCGTTCCCCATACCTTGGCTGCACTCCAGAAACTTGCTGCTCGCCATCGCAAACAGTTTTCGTATCCTGTTATCGCAGTCACGGGAAGCAACGGGAAAACCATCGTCAAAGAGTGGCTTTATCAGCTGCTTTCGCCTGATCTGGATGTGATCCGTAGTCCGAAGAGCTTTAATTCCCAGATCGGGGTGCCTCTCTCGGTCTGGAATATGGATGACCGGTACGACCTGGCCATCATCGAAGCGGGGATATCAGAACCCGGCGAGATGGAGAAGCTTGAGCAGGTGATCCGGCCTGCCATCGGAATATTTACTACCATCGGTCCGGCTCATGCTGCCCACTTCTCCGGAGATACGGAGAAAGTAGACGAGAAACTGAAGCTGTTCCGCCATGCAGAGCTCCTCATTTACCGGTCGGACTACAAGATCATCACCGAACGGCTGGATGCTTCGGATACCTACGATCAGCTGAAGAGATTCACCTGGGGGACACTGGAGGGAGATGACCTCCGGATCACCGGAATCCATAAACAGGGAGAACGAACCACCATCAAGGGTATCTGCAGGGGCGAGGAGAGCGGGATCACCATCCCCTTTACCGACGACGCCTCTATCGAAAACGCGATCCATTGCTGGGCGCTCATTCAATTACGAATGACGAATGACGAATTACGAATTACGAATTTACCGGCATCATCGTCACTGCGAGAAGCGGAGCGACGAAGCAGCAGCATCCTGCATCGCTTCGCCGCCCTGACTCCTGTCGCCATGCGCATGGAGCTCAAAGATGCGATCAACAACTGTTCGTTGATCAACGACAGCTATAATGCCGATATCAACTCACTGGGGATTGCTTTGGATTTTCTGGCTCAGCAGAAGCAGCATCCGAAACGAACACTCATCCTCTCCGACATTCTGCAAACCGGAAGGGATCCGGAGGAGTTTTACGGTGAGGTAGCCGGCATCGTTGAAGCCCGGAAGATAAACCGGATCATTGGGATCGGGGAGGAGATATCCCGGTTCCGGGAAAAATTTTCCATGGAAAAAGCGTTCTACCCGAACACCGACGAATTCCTCCTGCACTGTCCGCTATCCTCTTTCCACGACGAAACGATCCTGCTGAAAGGGGCACGGGTATTCGGTTTTGAGCGCATCAGCCATGCCTTGCAGCAACAAGCGCATGAGACCGTTCTCGAGATTAACCTGGATGCCCTGATACACAATCTCAATTTCTTCAGGGCAAAACTGAAACCGGAAGTGCAAACCATGGCGATGGTCAAAGCTTTCTCATACGGAAGCGGCAGTTTTGAGATTGCTAACCTGCTTCAGTTCCATCGGGTTGACTACCTGGCGGTGGCCTATGCCGATGAAGGGATAGAGCTCCGGGAAGCGGGGATTACCATGCCCATCATGGTCATGAGCCCGGAAGAGCAGAGCCTGGATGCACTGCTTGCCTGGAACCTGGAGCCGGAGATTTACAGCTTCCGTATTCTCCGGATGCTGGACGAGGCCATGAGGCGGAACGATGTATCTTCAGCCCGGGAGGTCCGGATCCATCTCAAACTCGACACCGGAATGCACCGGCTGGGTTTCTGCGAGCCCGACCTGGAAGAGCTTGCCGGCCTGATGAAAAAGAATCCGCAAACCCGGATCCGGTCGATCTTTTCGCACCTGGCGGCCAGCGAGGAGAGAGAACTGGATCCATTCACCCGGGAGCAGTTTTCACGCTTTCTGCAGATGAGCGGGAGGATTACCGGCGAGCTGGATTACCCGGTACTGTTGCACCTCCTGAACACAGCCGGGATCAGCAGGTTTCCCGAGATGCAACTAAACATGGTCAGGCTCGGGATCGGTTTATATGGGATCGGGTTTGACGCAGAAGAACAAACCCAGCTACGGAATGTGAGCAGGCTGCGGACCGTGATCACACAGATCAAACGGGTCAGGAAAGGGGAGACGGTAGGGTACAACCGCAAAGGAGTGGCGGAGAGAGATACCGTGATAGCGGTAGTACCGGTGGGTTATGCCGATGGATTGAACCGGCGGCTTGGCAACGGACGAGGACAGATGCTGGTTGGAGGGCAACCGGCCCCTTTGATGGGGAATGTTTGCATGGACCTCTGCATGCTGGATATCACCGGGATCGTGGAAGCAGGCATAAACATAGAGGAGGGAGAGGAGGTGGTTGTTTTCGGCGATGTTCTTCCGGTTTCCACGCTGGCGGATACCTTGCAAACGATCCCTTATGAGATCATGACCGGCATCTCCAGGCGGGTGAAACGAATCTATTATCATGAGTAAGTAAAAACATATGAACCATAAATTATCGATCCTGATCCCGGCCTATAATGAGGAGAAGACCATCACCGCTATCCTGGACAAGGTGCTGGCCGTGAAACTCCCAGACGGTCTGGACAAAGAGATCATCATCATCAACGACGCCTCGACGGATGGAACGGAAGCTGTAGTCAATGAGTATATCGCTGGATACCCCACCCCTGACCCCTCCCAAGAAAGGGAGGGGAGTAAGCCCCCTTTAGGGGGTGTGGGGGCACTATCCAGTGATCCAGTCATCCAGTCATCCAGTAATCAGTTATTAAAAATCTCCCTCCACACACTATCTGCGAATCAGGGCAAAGGGGCGGCGTTACACAAAGGCATTGAGATGGCTACCGGTGATTTCATCGTGGTTCAGGATGCCGACCTCGAGTATGATCCCCAGGAGTATAACATCCTGCTGAAGCCGGTGCTGGAGGGGATGGCTGATGTTGTTTACGGGTCGCGGTTCATGGGAGGAAGTCCGCACCGGATCCTCTTCTTCTGGCACTCCATCGGGAACAAGATCCTCACGTTCCTCTCCAACCTCTTCACCAACCTCAACCTCACCGACATGGAGACCTGTTACAAGCTCTTCCGTGCTGAATTCCTGAAACAGATCCGGTTCAAGGAGAAACGGTTTGGATTTGAACCCGAGGTCACCTCCAAGATTGCCCGTTTCCCGGGGATACGGATCTATGAAGTGGGAATCTCCTACTACGGAAGAACCTACGAGGAGGGGAAGAAGATCCGGATGAAGGATGCGCTCCGGGCGGTGGTTTGTCTGATCCGGTACAACCTCTTCGACAGAAAGTACAAGAAGTAATCCCGCTATATGAGCGATCGCACCGAAAGTACCCTGGTTACAGGACTGCTCCCTGGCATCTTCGGGCTATTCGTGATCTTTTCTTTTCTCTCAACCGGCTACCCTTTCGGAGCTGAGAACCCGGGGCATTACCTCCTGGCACGTTATGCCTGGCACCATCCGGATAACTTTTTCAACCTCTGGGGGCGTCCTCTCTTTACCCTGATCTCATTCCCCTTTGCTCAATTCGGGATGACCGGGATGAAACTCATGAACAGTCTGCTCTCGGTACTGACCGGGTATGGGGCTTATCTGGCATTGAAAAAACTGGAGATCAGGCCTTCCTGGGTAGCTGTTTTATTTGTCTGTTTCACCCCCATCTGGCTCTATGTCACCATTAGCGCACTCACAGAGGTGTTGTTTGGTTTCATGCTGGTGCTCTCCATCTTGCTGATCCTCAGAAAACGATACGTTTTTTCAGCCATTGTCCTTTCGTTTCTCATGTTTGCCAGGCTGGAGGGTTTCATTTTGCTTCCGCTCTTCGGACTGGTATTTTTGCTCCGGAGAAAGTACCTGGCCATTCCTTTCCTGCTGACCGGTTTTGTTTGCTACTCCCTGGCCGGGTTGCTCCTGACCCATGATCTGCTATGGATTATCCACCGTTTCCCATATATGGCCTCCTCAGAGACTTATGCCGGCGTCCGTGGATCCTTTCTGCACTACCTGGTCCAATGGGATGTAACACTGGGGATTCCGCTGGCTCTGTTTTTTCTGGCCGGACTTGCAGGTATATGTTCCGGGCTTTTTTCAGGCATCAGGGAGCAGCGTGAACACTCCCTTTGGTTCAGCCTGCTTGTTGTGGCGCCGTTCCTGGTTTACTACCTGTTCCATACAATTCTTTACTGGCAGGGATGGGGAAGCTCCCTCGGATCCCTCCGCCTGATCTCTTCGATTTTTCCCCTGGCTGCGATGATTGCCGTTGTGGGTTTTGCAAAGGTTGTGAATCTCTTTCCCTTCCCCTGGTTCCGCCACCTCTTCACCATAGTAACCGTAGTGGCTGTTATTACCGTTGGTGTAATGACCTACCGGTACCCCGTTTCGAACGGACCGGAGGAGGCGCTGATCAGCGAAGCAACAACGTGGATCAGGACCAATCTCCCCGCTGAGACTCCGGTTTTTTATACCTCCCAGGACGCCTGTTACCAGCTGGGGATCAATCCCTGGGATTCTGCCACCGGCACGATCATCCATGGGAAGAGTGATTTCAGGAAGATCCCGGAGGGAACGATCCTGCTCTGGGATTCTCATTTTGGTCCGAATGAACTGAAGTTGCCGAAGGATTCCCTGATGTTCCGTAAGGATCTGATGCTGATAGCTGCGTTTCTGCCGGAACCGCCAAGGCGGACCCTGGGAGGGAAGCCCCTGGAGGTGTTGGTCTTTCAAAAGGGACCCCTGCCTGGAGGGACGCATAATTACACCCTGCTGGATTCCATCATCAGGGTGTCGGAGCGGAACTTCATCACGCTCTTTTCCTATTCGCATTCGTTTGAGCCCCCGGCCGGATGGGAGTTTGAATCGCACCTGTCACAGGAGGTCAGTCATTCGGGGAGCTTCTCCTACAAGACGGATTCCACGGTGGTTTATGGTCCGGGGATTATCTGGAAAGTCACGGCACTGCCGATTGACACCGGACAACTGTTCATCCGGGCTGCCATGTTTGTCTGGCCGGTGGAGTCGTTCAAGGAAAATCCCACCTCCCTGGTCATCTCCTTTGAACGGGACCAACGACCTTATCAATACAAGGACCTCAGGTTTGAACTGCCTGACTACATGGAACCGGGGAGATGGCACCGCGTCACTTCCCGTTTGAAGGTTCCGGAAGGTATCTCATCAGAAGACATGTTTAAAGTGTATATTTGGCATCGCGGAAAAGGAACACTCTATTGTGACGATCTCCAGGTTGAATTACTGAAGCGCGACATGAAATGAAACGGATATGAAAAAATCAGGCAGACTGGTCTCCCTCATTGTCTTCTTTTTGCTGGCCGTGTGCATTGTCTGGGGCCGTTTTCTCATGCCCCGATGGCTGACATTCGATCACCTCTCCATCCTTTCATGGGATGTCTTTGGATACTACCTCTACCTGCCTGCCCAGTTCATTTATCACGACATCGGGATCACCGATTTCAGCTGGCTGCAGAAAATCCTCGACCAGTATGCCCCCACCATCGGTTTTTACCAGGCTTATATGGGTCCGGAAGGGGAGTACATCATGAAGTACCCCATGGGGATGGCCATCTTGTTTGCCCCCTTTTTCTTTCTGGCTCATCTGCTGGCTGGCCCCCTTGGATTTCCGGTTGATGGCTTTTCCCTGCCCTACCAGATCTCGATTGCTCTTGGATGCGTACTCTACGCCATCATCGGCATCTGGTTTTTACGGAAGATCCTGTTGCGTTACTTTTCCGGCACGGTGACCACCATTGTGTTGATTCTGCTGGTGCTTGGGACCAATTATTTCCAGCTGACCGCTTACGACAGTGCGATGGTCCACAATTCCCTCTTTACCATTTACACCATCATCATCTGGTTTACCATCCAATGGCACGACCATCCGAAATGGAGATATGCCATACCCATCGGATTATTTGTTGGTTTGGCCGCCCTGATCCGGCCTACCGAAATCATCAGCGCGTTGATTCCGGTACTGTGGGGTATTTACAACCGGGATAGTTGGAAGAAGAAGTGGTCACTGGTCACCGGTCACTGGTCACAAGTCACAGGCATGGTCTTGATGGTATTCCTGGTTGGATCTTTTCAACTGATCTACTGGAAGGTTCATGCCGGAACATTCATTTACTACAGCTATGAAGAGGGGGAACAACTAAGGTTCCTGGCCCCCTATCTCCCGGATGTGCTCTTCTCGTGGAAAAAAGGGTGGTTGATCTATACGCCGATGATGGTCTTTCCGTTGGCCGGATTTATCTTTCTCTTTAAAAGAAAGAGGGAGATTTTCTGGGCTACTTTTCTCTTTTTTGCCGTGAACCTGCTCATCATCTCCTCCTGGACCACCTGGTGGTATGGCGGTAGTCTTGGCCAGCGCTCATTGATGCAATCCTATGCGATCATGGCATTGCCGTTCGGGGCATTCATCGCCTGGATGATGAAACGGCGATGGTGGTGGCAGGCGCCTTTTGTGGGGATCGCCATCTTCTTTATCTGGATGAACCTTTTCCAGACCTGGCAGTATATGTCGTGGATCATCGACCCGTCGCGCATGACAAAAGAGTATTACTGGGCCATTTTTGGACGAAAGAGTGTGCCGGCAAGCGCACATAAATATCTGGAATGGGTAGAGAACTTCGATCGCGAGTTCCTGGATGAATATGACAAGTATGAGAAAAGAATCCTGGCGTTTTACAATTTCGAACACGACAAAACCAACCATGATCCTCACCTTACTAAGGATACGGCCAAATCGGGCACCTATGCCCTTCGGATGGACTCGCTCATGGAATTTTCTCCCGGAATAAAGATGACCTACCGGGAGGTGGCGCCGAAAGAGGGATCCTGGCTCCGGGCACAGCTCTTTCTCTTTCCACTTTCGGAAATGAGGACGACACCCGCTAACCTGGTGATTACCATGGAGAGCAGGAATGGCAATTACAAGTACAAATCGATTGCCCTGGAAGAGGATTCCCTGGCGCCGGGGAGATGGAACGAAGTAACCATGGATTACGAGATCCCCTATGTGCGGGACCCCGAAGATGTGATTGCGGTCTACATCTGGAACCGGGGAAAGGGGACGTTTTACATTGATGACCTTCAAATAGAACTGCTTGAGCCCAGGTAAACACATACACATTTTAAAATTCTCCTTTCCTCTCCGCTGGCTGGATGCGGTGATCTATCCGCTTTTATTCGGAGTGTTATTAATTATTGCGTTTCGTGCTAATTTTTCAGATGGGAAGGTGAAATATGGCGGTGAATTTTGGTCTGACAGGGGAGGTTATTACATCTATCTGCCGGCGACATTCATTTACGGATACCATATCTCCTCCTATCCTGAAAGTATAGACGTTAAGAATGGCGGAGGATTTCAATTGGACAAGAAGAGCCAGAAGGTGTTTACAAAATATCCCAGCGGGGTCTCTTTAATGATTCTGCCATTCTTTCTTCCCACACATTTTATTGCCGAACAATTTGATCTTCAACCGGATGGTTTTTCCATCGTTTACCACCGAATGGCTGTGGTGGCAGGCGTGTTTTATGTCGTTCTCTCTCTGTTCATCCTGAAGGTATTCTTAACCTATTACTTCCCACGTTGGATCAGTTACCTGGTTCCGGTTCTTATCCTGTTGTCGACAAATTTCTATGCCTACGGAATGGATCATGTTGTCTTGTCTCATCTCTACTCTTTTTTCCTGGCATCGCTACTCCTGCTGGTTACAAAAGTTTATCTGACCAGGCAAATGAAATCCTTCGGATTGTTCATTTTGATCTGTCTGATCCTGGCAGTTAGTGTGTTGATCAGACCGACAAATGTGCTGCTTGTTTCTGTTCTCTTTTTTTGGGACGTGGGATCGTGGCATGAAATCAAACAACGATTCCGCCATTTTTTCAGGATCAGATACATTGTCGTTTTTCTCCTTGCAATCGTCCTGGTATTCCTTCCTCAATCGTTCTACTGGCATTTTGTATCGGGGAAATGGATCTTCTATTCCTATACGGGGGAAGGATTTCACTTCTGGTACCGGCCCATGCTCATCCCTTTCTGGTTTGCCCCGCTGAACGGATTATTTCCCTATACACCTTTTTTCCTCCTTTTTCTGGCCGGGATGATGATCATGATTTTCCTGAAAAAACGTACGGGCATTTTTCTGCTTGGATTGTTTCTTGTCTGTTCGTACCTGTTTTCATCCTGGAGCTGCTGGTACTATGGAGGATGCTTCGGAAGTCGGCCGATGATCGACTTCTATCCGTTGTTTGCCGTTGCAGCCGGCTATTGTATTCAGTTTATTCTCGCTCAAAAGAAGCTGTATCTGACCTCCTTTCTGGTACTCTTTCTTGGCCTCACCATGGATTTCAATCTCAAGTTATTTTATGGAAGATATTTCTACTGCGGAGGAACCTGGTCGTGGGAAGATTACAGGGATCATTTGAAAATCGCAGGAATTGTGGAGTTTCCGCGAAGGAATTATACCTATAAAAATGACTTTGAAAACGTCTCTATAGATTTTGGCATCCCTCATACATTTACCAGAGTTCATTCCGGAACACGGTCGACCTTTCTCATTGAATCCATGGAAAAAAGCTGTCTGCACACCCGTCAACTAAATCGGATACTTGACACAAAACGAGTAAATAATGTAGTTGGAAGCATCTGGATTAATCCCCTCGATACAAATAAGACAGGGGCCTTTGTTGTATGTGAGATCACGGATGAGAAGGGGAATCACCTGTTTCGCGAATCCATCCCGGTAGATGACAGGCTGGAGGGTGAGAACAGATGGGCGCAGGTCACATTTTCCTTAAAAATTCCAGAAAGGATTGATATGGAAAAAATAATTTCCTTCTATATTTACAATGTTGGAAAAACGAGGTTTTACGTTGACGATATGGTGATAAAGTTTGACTAGATTGAGTTTCCGGATCATGATGAAATATTCCGTCAGCAGGTTTTTTTCTGTACTTTTTTTTTCGATCCTGTGCGTTTGCTCTTTCCTGATCTCCCTGAGTCTTCACGAAGATCATGATTATCAGACCTGGAAGGGGGAGATCTGGGCAGATAGGGCAGGGTATTATGTTTATCTGCCTGGTGCGTTACTTCATAGATTTGATGTAAGCAGTTTTCCCGAGAAAATCGATGAGAAAACCGGTTACGGGTTTATCCTGGATCAGGACAAAAACAGGATCAGGACAAAGTACACGTGCGGAGTTGCCGTGATGCTTATCCCATTTTTCATTCCGACCCATTTCATGGCAAAGCTGATGAACTGGGAGGAGGCAGGTGGTTTCGGTCCGGTCTACCACAAAATGATTGGCCTCGCAGCCATCCTCTACCTGATCTTTGGTCTTTGGTTGCTGAAGCTCTTCCTTGCCGCCTATTTCCGGCCACTAATTCAGTATCTTTCGATCTTTTTTATCTATGCAGGAACCAATTTATTGTACTATACGGTGGATGATCCCCTGATGTCTCATGTTTACTCGTTTTTTCTCTTTTCTCTTTTCCTGTTCAGTTTGCAGCAGTTTTTAAGCAGGAGATTTTCTTCCGCCTATTTCCTTCTGTTGTCTTTATCCCTCTCCCTGTCGGTACTGATCCGTCCTACAAATATTCTATTGATGGGACTCTTCTTTTTCTGGGATGTAGCTACTCTTCAGGAATTTGGGCGACGGATCAGGTTGTTTCTGAAACCGAAATTCCTGATTCCTTTCCTGGTCATTCTCTGTATTACCCTCCTCCCGCAACTACTCTACTGGAAGTACCTTTCAGGAACCTATTTTGCCTATTCTTATGGAGACGAAGGCTTTAGAAACTGGGCAAATCCCAGGTTTGCCGAAGTGTGGTTCTCTACTCTCAACGGGCTGTTCCTTTACAGTCCGCTCTACCTGGTGATCGTGGCTGGAATCGTTTTGATGATCATCAGGAGAAGAAGCAACGGGATCATGCTTCTCTGTCTCTTTCTGGCTGTCAGCTATCTTTGTGCAGCCTGGCAAACCTGGTATTTCGGGTGCAGTTTCGGCCAGCGTTCTTTTGTCGAGTATTCAGCCATCCTGATTGTCCCATTCGGGGTGATACTGGATGAGATGGTTTCAAGCAAGCGCCGATGGGTCATGATTGTGACTTCCGTGTTTATCCTTTTCTTCACCTATTATACTATCCGGATGACCTTTGGATACGAGAAGTGTTTTTTCGGATCAACCTGGGATGGCGGTCAGTTTCTCAGGCAACTGGAGAAGAGTGGTCTCTACAAAGGCAGAAACAACTATTACCCGTTTAGAAACGATTTTGAAAACCAGGCATTGTGTTACGGAGACCTGCTGACAACTTCGGTCTCACGATCCGGAATGTATTCCGTGCAATTGGATAGTACGCATGAGTTTGCAGCGAAACACACAACGTATGTCTGGGATTTCCACCCCGCACCTCCGACGCGTATCAAGGCAGGTTTGTCATTTTATAAAACCGATCCTCAATCCCTGGGTGCCATGCTTGTATGCGCAGTTGACCTGAATGGTCAGAGTTTATTTTGGGAGAGCTCCAGGATCGAAGACGAGATAATACCTCCTGAAACCTGGGGAAGAACAGAAAAAGTATTTGTTTTGCCTTCCGGATTACAGGGGGATGCACAAATCAGTATCTACGTTTGGAATCCGGACAGGCAGTGTATGTATTTAGATGATTTCATCGTTCGATTCCAATAAGATGGCATGAAGATTTTCAGGATACTACTCATTTATGGTATCATATGTCTACTGTTGCTGCCGGCATTCCAGCGAAAATTCCATTTCGTAAACTCCCCGGCGCTGAAAGGATATTTTTCCGCTTCAGAACCTGCGGAACTCACCGTTGAAAAATGGTTTAACGGGAGCTACCAGCAACAACTGAGTAAGAACGTCGAAGATTCGGTTGGTTTTCGCAGCAACCTCATCAGACTTTAAAATCAGATCGATTTCAGTCTTTTCGGCGAACTTCATGCCGCCAAGATGGTACTCGGGAAAAAGGATTACCTCTTCGGCCAACAGGAGTACATTCCTGAGCGGTTTCAAAGGGAGAAGAAACCCCGCTGGGAAATTCCTCACAGCCCCCTGACCTATGCCTCTTTCCATTTCGAGGCTGATTCGGGTGAGGGAACATCCGGAGCAGGTGAACTCTTCCAACAATGCCTGGAATATGAAGGTAAGCGATGCGATTAAGAATGTCAGGACGATTGTCATCCTGCAGGGAATGGCAGGAAGCGGGGAGCTTGGATTTGGGTTTATTGACCGCGCTTATGAAGAGTTTACCGAAGGGGATTCGCGGATCAGTTACTTTTCCATGAAATAGATCCAACATAAACGCGATCACATAAAAACGATAAATAACCGATTATGATATTCAGCACAAGCCTTTTCCTGTTGTATTTTTTGCCGGCATTCCTGATCGCCTATTTCCTGCTGGCGTTGATTCCCAAAAGCTGGCCAAAGAACTTCTTCCTCCTGCTGGCCAGCATCTTTTTTTACGCCTGGGGGGCGCCGCTCTTTGTATTCGTGGTGACCGGTTCCATCCTGGTCGATTTTTTCATCCTGCAGGAGGTGGGACATAGCGAAGGAGGGAAGCGGAAAGCGCTGTTCTGGATCAGTGTTGTTCTCAACCTGGGATTGCTGTTATATTTCAAGTACATGAACTTTTTCGTCGACCAGTTTAACGACATACTGAGCTGGTTTGGAAGTCCCCCGGCCGAATGGACCAGAGTCGCTCTCCCCATCGGGATCTCCTTCATCACCTTCCAGAAACTCTCCTATACCTTTGATGTTTATAAGAGAAGGCATGCTGCCGTAACACGTTTGCAGGATTACGCGTTGTATATCTTCATGTTCCCGCACTTGCTTTCCGGTCCCATCGTCAGGGTAGGCCAGATCATTGATCAGATCCGCGACCGGAAAGCCCAGGAGAAGGCAAATGAACGGCTGATCGGCTTTTACCGCTTTGTGATCGGATTGGCGAAAAAGGTATTGATCGCCGATGTACTGGGCGTTACGGCCAATGAGATCTTTGCCCTGAATCCCCTGGAGCTCTCGTCCGGACTGGCCTGGATGGGGGCCATTGCCTATACCTTTCAGATCTATTTCGACTTCTCAGGGTACACCGATATGGCGATCGGACTGGCGAAGATGGCCGGCTTCAGGCTCCCGGAGAATTTCAACTTCCCCTACATCTCCACCAGCATCACCGAGTTCTGGAGACGATGGCACATCACCCTCTCCACCTGGCTGCGTGATTACCTGTTTCTGCCCATCGCTTACTCCACTTCCCGGAAATGGAAAAAGGAGCGGTACCTGGGAATCCGCACGGATAAGTGGCTCTACATCTATGCCGCTGCCATCACCTTCCTGATCTGCGGCTTCTGGCACGGGGCAGCCTGGACCTTCATAGTCTGGGGAGGCTATATGGCCTTCTTCCTGATCCTCGACCGCCTCTTCCTGATCCGCTGGATGAAGAAAACGGGACGAATTCCAGCTATCATCCTGACCTTTCTGATTCTGGTGATCGGATGGGTGATCTTCCGGTCAGAGAACCTCGATTTTGCCTGGTTCTATTTACGCCGGATGTTTCAATTCGTGGATATGCCCAATGATGTATGGTTGAATTCCAAATTCTGGACCATGCTGGCCGTCGCGATCTTCTTCTCCTTCTGGGGCGGGTGGAAACGGATCGAGCGATGGAGTGAGAAATTGTTTACGACACCAGGAAGCAGTACGGTTATTTTGTTTACGATAGTGGCGGTCTTCCTGTTTATTCTAAGCGAAGCCACCATCACATCATCCGGGTTCAGTCCCTTTATCTATTTCAGGTTCTGATATCGTAAATTGCGAATCTGGATAGATGAATACTGAAACAATGACTAGCTTTGCTAATCAGAACAACGTTACATCATGCGCATAGGTAAATACCTTCTTCTTTTCATGATCCTGCTACTCCTGGTTCTGCCTTTTATCCAGCGTCATATTCCACTTGTGAAAGAACGGAAGCTTGTGGGTTTTTTCCGGCTTGCACCCTCGCCTTCCTGGCAGGAATTTACCTGGAAAAGGTGGTTTCACGGGGAGTTTCAGGATCAGATGACCGGCAGGGTGGAAGAGCACATCGGGTTCCGGAAATCCCTGTTTCGCCTGCATAACGAATTCGACTTCCGCCTCTTCCGGATCAGTCATGCCGAAGGATTCATCTGTGGCAAAGAGGATAACATGTTCGAAGAGGATTACATTCTGGAATATACCGGAAAGTATTTCATCGGGGAGGAGACCTGGAATACCAAGCTGGAAAAGCTGGCCGAAGTTAAAACACGGTTATCGTCGATGGGCACGGAATTGATCCTGGTATTGGAACCTGGCAAAGCCAGCTTCTCGCCTGAATTCATCCCCGTCAGGTACCTGGCGCATGGAACAAGCCTGTCGAACTACACCTATGTCACGCACTGGCTGGATGCCCATGATGTCCCATACCTTGATCTGAACCGGTGGTTCATCCAGGCTAAGGATACCAGCCGCTTCCCATTGTTCCCAAAATATGGCATGCACTGGAGCCTCTATGCCGTTCCGCTGGTGGTGGACACCCTGTCGCGTTACATCGAATTGGCAACCGGCACAACCATCCCTGCGCTGACCATTCAACGGATTGAAATCTCCGACTCGTTGCAGTGGACTGACCGGGACATTGCCGATCTGCTCAACCTGATTTTCCCCCTCCCCTCAACAGAGACAGCGTACCCGGTGGTATCGGTGGAACCGGACAGCATTGTACCTCACCTGAAGGCGCTGGTCATTGCCGACAGTTATTACCTGAATATCAAGCATGGCTATTCACCGAAACTATTTGCCGGGGAAGAGTACTGGTACTATAACTCTAAGCTCTACCCCCATATCGAAGATGATCGCGAACCGGTATATGTGGATAAAAGCAACCTTCAGGAAAAACTGCTGCAGTTTGATGTCGTTCTCCTGATGGTCTCTGAGATCAACCTGCACTGTGGATTCTGGAATTTTGCCGATGAAGCCTACCAGGCCTTTTCCCCTGATCATCAGGACCCGCCCTGGTATCCCTATGAAAACATGATCAGGAATCAACGGGAATGGTTCAGATACATGGTAAAAAAAGCTGAAAATAATTTTAATTCCCTGGAAAATACCATCAGAATGGATGCAAAATTCCTTTATAACACCGAAAATCATTAAACTTGCATTATAATAGCGTAGTATATGAGGATCCCCATCTTTTTCACCGTGCTTGTATTTGCAGGCGCCCTGTTCCCGGGTTTCCTGGCTGGCCAGGATGGTCCGGCTGTATGGGGACTTGAACCGGAAGCCATCACCATCCCCGATCAGTTTATTCTTTCTAACGTTCCATTACTGGAGCTGCCTGAAGCTTACAAAGGAGCCAATGCCCCCTTGCTTCCCACCTCGATTGACAACTCCACCCAGCCCTATTTTCGTCCCATTACCACTCAATCAGGATTTGAATGCGGACAATCGGCCGGGATCGCTTTCAACTTCACCTATGAGATCGACCGTTTGCGCGAAGTGCCGGCCAACAATCCCAACAACCAGTACCCCACCCATTTTACATGGAATTTTTTAAACGGCGGTTACAATTACACCGGAGCCAGCTTCTTTGACTCGTGGGAGATCGTCAGGGTTTGCGGGAACATGAACGTGACCGAATATGGCGGGACGTTAAACTTTGGGGGAGAGAAACGCTGGATCTCAGGGTACGATGAGTATTACAGCGGGATGCAGAACAGGCTCACATCGGTAAAAGCGATCCGGGTAGATTACCCGCAGGGATTGCAAACCCTGAAATACTGGCTATGGGATCACCTCGAAGGATCTGCTGTGGGGGGCGTCGCCAATTTCTATGCCAAGTATTTCAGCAGCACCCCCACCGTACTTCCCCCGGGGACGCCCGAAGCGGGTAAATACGTGCAGACCAGCTGGGGCCCCAGCCCTTCGCACGCCTGGACGGTTTGTGGTTACAACGATTCAATCCGGTTTGATTACAATAACGACGGACAGTATACCAACAACATCGATATCAACGGCGATGGGGTGGTGGATATGCACGACTGGGAGATAGGCGGGCTGAAATTTGCCAATGGCTATGCCGGTACAGGCTGGTGTAACCAGGGATTCTGTTACCTCATGTACAAAACACTGGCAGATGATATCGGCTACGGTGGCATCTGGGAACACAGGGTTTATGTAGTGGATGCGAAAGAGAGCTGTGATCCTCAGCTGACCATGAAAGTGACGCTGAAACACCCCTCCCGCAATAAGCTGAAGGTAACAGTGGGAATGAGCACTAACCTCTCTGCCACCACCCCCGATCATGTGGTTGAGTTTCCCATCTTCAACTACCAGGGTGGACCTTATTACATGCGGGGAGGAACCTCAGAGTCGGATAAAACGATTGAATTCGGGCTCGACCTGACACCCATTTTAAGTAAACTGGTCTCCGGACAGATGGCAAAATATTTCCTGCAGGTCCGGGAGGATGATCCGGGCAATGCCTTCGCGGGCGAAATCATCCAGATGGCACTGATCGATTATACCGGAAGCAATCCGCAAACCATCACCTGCACATCTACCCCAGTGAACCTGATCAATAACAACATCACCCGGATTTCCGTGAACCACAATGCCACGTTCAGTAAACCCGCGATCACCACCTCCTCCCTGCCCACCGCCCAGCTTTATCAATTTTACCTCTGTCAGCTTGAGGCTGCGGGTGGCAGCACCCCATACCTATGGGATGTGCAGCTCGAATACCCGGAGAGTCTTACCACGGCAGCATTTCCTGCGGTGACAGCCGAGCAATTGGTACCTACCAACAACAACACGGGATACGCCATCAAAACACTTGATTTTCCCTTTCCCTTTTACCAGCAGGTTATCGACACACTCTATATTTACGCTGACGGCTTTATCCTGTTCAACAACCAGCCCTACACCTATCCCTACCTGATAGACCCCAACATGTTGTTCCGTCAAACCGCCATTCTCAGTCCGTTTATGACCGATCTGCGGCTCTATTACAACCTGGGCGACGGGATCTGGTACGAGGGAGATGCCAATTCGGCAACCATCCGCTGGCAGGCCTCCATCAATGGTATGTCGGGGTCCACCAACCTCAATTTTGCCGTGAAATTATATTCGAACGGGTTGATAGAATACTATTACGGCAACATGAATTACCCTGTGAGTACCCAGTGGACAGGGGGCATTTCGGGTGGCGACAACAAGAACTACCAGTATTCCCAGCTGCACAACGGAAGCGCCATCCCCGCAGGAACCAAGGATATCTTTACCGCTTGCGGTTACCCGGTGGAGATGAATCTTTCGGAAGATGGGATCTTCAGTGGCACACCGCAATATCCCTACTTCGACCGGCCGATCAAATTCAGGGTAACGGATAACGATGGAATTTCAAATACGAAAATATTATATTTTACCACGAACGGATTGCAGGTGAATTATACCCTCAACGCCGGAGGCGATAGCCTGGTGGAATACGGAGATACCGTTCTGATCACCTTGAGCCTGACCAATCTGGGGACGCAGCCGATGACCGGCGTCAACACCTGGATCACCGAATCGGATCCCTTCATCACCCTGCTGGACAGCACGCAATATATAGGAACAATCGGAGGGGGTCAAACGCTGACCTTCCCCAATGCTTTCTCTTTTTGGGTGGCCACCGATGTACCGGATCAGCATCCCTTCAGCCTCACCTTCCATGAGACCTCCAATCAGCAAAACTTTGAGACCAACTTTGACCTGTTGGCCTTTGCACCGGATATTGTCATTGGTACAATTGACCTCCCGGATGGGGACAATGGCCGGCTGGACCCTGGAGAAACCACGGAGATGCTGGTGGATTTTGAAAATCATGGTGGAGCAAAAGTGCATAATCTGCAGGCAGTTTTATCGTCCGGTGATCCCCTGATCACCGTGAACCAGGGTTCAGGAACCATCCCGCTGCTGATGCCCGATTCAACTCAGCAGCTCTCGTTCACGGTTACCGCTTCCGGTCAGGCTCCCTTTGAATACCTTTACCTGTTGGAGGCGGGGCTTTCGGCTAATAACGGCTTTGCCGGTACTGACAGCATCTGGTTGCTCTCCGGGGAACTCATAGAAGATTTTGAGACCGGTAATTTTGAGAAGTTTCCCTGGTATTTTGGCGGTGATGCCGGCTGGAACATAGACCAGTTCCAACCTCACGAAGGCCAGTACGCCATCAAATCGGGTTGGATCTACGAGGATATGGAATCGGAGGTGGTGATCACCCTGAACATCCTGGCCAGCGGGGAGATCAGCTTCTGGAAACGGGTCTCCTGCGAAAATGACCCGAACGGCACCGACTACGATTACCTGGTTTTTTACATCGACAATCAGGAGATGGAACGATGGGATGGAGACATTCCCTGGGAAGAGATCAGTTACCCGGTATCCAAAGGGTATCATACCTTCAAATGGACCTATCATAAGGATTATTCCGTCACGGCATATTATGATGCCTGCTGGCTCGATTTCATCACCTTTCCTCCATTCGAAGGAGCGCTTCCTGAGATAGCAGTCGATCCTCTTTCACTGACCAAAACCCTTGATTTCGGACAAACAGGCACTGAACATCTGCTGATCACCAATGCCGGCGGGGGCCTGCTTCACTATGCACTGCAGGTGTTTGACACGGCCGCCGGCAAACTTCCGCAAACCGATAACCTGGCCGGTACCGCCATCGTATGTTCCGCCTCCAGCGTGGTGCCCGGTGAGACCTTCAGCTGGACCTTTACGGTACAGAATGCCAGTACGGATAATGAATACCTGAAACAGATCCGGATGGATTTCCCGGAACAGGTCACCATCACCGGAGCGACCAACTTCTCCGGAGGATCCCTGGGCGATCTGGAATATGACGGGACAACCGGAAGTGGTATTTCCATCCACTGGCAGGGGGAGAGCGGGGGAGGCCGCGGCGTGATCAAACCCGGTGAAACAGCCACTGCAGTGGTAAACGGTACCATGGATGCGGGAAGTGCATTTGATGTATTCATCGTTTACCTGGTGGAAGGAGATCAGGTGGGAGGATCGCCACACAGTACTTTCGGAGAGATGCGAATCGCCAATGAAGGGTTGTCAAACAGCTGGCTGAGTCTCTCTTTCAACACAGGTAGCCTGCTTCCTGATTCTACCGACCAGGTCACCGTCTATTTTGATGCCATATCCCTTGATCCGGGAGATTACTATTGCGACCTCCTGGTTCGCGACCTCTATAACAACATCACGGTTGTGCCGGTCTTTTTACATGTCAACTGGCCGGTATGGATCATGCAAGAGGAACAGGCAAGTGGAGATCTCACCTGTTATCCCAATCCCTTTGACCAGCAGACGGTGATCAGGTACTCCATGGAAGAGGACTCGCATGTTCAGCTGGATGTATTCAGCCAGCAGGGTGAGCATATCCGGTCACTGCTTGACATGCGACAGGCCCGGGGCGACCATCAATTCACCTGGGATGGCACCGGCAACCGGGGGTCTCATATAAATCCGGGCGTCTATACTCTCCGGATGACCACCTCCACAGTGATACGAACCATTAAACTCATCCTGATCAGATAACGACGCGTTTATGAAGAATAAAAAGAGATTGTTTATCATTCTCGGGTTGGCTGTTATCCTGCTGGCGATCCTGGCTGTAGTGGTGATCAGGTATGTGCCGTGGCATAAGTTGATGAAGGTCCCAACCTCAAACGAGGGGGCTTTTATTCAGCAGGATCCGCTGCGGAATGTGGCTCCAAACGCGTTGAGTTTTGACTTTGAGGTGGATTCCACGCAGGATGTACCTCACGGGATCTACAAAGGAATAGCCCACTCGGGGAACTATTCTGCTGAGGTATTTGGGAAAAACAGCTTTTCTGTGAGCGTGGTCAGGACTGCCGGTGAGATCGGGCTGGAGAACCTGAACGCGGTGGCCATGAGCGCCTGGGTATATGCGTTTCCCACCGACAACGAGGTAAACGGATCGCTGGTATTTGCCGCAAACAACTCCGTGGGGGTCAACCTCTGCTGGAAGGGAGTCCCCTTCACAGGACCGATGATCCCAAAGGAACAATGGACCAAGATCAGCGGTTATTTCGACCTCTCGGATGTCAGGCTTCGACCGGATGATAAGATCCAGCTTTACTTCTGGAACAACAGCAGCACCGACCTGCTGGTCGACGATTTTTATTATGTGTTTGGAGCTCCCCGCGAACGCCTGGGTGATTCGGGCAGGATAGACATGACGAAAAAAGAGGGGTACACTCCCGGAGTTAATTACCCCCCCTTTCCCCCCCTGTTTCTGCAGAAACAGCAGATCAACAACGGCGATGGAGTGTTCCTGATCCATCATGACAACGTGAATGCAGGTGAGATCACCCCGGACGATCAGGTGATTGCAGGTAACTTCATCACCGCTCCGGGAGCTCTTCAGTCGATGCTGGTGATCAAATCCGACGGGAAGCCGGAGCTGTATCACTATTGTGAGAAGTACAACAGCTTTCAGGAGATCATACTGGATTGCCCTGCCGATCTCTATCCCATACTTCAGGGATTCACCTGGATGAAAGGTTCCTTTCTCTCCTCTCCGGGAGATCAGCTCTTCGTAGCCGGACCGAATGGGATGATCCTCATTGGATTTGAAGCGACAGCGGTACCCTGCAGCCGGAACGATGTGGCCGCCCGGGTGAAGGTTTTGTGGAGAACAGACGAGTCTCAACTTGCCGGAGTGACCCTTCAGCATGACCGGCAGCTCACCTCCGGCGACCTGTTCGGCGACCGGGCAGAGGAGCTCCTCCTCTTTGATAAAGATGGTTCCTGGAAGATCCTGCAATTCTCTCCGGCCGGCCTCTCCGGCGGAGAGTGGATTGTGGCAGCTACCGGCGAAGAGTATAAAGTAAGAGAGTGGAACAGAGGGCTGGTTGAGTTCAAAGCCATTGCCGCACCTTACCTTTCCGCCTGCAACCATGATATCATATTGACGGTTTTCCGGGACCTGAAGAGCGGAAAGAACGGGTACACGCTGTTGCGCTATCAGCCGGCCGACCGCAAGTTTGTGAAGGTGTTTCCCGACCGGCAGGGGAGTGTTGGACTCACCATCGGGATCGATACCCTGAAACTTGCGGATCAACTGATGCCCGGCCATTTTCAACCGGGAGATCCGCTCTCTTTCTTCCGTTATAACCGCGACTGGCGGTACGACCTGAAGGAGATCCGCTTCAATGATTCCACCTTCCAGATCCTGGCTTCCGTAGATTTTACTGGATATGACGAGGATCAAAATCCGAAATACTACGAGATCCTGAAACTCTGCACCGGAAACTGGATCGATCAGGCGGTTACATCGGTTCTGGTGATTGGCCGGAACCGCCCGGATTCGGATTTGCCCAATACGCTTCAGGTCTATTCTTTTACACCTAACCAACGATGATGATGTACCTGTTAAACACCAAACTGATTACCCGGGCCGGGATTTTCCTTGTGGTTATGGCGTCAGGCTGTTCCCGGGAAGCGGAGAGTCCCGGGGTGACCACAGGGCAGTTTGCCATCAGGGATTTCAACCCGATGATCAACTGGACGGTTGATTCATCCGGCAAGGAAAGCAGAGATGCTTCCGGAAGGAAGCTGTTGTACCTCGATTACATGGCTCCACGGGAATCGGGATTTCTGATCCCTTCGCTCCGGCAAACGGATGACGGGGTGTTCCACATGGAGTTCTATCTTAAAAATGCCAGCCAGGCATCGCAGCAGTTTGCGTACAAGATCTATTACCAGAACGAATCCTACAAATTTCCGGAACGGGATCCAGACGACTCCACGCGGGTGCATCCATTTGCCTGGGAGAATTTCTACGGAAGCTGGGAGGATGTTCAGAAAACGTTTGTCCTCACGGAAGAGATCCCTGCCGATGGCAAGTTTCACAGGGTGACCGACCGGTTCAGGATCGTGGGGAATCCCAGGGATGAGCAACGGTATTACAGCAACGGTCAGAATGACCGGTGGAAGCGAAATCCACGGACAGGCGATTACAGCTTTCTGCTGGTGGTCACCCTCCCGGCTCTGATCGATAGCAACAGGATCCCTCCCTGCATTCAGAATATAAGCCTGATGAATGACAGCTCATTTCTGAATCCCTATTTCTATTTCCTCTATGGCGACGGAGCTAAACTTCCCCAGACCCTGGTCAACATCTCCCCTTTTACCCTGAAGGTGGTAGCGAAACCGGATCCCGGCGCCGGGATCTTCATCAATCCCTGGTACTATCCTGCCGACACGTACGGAAAATTTTTCACACGGAATTGCGGCAACAATCCTGGGATTTACAAGAAGGCGGCTTTCGAGCAGTTTGTTCACTACATCGATCCCACCACCAAATACTGCAACATCCCGGTCATCGCCGATGTGTTGAACGAAGGCTATTCGCTGAGGGATTACAACTGGAACCGGCGCTTCTACCGGAAGGAGGAGCTGGTAGCCATCACCGCCACTACCAGCAAACGACCCTGCGAGACCGTGATCTCTGATCCTGCAGCCCACAAGATCATCCTAAAGAATCCCGCAACGGAGTTTGGGAAGTGGGAAAAGCAGAATGTGGGAGTGATCACCCGGCACGGCTTCACTTATGGAAAATGGACTGTCAAGGCGAAGCTGACCGAGCTGTTGAACAAAAACGGATTGTGGAACGGCCTGACCAACGCCGTTTGGCTGATCACCCAGGACCAGTCCCCGTGGAACCATCGCCGAACCTGCAACAATGTGGGCTATTTTGCCAACTATTACGGGGGTGATCAGGATGACCGTGTTCAACATGTCGGCTATTCGGAGATCGATTTTGAAATTCTCAAAACAGTAAAATATTGCCCCAATTACCTGTTGCCACCGGCCTATAACCAGGGGCTGATTGACCAGCATAACTTAGCCAACTGGGATGTGCCACTCCCGGAAGAGGTAGAAGAGATGGATGACAAGATCCTGGTGGCCTGCACCAACTGGGACATGGCCTGCCCTGATCCCGTGAACTATGCCGGCGGATGCCACCCGATTGTCTATGACGATCAGGTGTTCTGGCAGCACAAATGGGGGGAGACCTACAGGGCGATCACCTCCAAGATGCCGGAACCGGACGACGAACTCTTCGGAGGGCCCTACTACTATTTCCAGATCGACTGGCAGCCCGAACGGATCATCTGGCGGATCGGCCCTGAGAAGGATCAGCTGCGGGTGGTAGGGTATGTGGATCAAACCATCACCTCGATCCCGAACAACCAGATGTTGCTGATCATCTCCCAGGAGTTTCACAACACCCGCTGGTGGGTAGGGTCGATGTTTGATCAGGCAAACGTTCCATTTCCCAAACATGACATCGTAGGGGAGATCTATGAAGTGACCATTGAATGACATGAGAGAGAAACTCGTTGAAATAGCTTTCCGTTTCCTTGTCCTGAATATCGCCTTTCTCCCGGTAATCCTTGTCCTGCGGATCCTTGAGTTCTGCTTTCTGGCACACGCTGCCGCCCTTCAGGAGGGGCCGCTGGCGGTGGAGGCATTCGGATTGCTTTATGATTTCAGGGCATTCCTGGTTTTTGCCCTGTTGATGTTTATCCCCTTTCTCCTCCTTTCGCTCGTGAACAGGAGGACCGGGAGCCTGGTTTACATTGCATTGTTGGGGCTGTTATCCCTTTTGCAGTTTGCCCTGATCCGTTATTTTGCTATCAATCTTGTCCCACTGGATGAGGTTTTGTTTCACTATTCGTTTAGCGAGATCCAGATGATTATCCGCAATTCAGACAACCTGGATTTCTGGACATTCCTTCCCATGATCCTGCTGCTCCTCTTGCTGGTGATCCTTCAATGGTTGGCTACCAGGATAAAGATGAGACCACGTGTCTTAACCCTGGTTCTATCCTGTTACTTGTCAGCCCTCTTTCTCTCACTTTTCCGGCCACCCGTGATGGAGGCATTTGATTCTGATACGACCTATTTTTTAACAGTGAACAAGAGCTCCTTCTTTATCCATGAAGGACTTTCCTCCCTTTTCCGTGAAGGATCACCAAGGACAGCTGATGAGATTGCCGGGGAGATCAAGCGATACCAGAAGATCCATCAGGAGTTCGATTTTACCAGTAAGAATTACCCACTTGTTCATAAAAACAAGACGGAAGATGTCCTGGGTCCCTTCTTCAACCTGAAGGACAAACCCCCGAACCTCGTCTTCATCATCGTGGAATCCCTCTCATCGGCTTACATGGGAGATCAATCCTGGTACGGGAATTTTACCCCGTTTCTGGATTCATTAAAAGACCAGAGTCTTTACTGGGATAATTTTCTTTCCATCTCCGAACGCACCTTTCATGCCTTCGCCTCCCTGTTTGCTTCTCTGCCGTATGGAAGAGGGGAATTTCAGGATGACCTGAGCCAGATTCCGTTTCATTATTCCCTGATCCGGTACCTCAGGGAGAATGGATATTTCACTGGTTTTTACTATGGAGGAGATGCAACTTTTACCAACTATGACCAGTTCCTGAAAAAGCAGGGGATCGATTTTATTCTGGAGGATTTCGGACCGGCATATGAAGGGACGAAAAAACGCTATCCCGATTTCTTGTGGGGTTACCATGATGAGTTCACCTTTGCACGTTCCATGGAGGTGATTGATTCAATGAACAAGGAGCTACGACTCGATATCTACCTGACCCTCTCCACCCATCATCCGTTTCATCCTCCTAATGCAGACCTGTACCTGGAGCGGTATGAAGAGATCACCACACGTCCTGGTCACCAGGTTGAACAAAAAGAACGCACCGATCTCAACCGTGAGATCTTCTCTTCTATCTTGTATACCGACGATGCCCTCCGCAACTTTCTGAAGGCCTATTCACAACGAGATGATTTTGACAACACCATTTTCTTCATCACCGGGGACCATTTTTTCATGGAACTTGGCTACTCC
>JADHVQ010000115.1 GCA_016783905.1 Bacteroidales bacterium | reverse complement strand
ATACGATTTCACCCAGAAAGAGAACTCGCCGCCCTGCTGAAGCTGAACCTGGGGAGAGATAAACCAGTCGTTGTTTGGTGGAGTGGTGGCCGAAAAACAGGCGCCGAAACGGTTTCCCTCATGTGGCTGGATCTCCGGATCCGCATTCATTGGAGGGCTCACCTGCGTGGGATTGAAACAAATGAAAGCCATCGGCTCACCGGAATGCGGAAAGAGATGGTTGGTGATCTGATAGGTAGGCTGTCCGTCTACATCGACCACTATCCAGGGATCGAAGGTCAGTGAAAAGTCAGTGACATTTTCAAAATCCATTGAATAGATGGGAGGAGGAGGCATCTGGTTGGGGACGATATGGAAAATTGCGCCCTGGTTGTCATTGAAACTGTGGGTTCCCGGGGTCAGGTTATCGGTGTAGAAAAAGCCGTCGAGATACCCTCCCCATCCCCAGTTGAAGTGGAAAAAATCGGTTCCCTGGTAGCCATCGCAGATAAAAAAGTGACCATTCTCACCATTGTTATTTCCGTAGTAGATCATGGGATGCCCGGCATCCAGCTCTCCGGTCAGCAGGGAGATCCATTGGCTGGAGATATAGGATGCTCTCCATTTCCAGTTGATCGCTGCATTGTAATCGAAATAGGTGCTGAAGGCCACGTCAATAGCGGTAGCATAAGAGGAGGATCCGGCGGGACCGTAAATCATCTCCTGTGCTACGCCGCAATGGTACATCAGCTGTGCCACTTCCGGGTTATGGGCGGTCAGTTCAACGGGCATCGCACTGTACTGATAGGTAGCGGCCCCGAAGTTAGCAGACAGGTTGCCATATGTAGGATCGAAATAGGAATGTGACCCAACTCCGTGCAGCGGGACACCCCAGAATTTGATGATCTGTGCCATGGCGGTGGCTCCGCATCCTGTGAGGGCATGGTAGCAGAAATTGATGGCGCTGTTATCGTCCGGACAATCCTCATTGTAATAGCATCCCTGATCCCAGATGGTATGAACCATTGGATTAACACCCGCGATTTGATCCGTCGCCTGGTAAGCCGGATCGGACAAAATCGTCCAGGCCTTCGTAATTTCAGAGGATGCCGGCAGATTCTGATCCAGCACATAGAGGATCTGTTCTTTCAGGTGGTTCATGAACCATGTGAAGGCAGGGGCCGGAGTTCTGTCAGGTTCATACGCGCCAATAAATGAATAGGCCAGAAGAGGCGTGACCCGGTCATCTGCTGAAACAATCACGAAGCCTTGTTCATCCTTCACATTAAAAATGTAGCAGAGAAGTTTCTCCTTCTCCAATACCTCAACGGATTCGCCCAATGCGTGAATTTTACTTCCCGGACAGGTGGCCGGTATTCGTTCCAGGTATGCATTCAGGGCGACCTGCCTGGCTTGTTGTTCCGGAATCTTTTCTGCAAAGGCCATCTGTCCTGCTAATAGCAAACTCAGGCCTGGAAAGAGTAAGGATTTCATTTTAATGTCTATTTCTTCTTGTTAGGGACTTCGAGTCCGTAGCCTTTGAGTCTATCTTCCCGGCGTAATAAAAATGCCAGAAAGATAGCACAAGCTCCAAGGGCCGCAAACACCAGCATAGGGACCGTATAATTGTAAAGCGCCGTTGGGTCTCCCTCTAATTTCCGGGCAGCAACTTCCGGATTCATAGCTTGAATAATGACACCGATCAACCACGGGAAAAACAATAAACCGATATTCTGAATCCAGAAAACAAGCGCATAGGCAGAACCCAGGTACCTCTCTTCCACGATTTTTGGCACAGAGGGCCACATAGCTGCCGGAATCAAAGAGAATGCAATACCTAAAACCACAATAGCGGCAATTGCTATACCCATGTTCAAAGGAACTAAAGCGAAGGTAAGGTGAGCAAGCATCAGCAACGCGGAGCCAAAAATCATGAGGGTCGCACCTTTCCCCTTTACATCAAGGTAGTTGCCGACGATGGGAGTTAAAATTATCGTGCCCACAGGCAACAAACCGGAAATCATGCCACCAATATGTGGTTCCACACCCAGCTTATTCTCCATCATGTTGACCGCGTATTTTAGAAACGGGAAAACTCCAGAGTAGAAAAGAACACAGAGAAATGAGATCAATAGAAATCCTTTATTGGTAATGATCTTTGCCAGATCTTTCAGATGAAACTCATCCGTTGGATCACTTTCTGATTTAGTCGCTCCCGTTTGCTTATCCAGCTTCCGGTCAAAGAAGGTATAGATGAGGAAGGTTATAAATCCGATCGCCAGTAGCGAAAGTCCGAAATAGATTGGATTCAGTACATTTCCCTCCAGTACACCATCCACCCTCCTGGCTCCGGCCATGGCGGCAGAAAAGAAGAAAGCAACCGAAGCGCCGAGTCTGGCTGTTGCCAGCTGCATCCCCATGGCCAGTGCAAGTTCTCTCCCCTTAAACCATTTTACGATCGTTTTAGAGGTGGTTATTCCTGCCATCTCCACTCCAATCCCGAAGATGGCATACCCGATTGACGCTACTTTAGCCGTTGCCGGCATATCGGTCAGAAATGAACTGAACAACTCATACCCGAATCCCCCATTCTGAAAATAGGGAGTGAGTGCATAAAATTTGATAAGTCCCCCCGAAAGCATCACCACGGTAGCAGTCAGCCCAGTGAAACGGATCCCCATTTTATCCAGAATGATTCCGGAGATGATCAGGAATCCAAGCACGTTAAGCATGTATTCAGATCCTGAGAAAAATCCATAATTGCTTGGTGTCCATTTGTAATCCTTCTCCATTAATGATTGTAACGGGGCAATCATATCAACAAAATAGTAAGCTGCAAGCATGGTCAGGGAAACCAGCGCCAGGGCAGTCCAGCGAACAGTTTTGGAGTCGCTCAAGAGTTGTTTTACCTGCTGTGTCATATAGAAATTATTTAAGTTTAGGTTTTCAACCCAACAAATCTAATAATATTATGAATCGATTGCAGGAGCCCAGAAAATAATCCATCTGTTTTAATTACTTTTACAACAGTGATCAACTGCAACCTTCCATGAAGATCCTGCTTGTCTCGGCTACCCCGTTTGAAGTAAAAAAACTGTTCGAAAGAAATGAGTCAGTGGTGGTCATCCCTGACCATCTGTATCACTTCAGGATAGACCGGATGCATGTACACCTGCTGACTCCCGGTATCGGGTTGCTTCATACCGCATTCTACCTGGGGAACATCCTGGCTCAGGGATCTTACGATCTTGCCATCAATGCCGGTATTTGTGGAGCCTATAGCCGCGCGATCCCATTGGGAAGCGTCCTCCATGTGACAGAAGAGGCCCTTCCCGAGCCAGGAGCTGAAGAGGATGGCCTATTCCGGAGTGTATTCGAACTTGGATTAATACCTCCGGATGAATACCCGTTCGATGAAGGGAAGCTGGTGAACACGTTAATTCCCAGGTGGAAAGCACTCAACCGGCTGCAGGTGGTTACAGGAAACTCCATCAACACGATGCACACGGATCCCGGAAGGATTCACCAGTTAACAACACGCTTTCCTGCAGATGTGGAGAGCATGGAGGGGGCCGCTTTTCTGTTTGGCTGCCTTGTTGAAAAGCTCCCCTGTGCCCAGATTCGTGCGGTTTCGAATTATGTGGGGGAGCGGGACAAAAGCAAGTGGGAGGTCCGGCTGGCAGTGAAGAACCTGGATGAGACGCTGGTGGAGTTGCTGAAGGAGGCTGCTGGTTGCTAGTTGCTGGTTGCTGGTTTCAGTTTGATGGATAGTTAATATAATTAATTCGTAATTCGTAATTCGTAATTCGTAATTTGAAATGATCTCTCTCGCCTTTTCTCCCTGTCCGAACGACACCTTTATCTTCGCTGCCCTGGTGCATGGCTGGATTGATCTGGAGGGACTCTCTTTTAACTCCCAACTGGCTGATATTGAAGAATTGAACCGGTGGGCGATGGAGGGAAAAACCGACATGATCAAGGTCAGTTTCCATGCCTGGTTAAGCCTGAGAGACAGGTATGAACTACTGGAGAGCGGGAGTGCGCTGGGATTTGGGAACGGGCCGGTGCTGATAGCCAGACGCCGGATACCGGAGGATTTAGATTCCCCTCCCTTGTTGGGGAGGGGTCAGGGGTGGGGTAATATGCAGGTAGCTCTCCCTGGGGAACATACCACCGCTCATCTTCTGTTCAGTTTGGCCTACCCCCAGGTTACCCGGAAGGTGTTCATGCGTTTCTCGGAGATTGAGGAGGCCGTCCTTTCCGGCGAGGTGGATGCGGGTGTCATCATCCATGAAAACAGGTTTACATACCAGCAGAAGGGGCTGATCAAGATCATGGATCTCGGGGAGTTCTGGGAGGAGAAGAGCGCCAGTCCAATCCCATTGGGTGGCATCATCGCCAGGCGGCATCTGGGTGAAGAGATCCTTGAAAAACTCAACCGGGTCATGCGGAGAAGCGTACATTTTGCCATGGAGAATCCTGATCAGGTAATGGATTTTGTCAGGGCTCATGCCCAGGAGATGGATGAGGCTGTGATGCGCAAACATATCAATCTTTACGTGAACAGGTTCACGCTGGATCTTGGGGAGGAGGGGAGCAGGGCAATTCAAACATTGATCGATATAATCAAGCAATAATTCACCGCGGTTATAACCATGAAATCGAACCTCTCCAGAGAACATATTGCTGAGACCACCCGGCAGGCTCTTCAACAGGGCCTGATCCGTGAGGAAGATACTGCTGTACTCTTCCAGGATCTCGACTACCTCGCATCCCGTATCGCGTATCTTCAATCCTGTTTCCCCCCTACCACCCTGCATGGACTGGCGATCAAATCCAATCCTCTTCTCCGGATACTGGAATTTACACGGGAGTTGGGAACCGGTGTGGAGGCTGCCACTACCGGGGAAATCACCATTGCGCTGAGAGCCGGTTACAGGCCCGACCAGATCGTTTTTGACTCCCCTGTTAAGACGATCCCCGATCTTGAGTTTGCCCTGAAGCTGGGTGTCCATGTGAACTGTGATAATCTCTCAGAGCTAGAACGAGTAAATCTTCTACTCGATAAAATTGGTTCATCCTCCACGATTGGTATCCGGATCAATCCCCAGGTGGGTGTGGGGAGCATTATCGAGTCGAGTGTAGCCGATGAGTATTCCAAGTTCGGAGTCCCGATTAAAAGCAAACGAAAGGAGCTGGAAGAGGCGTTCAGCACCTATTCCTGGCTCACCGGTGTCCATCTTCATGTAGGATCCCAGGGTTGTGCGATGGAGATGCTGGTGGAGGGAGTGGGGATCCTTTATGATTTCGTGCAAGAGATCAATGAAATTCGAAATTCGAAATACGAAAAACAGGTATCCATTTTCGATATCGGGGGAGGGTTGCCAGTGTCATACCGCTATGATCAGAAGCCTCCGAGGATGGAGGATTATGTGGCAGCGCTGACGGAGCGGGCGCCGGGGTTATTTGCTGGCACAGGGGCACAGAGCACAGAGCATAACTCACCACGGCACCACGGCACCACGGCACCACAGCGTCAGACCGCAGTCCGCAGTCCGCAGTCTTCAACCAATTGGAGACTTATAACGGAGTTCGGGCGGTGGGTATATGTGAACAGCGGCTGGACGGTGAGCCGGGTGGAGTATGTGAAGAGGGATCCGGGCATCAATACTGCCATGATTCATGTTGGGGCCGATCTTTTCGTCAGGGAGTGTCTGAATCCTGCCGACTGGCAACATGAGTACAGTGTCCTGGATTCCCGGGGAAAGCTGAAAGAGGGTGTGGACGACCATCCCTACAACATTGCCGGGCCCCTTTGTTTCGCGGGCGACATCGTTGCCAAAGGAGTCTCCCTGCCCATTGTGGAAGAGGGGGATTACCTGGTGATCCATGATACCGGAGG
>JADHVQ010000033.1 GCA_016783905.1 Bacteroidales bacterium | reverse complement strand
ATAAACGGATTTCAGATTTTGGTAATCCCCGGGGTCGTCCACTTCGAGGAGTGCAATCAAATGACCATGAGTGCCATGTCCTTTCAGAATCTTCCCCAGGTAATAGAAATCATCCGGATCCATCGCTCAAAAGTTCAAAGGGTTACTCCTTCGGTTCCTATTTCTGTGGTTCTTTCCCGGTTGGTTCTTCCTCAGTTGGTTCAGCTTCGGCCGGTTCTGCTTCTTCCGGTTCCTCTTCCTTCGCCTCTTCAGCCTTCGGTTCTTCTTCTTCTTTCACCTCTTCAACAGCAGGTTCTTCCGCTTTTGCACCTTCCTCTTTCACCTCTTCACCAGCAGGTTCCGAAACGGTCCCGGTCACCTCCGTGGCTCCCTCTTCAGCAGCAGCGCCCGCTCCATCAGCTTCTCCTTCGGCTGCACCTTCAGCTGCTCTCTGTGCCTTGGCATATTTCTTTGCCAGGGCCTGGGCTTTGGTTTCGTTTACCTTTTTCTCATGGTCGAGGGCAGATTTGTGTGCCTCTATGAGACTCAGCTCGTGTTCGTTCTTTTTGGAGTTGATCCGGGCTTCCTTTTCAGAGAGCCAGGTCTGGTACTTCTCTTCAGCCTGTTCGGCTGTAAACGCTCCTTTCTGAACTCCTTTCATCAGGTGGTTTTTGTACATTACTCCTTTGTAGGAGAGGATGGCTCTGACCGTATCAGTGGGTTGTGCTCCCTTCTGCAACCAGTAAAGGGCACTCTCAAAATTGATCTCAATCTCTGCAGGTTTGGGCAGAGGATTGTAAAAGCCAATTTTTTCAATGAATCTCCCGTCACGTGGTGCACGACCATCCGCAATCACAATGTGATAAAAAGGTTGTCCCTTCTTACCTCTTCTCTGTAATCTGATCTTTGCTGGCATGTTACTTCAATGAATTTGGTTTAAGTTAATTAATTAAAATGGGGTGCAAAATTAGCACTTTACTTTTAAAGAAACAAATTCGTGAATAGCGTGAATAGCGTGAATAGCGTGAATATTACGTTTGGGATTATCTCCCTCATGCCTCATGCCTAGTGCCTAATCCCTAATCGCTGATCTTAATAAATTTCTCCCGCTCGGTATAACAGAAGCTGCACTCCTTTTCCGGGTTCGCCACATCGTAGAGATTTCCGCATTTCGGACAAACCCAGTAGAAGGCAGGGAGGGAATTCGTATTCTCTTTTGCCAGGGCGTCCACCACGTTCACAAAAAGTTGCAGGCTTTGCTGTTCGGTCTCTTTGGCCCAGCGAAGTGCTTTACCCGCACTCTTCTCTCCGTCGGCTTTTGCCTGTTCAAGGTATTCCGCATATTTGATGCCCGCTTCCATCCGGACCGATTTCAAGGCATCTTCGATGTTCAACTGCGAGGGATTCAGGATGATCACTGGTTTTGACGGGGCAATGGCGACCCCCATCTGGGAAAGGACCTTTTGAAAATTGCCGGCGTGAATGGAGGATGTTTTCGCAATGGCCCTGAAAAAGAGGGCCACCCTGGGAAGCCCTTCCTTGTCAGCCTGTTCAGCATACGCTGCAAAGAGCTGGCTGTTATTCGATTCAAAGCGGTATGCTTCGGTCAGGTACCCGGCGGTCTTGTTCTGTGTAAATCCTGACAAACAAGGAATCAGGAACAGGGGCAGGATAAGGGGGCGGAGGTGTTTCATTTTCTTGGAAATTGGAAATTAGAAATTAGATTCCCATTAAATAGTCCTGCACCAGGATGCCGCCCAGATAGCCGGTATATCCGACAAAGATAAACGCACACAGGTACAGGCTCATAGCAACCCATTTCAAGTAGCTGCCCTCTTTCTTTAAATAAACAATCAACACCCGGAAGGTTGTCGCCAGGATAATAAACACAAGTGTGAGGGTGGCAAATAACTTGTGTTCATCTCTGACTATCCCAGCTTCACCTGACAACGTACCGGTCAAATAATAACCGGTCCCAAAGGAAATGACTGCTATCGATCATGCCAGGAGTTTTTAACAAATGTAGTACATTTTTATCAACATTGCCCGATCGCCGGGGGGATTTTAAGTACTTTTACCGGCATGAGAGATTTTGTCCATTTGCATGTGCATTCACAATACTCCATCCTCGATGGAGCCTGTCATATCAAAAGTTTGGTACAGAAAGTCGTCGATGACGGAATGCGGGGCGTGGCTGTGACCGACCATGGAAATCTCTTCGGTGTGAAGGCGTTCACGGAGACCTGCCAGACAATTCCGGATTTCACTCCAGTCATCGGCTGTGAAACCTATGTTGCCCGCCGTAGGATGGAGGATAAGGTGGATATGGTTGACAGAAAGGGAGATCATCTGATCCTGCTGGTTAAAAATAAGACAGGTTATACCAATTTGGTGAAACTGATCTCGCTGGCGTGGATAAAGGGACACTATTACAAACCCAGGATCGACAAAGAGTTACTGAAGCAGTACCACGAGGGCCTGATCGCCTCCTCCGCCTGTTTGGCCGGAGAGATCCCTCGGGCAATACTATCGAATGATCTGGAGCGGGCAGAACGAAGCATCCTCGAATTCAAAGAGATATTTGGGGAGGATTTTTACCTGGAGCTGATTCGCCATCAGGTGACGGACTCCACCCGTGATGCGAGTGTGTTTCAGCGGCAGACACTGGTCAACAATGCCTTGATTGAATTCTCCAGAAAGACGGGGGTCAAACTGATTGCCACCAACGATGTTCACTTTCTCAATGAAGAAGATGCAGAAGCACATGACCGGTTGCTTTGTATCAATACCGGCAAGGTGATGACTGACGCGTCCAGGCTACGATACACGGGTCAGGAGTGGTTAAAGTCACGCGAGCAGATGAATGCACTCTTCGCTGATATCCCGGAAGCACTTGATCATACCCTGGAGATCCTGGATAAGATTGAGAAGTTTTCCCTGGACCGGGATCCGGTCATGCCTGACTTTTCCATCCCCGAAGGCTTTGAGGATGCTGACGCTTACCTGAGGCATCAAACCTATGAGGGGGCAGCCAGGCGCTACCCGGAGATGACGGAAGAAATCAGGGAACGGATTGATTTCGAGCTGGATACGATCAAAAGAATGGGGTATCCGGGCTATTTTCTGATCGTTCAGGATCTTCTGGATGCTGCCCGGGGAATGGGAGTATCCGTGGGCCCTGGCCGTGGCTCGGCCGCCGGGTCGGTAGTGGCTTACTCCATCCGGATCACCGATATAGATCCGTTACAGTATAACCTGCTGTTTGAACGATTCCTCAATCCCGACAGGATCTCGATGCCGGATATCGATATCGATTTCGATGAAGACGGCCGGGAAAAGGTGCTCAAATGGGTGGTGGAGAAGTACGGCAAAGACAAGGTAGCCCAGATCATCACCTTCGGAACGATGGCAGCAAAAGGGGCGATACGCGATGTGGCCAGGGTACACGAGATGCCGCTGGATGAGGTCAACCGCATCACCAAACTGGTTCCCTCCAGGCCGGGGATCACACTGAAACAGGCCTACGAAGAGGTCCCTGAGTTGAAAGCGTTGCGCATGTCATCCAACAAGCTGATCTCCGAAACGCTGAAGTATGCTGAGACGCTGGAGGGATCTATCCGGCAAACAGGGCTGCATGCCTGTGGAATCATCATCGGTGAAAACAGCCTGATCGAACATGTCCCTATTACCATATCAAAAGAGTCCGACCTGCTGGTCACCCAGTATGATGGAGACCACATCGAGAAAGTGGGGATGCTGAAGATGGATTTCCTGGGGCTGAAAACCCTGGCTATCATCAACGATGCTATCAAGAATGTGAAAAGCTCCAAAGGGATTACGATTGATATCGAATCCATTCCACTGGATGATGAACTGACCTACAAGCTATTCAGCCAGGGAAAAACTACCGGGATCTTCCAGTTTGAGTCGGACGGGATGAAAAAATACCTGCGGGAACTGAAGCCGAACAGGATCGAAGACCTGATTGCCATGAACGCCCTCTACCGGCCCGGGCCAATGGAATACATCCCCAGTTTCATCAACCGGAAACATGGCCGGGAGAAGATCTCTTACGACATCCCTGAGATGGAGAAATACCTGAAGGATACTTACGGAATCACGGTGTACCAGGAACAGGTGATGCTCCTGAGCCAGTTGCTGGCGGGTTTTACCAAAGGGGAGGCCGACTCACTGCGTAAAGCCATGGGGAAGAAGATTGAGTCGATGATGAACGAGCTGAAGCCCAAATTCATCGAAGGATGTAAACAAAACGGGCAGGATGAAAAGATCGTCATCAAGATCTGGAAAGATTGGGAAGCCTTTGCCAATTATGCCTTTAACAAATCTCACAGCACCTGCTATGCTTACGTAGCCTATCGTATGGCTTACCTCAAAGCACACTATCCGGCCGAATTCATGGCTGCCGTGTTGAGCCGGAACCTCACCGACTTGAAGGAGATCACCCTGTTCATCGAGGAGTGTAAACGGATGCATCTTTCTGTGCTGGGACCGGATGTGAATGAGAGTGAGTTGAAATTCATTGTAAATAAAAAAGGCGAGATCAGGTTTGGCATGGCAGGGATTAAAAATGTAGGGGAGTCGGCTGTGATGAGCATCATAGAGGAACGAACGAAAAACGGCCCCTATACCAGCATCTTCGACCTTACCACCAGGGTCAATGCCCATACCGTCAATAAACGTTGCCTTGAAGCGCTTGCCAGGGCCGGGGCTTTCGACGGCTTTGTGAACACCCACCGTGCCCAGTATTTTTTCCAGGAACCGGGAGAGGAGAGCATCTTCCTGGAGAAGGTCATTCGTCATGCTGCCGATTACACCGCCCGGAAGAACTCCTCTCAGCAGTCGTTGTTCGGAGAGGATGAAGAGATCGAAATGACCGAATTGGAGCTTCCTGAGTGCCAGCCCTGGTCGAGGATGGAACAATTAAAGCATGAAAAAGAGATTACCGGCTTCTATATGACCGGTCATCCGCTGGACGATTTCAAAATAGAGATGCAGAGTTTTTGTACGGTTACCCTGGAGAAGCTGAAAGCCGATATGAAGGAGTTCCGTCATAAGGATGTTTCGTTTGCCGGAATTGTAATCGCCTCTGCTCACAAAATCGGGAAAAACGGAAAACCTTATGGCTCCTTTACCCTCGAAGATTACCTCGACTCCATGAACCTCTTTCTCTATTCAGAGGATTACCTGAAATGGAAGCACCTGCTGGAGGAGGGGATGTATGTTCATGTCAAAGCCCATGTGGAGCCCCGTTATGATGCACCGGATCAACTCCGTGTGAAGGTCACAAACATGGCTCTGCTGACAGAGATCATGGAGAAATATGCAAAAAGCCTCTCGGTTACCGTGAAGCTCAGCGACCTGAACGCGGAGTTGATAGAAAAGACCTATGCACTGGCCAAAAGTAAAAAAGGGAAATGCAACCTGAGGGTCCGCATCTACGACAAAGATGATGAAGTGGCGATCGAGTTGCCCTCCAGGAAATTTAAAGTAAATCCAAGGGAAATGATGGACCAGCTTGCCGATTCTGATGAACTTGAAGTACGGGTATCTCAGGAATAAACCTATCTTTGTAAATTCGTAATTCGTAATTCTTAATTGAGTAACCGATGTTTGAATCTTTCACCGATGTCAATTTTGATGAGAAAGTCATCAAAGCAGACAAGCTCGCAGTAGTAGACCTGACTGCCGAATGGTGCGGACCATGCCGGATGGTGGGCCCAATCATTCATGAACTGGCAGAAGAATACGCAGACCGCATTGTTGCCGGAGAGCTAAATGTTGACGAAAATCCCAACACTACCACGGCTTATCGTGTCCGGAATATCCCCACCGTTCTCTTTTTCAAGGGAGGAAAGGTCGTTGACAAACTGGTAGGCGCTGTGCCAAAGGCTACCTATAAGGGGATTATTGAAAAGTACCTTTAATAGATGCTGGATACCTCCCGCCTGGAGCAGTTCAGCTCCCTGGAATTCCTTGCACGGCAGGTGGTAGAGGGATTTATCACAGGATTGCATAAAAGCCCCTTTCATGGTTTCTCCGTTGAGTTTGCCGAGCACCGGTTGTACAACTCCGGGGAGTCGATCCGGAACATCGACTGGAAGCTATACGGCCGGACCGACAGACTTTATGTGAAAAGATATGAAGAAGAGACCAACCTGCGCTGCCAGATCCTGATCGACAACTCTTCCTCCATGTACTACCCTGTGCTGGAGAGACCCGATATCGACCATCCCAACAAAATAACTTTTTCCATCTATGTCAGTGCCGCCCTGATCTACCTGTTCCGGAAGCAGCGGGATGCAGCCGGAATCAGTATCTTTTCAGACCAGATTGAACTCCACACACCATCCAAATCCAGTAACGTCCATCATAAATATCTCTTTTCGGAGTTGGAGAAGCTGATCAACCCTATCTCAACCGGCACCCGGAAGAGAACGGCTGTTGCAGATACCATCCATGAACTTGCTGAACGGATCCACAAACGCTCCCTGGTGATCATCTTCAGCGATATGTTTGAGAACACCAGTAACCCGGATGAGCTTTTTGCAGCGCTTCAGCATCTGAAACATAACAGGCATGAAGTAGTCCTCTTTCATGTGACCGATCAATCCAAAGAGATTGATTTTTCTTTCAAAAACCGGCCCTACCGGTTCATCGATATGGAAACAGGCCAACAGGTGAAACTGTTTCCAGCCGAAGTTAAACAGCAATACCTGGCAGCCGTGAAGCGCTTCAAGGATGAGCTGAAGCTGAAGTGCGGGCAGTATCATATTGACCTGGTGGAGGCCGATATTAACAGGGGATTTGAGCAGGTGCTGCTGCCATATCTGGTGAAACGAAGCAAACTTTACTGATTTCCGATCTCCGATCTCCGATTTTCGATTGTCGATTGTCCCTTCATCCCTTCATCCCCATCTTGTATACTCATCGGCTTTTTGTATTTTTATCGCTTCAATTTACGCTAAACAAACGATGGAAATTCCTTCCCGATACAATCCTGCTGTGGTTGAGAGCAAATGGTACGACTACTGGATGAGGCAGGGATTTTTTCATTCGAAACCCGACGACAGCGAGCCATACTGCATCGTAATCCCTCCTCCGAATGTGACCGGTGTCTTACACATGGGGCACATGCTCAACAATACCATCCAGGATATCCTGGTCAGGAAAGCCCGGATGAGCGGCAAAAATGCCTGCTGGGTTCCCGGCACCGATCATGCATCCATTGCCACCGAGGCCAAGGTGGTGGCAAAACTCAAAGAGGAGGGGATCGATAAATCGGAGCTCACACGGGAAGAGTTTTTAGAACATGCCTGGACGTGGAAAGAGAAACATGGAGGGATCATCCTGGAACAGTTGAAAAAGCTGGGTGCCTCGTGCGACTGGGATCGGACCTGTTTTACCATGGATGAAGCCAGGTACGCATCGGTGATCGATGTATTCATCGATCTGTACGACAAGGGATTGATCTATCGCGGAGCCCGAATGGTAAACTGGGACCCCGGAGCGCTTACGGCCATTTCCGACGAGGAGGTGATCTACAAAGAGGTGCAGTCGAAGCTCTATCACGTCAGATACAGGATAGAGGGTGCCGACGATGCGTGGGTGACGATTGCCACCACCCGGCCCGAAACGATCCTGGGCGACACCGCCATCTGCGTTCACCCGGATGATGACAGGTATGCCCATCTGAAAGGCAAACGTATTCTCATTCCATTGATCAACCGATCGGTCCCGGTCATCTTTGATGACTATGTTGAAATGGAGTTTGGAACAGGGGCGTTGAAAGTTACACCGGCCCATGATCTCAACGATTATAACCTGGGGCTCAGGCACAACCTGGAGGTTGTGGATACCTTCAATCCCGATGGCACCCTGAGCGAAGCCGCCCAGCTATATATTGGGGAGGACAGGTTTGTCGTGCGTACAAAGATCGTGACCGACCTTGATGCCGCCGGACACATCGTCAAGATTGAAGAGTATATCAATAAAATAGGCTACTCTGAACGCACCGATGAAGTGATCGAACCCCGGATCTCTGTGCAGTGGTTTCTGAAGATGAAGGAGCTGGCACCACCGGCACTGGAGGTGGTTGAAAACGATACCATACGTTTCCATCCCGCTAAATACAAGAACATGTACCGGCACTGGATGGAGAATGTCCAGGATTGGTGCATCTCCCGTCAGCTCTGGTGGGGACAGCGGATCCCGGCCTGGTATCTGCCGGATGGCACCGTGATCGTGGCGAAGACGAAGGAGGAGGCCTTTGAAAAAGCAAAGTTGGCAGTTGGCAGTTGGCAGTTGGCAGAAAATCGTCCACAGTCCCCAGTCACCAGTCACGAGTCACGAGTCACCAGTCACGAGTCACGAGTCACGGTTAACGATTTGCAGCAAGATCCCGACGTGATGGATACCTGGTTCTCCAGCTGGTTATGGCCCATCTCTGTCTTTGATGGCATCAGAAAACCGGATAACCCGGATATCAACTACTACTACCCGACCAATGACCTGGTAACAGCCCCCGAGATCATTTTTTTCTGGGTGGCCAGGATGATCATGGCCGGACTGGAATACCGGAACGATATTCCCTTTCACAACGTCTATTTTACGGGTATTGTGCGGGATAAACTGGGGCGGAAAATGTCCAAGTCGCTGGGAAACTCACCCGAACCACTCCAGTTGATTGATCAGTATGGAGCCGATGCGGTCAGGATGGGAATGCTATTATGCTCACCGGCGGGCAACGATCTGCTCTTTGATGAAGGTTTGATTGAGCAGGGAAGGAACTTCTGCAATAAGGTGTGGAACGCATTCCGGTTGGTAAAGGGATGGCAGGTGGATGAAAATCCGGGTCAACCTCAGGCATGCCGGGTAGCGGTGGCCTGGTTTGAGAGTCAGTTTGCCCAATCGTTGAAGGAGATCGAAGAACTGTTCGTAACCTACCGGTTATCAGAAGCCCTGATGGCAATCTACAAGCTCTTCTGGGACGATTTTTGTGCCTGGTACCTGGAGATGGTCAAACCCGCTTACCAGCAACCCATTGATCCGGTTACCTATCAGGCTAGCGTTGACTTTTTCGACAAACTGATCCGGCTTCTTCATCCCTTCCTTCCGTTTATTACAGAAGAGATATGGCAGCTGCTGAACGACAGAAAGGAAGGGGAGTCAATCATGATTTCTTCAATCCCGGATCCCGGATCCCGTTGCTTCACTCCGCTCGCAATGACAATGATGCCGGAGCGCGGATTGTTGAAATCGTTTGAGTTTGCCAGGGAGGTGGTTACCGCTATCCGCACGGTCAGGAAAGAGAAGAACCTACCTCAGAAGGAGATGATCCGGCTGATGATCAAGAAGAACAATGATGAACCTGTCGACATGACATTCGACGAGGCGGTGATGAAGTTGTGCGGGATTGACGAACTTGCTTACGTGGAAGAGAAACAGCCGCAGGCCTTTTCTTTCGTCGTTCGGACAACCGAATTCTATATCCCGCTCGCAGGACAGCTCAATGTGGAAGAGGAACTCAATAAGCTGCAGGAGGAGCTGAAATATACCCGCGGATTTTTAGCTTCCGTGGAGAAGAAACTCAGCAATGATCGGTTTGTGAACAACGCCCCGCAGAAGGTGGTAGCGTTGGAACAAAAGAAAAAAGCTGACGCCGAGGCGAGGATAAAGGTGCTGGAGGAGAAGCTTAAAGAATTGCCATGAATTGCACATGGATTGCACATGGATTGCATATGAATTGCCATGAATTTCACAACAATCAAGTAAAAATGGCAATGTATGACAATGTATGGCAATAAATGGCAATTACTTTGCAATCATATGCACGTCCCTCTGCGGGAACGGGATGACGACTCCCTCTTTCCGGAATTTCTCCCGGATCAAAAAGCGAATATCGCTCTTGATATTTTCGATCCAGAACATGTTGTGGCTCCAGAAGAGGATCTCAAAAACCACGGAGCTGTCGCCGAAATCGATGATTCTCACAATTGGTTTGATCTCCGGCTGATCGTTGATCACATCGGCATGTTCGGCCGCACACTGATACAATATATCCCGTACCTGTATCTCATCTGAACCATAAGAGACGCCAACCTGCACCCGGAAACGGGTGGGTTCGAGGTTATGGCTCCAGTTGAT
This sequence comes from Bacteroidales bacterium, assembly GCA_016783905.1. GTDB lineage: Bacteria > Bacteroidota > Bacteroidia > Bacteroidales > FEN-979 > QYOJ01. Next base: position 14,066 of record JADHVQ010000033.1, on the reverse strand, counting down.
TACATTCTCGTTGATGAACTTATGGTTGGGAATGATCAACACGGTCCCGTCCCGGGTCAGGAGGGTGGAGGTACGCAGGCGTATATCTTTGATCTTCCCGACAATACCACCTACATCCAGGATGTCGTCAACCTTGATGGTTCCCTCAAAAAGGATAAAAATTCCCGAGACGATGTCCTGGAAAATCTGTTGCAAACCCAGGCCAAGTCCGATCAGGAGAGCAGCAGAGCTGGCGATCAGGAAGGTGACCTTCACGCCAATGGTTTCAATGATCAGTATGATCGCAATGATCCAGATCAGGTATCTTACCAGGAGGAAGACGGAGTATTGTCGTCCGGCTATATATTTGTCTTTTGACAATGTTCTGACCACCACTCTTTTGATCAGAAAAAGGAGAAACCACGTGGCGATAAAGATCACAATGATGAAGAATAATTCGGAAACTGTGAGGGAGAAGTTGCCGATGTCAACCAGGTGGTATTCAAGAAACTCGCTGAATGTCATTTTTCAAAATTAACTAAAAAAACTATTCCGGCATGGCATCATATACCATTTCTGCAATGTCGAGAACCTCAATCTCAGCATGTTTCGAGAAGGTTTTTTTGCAGAGAGGGCATGCAGTCGCCAGTACTTCCGGTTGAGAAGCGGTGAGGTTCCTCAGTGCATCATGAGTGATCAAGTCACGCTTCCTGGAGGAGATCGTATAGATCCCCAGGCTGCCGCCACAGCATAAGGAGTCCTCCCCATCCTGCGGGACCTCTACCAGTTCGGCGACTTTGGCGAGCAACTCCCTGGGCGCGTCGTATTCCTGACCTCCTCTCCCCAGGTCGCAGGGATCGTGGTAGGCCACTTTTCGATGGAAGGCCTGCAGCGGGATTTTACCGGCTTTGATCAGTTCCAGCAGAAACTGCGAGTGGTGCATCACCCGGATAGGCAGTTTGTACTCTTCCCTGAAAACCCTGAAGCAGATCGGGCAGGAGGTGACCAGGGTATGAGCTCCCGACTGGAGGATCAGCTCCCGGTTGAAGTGAACCAGCTTCTCCGCCTGTTCATATTTTCCTGAAAGCATGATCGGCCTGCCACAACAAACAGTTCCCTTTTCATCTAAAAAGAGATAATCGACTCCGGCTTGTTTCAGGATCCCTTTCATGGCCCGGATGATCGCCGGGGTAAGATGGGTCATACATCCGGCGAAATAAAGGACTGGCGCCTTTTGTGGAGGATCAGCCGGAAGATAGGTGAAATCAGAGGCATGGGATCCTGAAAACATGTTTCGTTCGATCAAACGGATGCTGTCGGCGTTGATGCCAACCGGACAAGCTTCCTGGCAGCGTCCGCATACCAGGCACCTCAAGAGAATATCGCGGTTGACCTGCTCATCCCTCACCGACCTGAGAAAATACACAGCCTGGATATCATGGATATGAGCAGCATATCCAAGTTGGCAGACATCGATGCAGACTCCACATCGCGAACATGCTCCAATCTCCACCTCCGTGAATGAGGTGGTAGACTTTTTCGCTGTAATTCCGAATTGCCGGAAGAATATCAACAGTACCTCGGAAGGGATATGCCAGAAACGGGAAAATGGGAGCGTCACGAAAAAGATACCCAGCAACAAGGAGTAAGCCCACCAGAGTGCGTATGCAATGTGCCTGGAAGATTCATGGAAAATCAGTACCATCAGGTTCCCCAGATGTTGAGTCAGGAATCCACCACCGGCTCCATAATACCCATCAGTAAAGCTTTCAGCAATTAACCTTACCGGGAAAATCAGCCAGAGGCAGATTAGCGCTACCTTATCGGTTAGTTGATGATGGGTGGTTCGTTTCATGCCAAACCACTTTGGCCTGCCTCTTTTCACCATGGCCAGGACCAATCCGGAAAGTACAAACAGTAGCAGAAAATCCATCAGGAACCTGAAAAAACCGGGGACGGTATTGATCTCGAACCACAGAACGGTTCTGTCGTGGATAAAGAATTTCAGGAAGATCGGGTAATAAGGGGGGTTCACATGCGTAGTGCTGTAGATCCGGCTTTCGATGTTTCCACACAGGATCAGCAGAAACCAGCCGAAGGCGAAACTCATGTGCATATACCCAAGCAGGGCATTGCGCCGGAACATCTTCCGGTGAATCAGGCTCTCGAGAAAAACCTCCTTCAGCGCCGAGAAGAAGTTCCTGCTGAAGATCCCGGTTCGGAATTTCTTCTGATCCTCTGCCGGTAAGCCCCTGATCCATATGGACCACCAACGGATGATCATATAGAGCAAGTAGATCAATCCCAGGGAGAAAGGCAGCACAAACAGGTTGAAGGAGATCATTTTAGTTTATCAATTGCGGTTTGGATGGCCAGGATCAGATTCCGCATATTCACACCACGGGGGCAAATCAGGATACACTTCCCACAGAGCATGCATTTCTGTACCTCTTTTTTAAGCGGTTCGATCTCTCCTCTGCGCAGGAGGGTTTGAACCAGACGGATGTTGAAGTCAACAAACTGTCCTGCACTGCAGGTGGCGGTACAGCTTCCACAGGCAATGCAGGTCAGAACAGATGGTTCATGCTTTTTCAGGTGCTCCAGTACCCGTTTATCGTTTTTATCATAATCGATGAGCCTCTCTTTGTGAACTTTATATCCGAACTCTTTCACTGAAGCCGTTGTTAAAGGGTTCTCAGGTATTCATGAATTTGCAGGGCAGCCTCGCCGGCATCGGCAATGGCGTTTGAAATAGAGAATGGTCCTTTGCTGGCACCGGCCAGAAAAACACCAGGCTGGATGGTAAAATTGGACCGGGTATGTTCATCGACAGGTTCGAGAAAGCGATCTTCCCCAACGACAATCCCCAGCATGGCTGCCAAACGAAGCGTTTCTGGCGAAGGAACGAAACCCACCAACAGCACCATGAGATCCACCGTCATTTTTAATGGCCTGGATGTCAGGGTGTCTTCGATCTTCAGGACGATGGTGTGGTCCTGGTTTTCCGCACACTCTGAAACCCTCCCGCGCAGGAAGTTGATGTCCCATTTTTGCTGTGCCTCATAATACATCTCTTCAAAATGCCTGTCGTACATCCGGAGGTCCGTGTAGAAGCCAAATACCTCTGCACCGGGAAATTGCTCTTTGATCTCGATGGCCTGTTTCACTCCGGTCACACAGCAAACTTTAGAACAATAAAGATTTCCAACCTTTTCGTCACGGGAACCTACGCAATGAACAAATCCTACACGGGAAGGTGCATCTCCTTGCCTGGTCGTGATCTTCTGCCCGGAACGGAACATCATCTCCAGGTCGGCCGAAGTGATTACGTTGTCGTAGATGCCATAGCCATATTCCTCTTTCTTATGGGCATCAAAGAGGTCGAATCCGGTGGCAAGAAGCAAGGCATCGCAGGGGAGCGATTCGCCCGCTTCCAGTTCCAGGGAAAATCCGGATGGTTGCTGGCTGACGGATGAAATACCCTGGTTACAGCGGACATCCACCTTATGCTCAAGATTTTCCATCAGAAAGTCCAGCACTTCGTATCCGGGACGGCGGTTTGGGAAGAGCCTGTCCCACTGCCGGAGATGTCCGCCGGTTTGATCTTCCCGCTCAAGGAGAATTACCTTCTCTCCGAGATCTGCAAGCCGGGAAGCGGCGGTCATACCGGCAACTCCTCCTCCAATAACAACAATCGTCTTAGCCATATCAGAAAAACTTTAACACCGTTGGAGATGCTGGCTTGCCCAGATCCTGCCCCTCCTTCCCCAGAAATTTTCTGGAAGGATCATAAGGGATCCCGATCTTATCCAGCAGCGGTTCAACCGGCACCTGGTGTACCTGAAATCCCAGATCCCAGGGATCGTATCCCAGGATCAATCCGGCCAGCTCCTCGTAAGTAAGTACAGGGATTCCCTCACCGTTTTCACCGTATGTAACTCCCTCCATCTCACTGAGCGTATATTGCCACCTGTCGAAAAACATCGGACAACCAGGACAGTTCGTCAGGATGAAATCAGGTTTATAGGGCTTCATCGACTCGAACTTCTTTTTCGAGTTTGCCAGGGAGTATCCTCTGTTTGCCCTGACCACGTATTGCCGGAAGCCAAACCCGCAACAATGCCTGCGCTCAGGATAGTCGATCACTTCGCCTCCCCACTCTTCCACCATCCCTACCAGCACATATGGGTATTCTGCCCCGCCCACACCTTTTGAAGGGAACATTTTTGAGTAATGACATCCGATGTGTTCGACCACACGCAATGGCTGCCCTGTTTGATGATGCACCAGCCGAAACTTGCCCCGGGCGGTAATCTCTTTCCTGAACCGGAAAATGACATCGCTTGCATGGGCAACGTTCCTGGGGATTTCGAACTCACGGCCCGTAGCCTCTTTCAGGAAGCCTCTGATCCGGGTCAATACATCCGGGAAATGTTTCCAGGTCTCCAGTACCTCACTGTACAAACCAAATGAGGTGATACAGGAGGTGACGAAATGTTCATATCCCGATTCTGTCATCAAGGCAAACTGCCTGGCAATGACTGTCATGGCTGTGTCAAACGGGACCACATCACTATGGTATCCGATTCCCGAACAGGTGGTGTGTGCGGCATTTTCATAGACATCCTTCCCCAGTTCCTCCTGCATGATCCGGAGGAACGCTTTTTCAGAACCGGGAAAGAAGTTCTGTCGTACGCAGCTTCTGACATAAAAATAGTGATCATCAGCGATCTCTTTCTGATACTCCTGCCAGATCTTCTTTTTCCCTTCAATGATCATTCGGAAGCGGTATGTTTGGGATCGTTTGCCGTATAAACATGATGAACGTATTCACTGTCGAGGCTTTCGTTCAGTTCCATTCCCATCTCCTCAGCTTTTTGCCGGCTGTACTCTTCGATCTTGTTGAATCGTTCGGTCCCACCCGTAACATCAAAGATCTTCTTCAGCTCTTCCAGGTCTTCATCCGGAATTTTCCGGAGGATCCCCGGCCCGGTCTTGCGGTAGTTGGCTCCCAGTCGTTCCATCACCTCCTCGATATGTTCGATTACCCATTGCCAGACAGGCCCCTGCTCAGGATGTGCTTCGGGTCTGATGTTTGCGGGGAAGAGGCAGTATCCGTAATCGAGGATCCATTCTCCTACTGTCCGCTTCACAGCCAGCTGCTGCCTGCCTTTCTCCGATTCAATAAAATACCCCAGGTCCTGCGATAAAGCGCGCAGGACGGTAATCAGAAGTCCGGGAGCATTGCCCCGTGGGCATCGGGTCACGCATGACATGCACTCCCCGCAGTACCAGATCATCTCGCCTTTCAGCAATGCTTCGATCTTCCCGTCATCTTTTGTCTGGAGGATATCCACGATCTGGCGGGGCTGGTAGTTGTAAAACTCGGCGGCCGGACAAATAGCCGTGCAGGAACCACAGTGAAGGCAGGCTGTAAGCCCTTCCTGAAAACGGACATCCGCAGCCAGCTGATCATAGAGTTTGCCCATACAGTATCACTTTCAGGAACAAATGTATGAAAAAGCGGACAAGCGGACAAGCGGACAAGCGGACAAGCGGACAAGCGGACAAGAAATCTTTCATCACATCAGCACATCACCACTGCACCATATCACCACTGCACCATTAGTCCTTAGTAAAAACGAACTCCAGAATATTTGCCCCCATCTGTAGGGCTTTGAGCCGTGTAGCATCGGAATCCTTATGCACTTGCCGGTCTTCCCAACCATCTCCCAGGTCGCATTCATAAGTGTAGAAACAGATAAGCCTCCCTTGCCAGATCAGGCCAAACCCCTGCGGAGCCTTGTTGTCGTGTTCATGGATTTTTGGCAGTCCATTTGGAAAGTTGTATTTCTGATGATAGATCGGGTGCGAATAGGGCAGCTCAACAAAATCAAGCTCAGGGAAGACAAGCTTCATCTGGGGCCGGATGTACTTGTCGAGCCCATAGTTATCGTCGATGTGTAGAAATCCGCCAGCCAGCAAGTATTCCCTGAGGTTCTGGGCTTCCTGCTGTGAAAAGAGCACATTCCCATGGCCCGTCAAATGGACAAAGGGGAAGTTGAAGATCTCATTACTCCCCACATCCACTGTAGCGATCTCTTCACTGATGTTGGTTCCCAGGTATTGGTTGGCAAATTTCACGAGGTTGGGCAGGGAAGTAGGATTTGCATACCAGTCGCCCCCTCCATTATATTTCAGTAACGCGATCTGAAACGACGGCTGCGTGGCGGAGAGGCAGGTGATGAGGAGGAGAAGGAGAAGGAGAAGGATCGAACGCTTCATGGTCAGTGGAAGATCAAAATGCAAAGATAGCTTTTATGAAGTTTTTTATTGATTGTAGAAGGGGAAATCTATGCTGAGATTTGTTCCAATCGTTCTTTCCACCGCTTCCAATCCGGCATTATTATTTCCCGAAGCTGGAGAAATTCTTTTCCGTGATGAGGATGTAGTAGGTGGCAAAGTTCATGTAATATTACATAGTCGATACATTTTACAGGCGCTTTAATCAGTTCGGGATTGAGGATCAGCTTCTTAGTGGAGGTAAGACTGCCCCATCTCTTTTTCATCCTTTTAATTATCAGTGGAGGCTCTTTAATGCTAAAGCTTCTAAAGAGCTTTACGTTCTCCTGAAGGTGTTTTGTCAGGATTTTTTCCGCGTGGGATTTGTACCAGCCTGCCAAAACATCACGGGCAGTTGTATTAATAGCACGCTTACTTATAGATACTAGTAATTGCCCTCCCTTTAATTTAACCTCACTTTTATCCGTATTCTTAACTTTTAATACATATCTTCTGCCCAGATAGAGGTGGGTTTCCCCGGATACATATTCACGCCTGGGTGTTCTGGGCAGAAAGGATTCAAAATATCGCCTTTGTTTGATAATCCACGATCCTCTTTTGATCAACTTTTCTTCAATACTATCCAAAGATGCATTATTCGGTGCAATAACCTTAACCCTTAGATCAGGGTGTACTTCTATTGCTAAAGTTTTCCGTTTCGACCTTGAAAGCGTATAACTGATACTGGTTTTTCCGTATTGAACTGATTGCTCCATTAATAGTTATTTATTGCTACTTTCATACATTTAGGGAGGATTTGATCAATGTATTTAAAGGTCATTTGAAATCCGAAATCATTGCGATGCTCATACAGGTAATCTTCGATGGCGTTTTCCATTTGCTTTTGAATATCTATGTTCTTCTTCCAATCACGAATGACCAGGTTTTCAATGATGGATGCAATATCCTTGCCTGCTTGTGCTATCCTATCATTTTGCTCAACTGCGTCATCTTTACCCAGTTTTTCTTCAATGATGGTTTTTACTGCTCCATAGAATGCCCTTGCTTTGGGATCATCCTTAACACTATCAGGAATGCCTTCTTGATTTCCGGCTGAAAAATTCTTTTGTATTCCCATGATGTGTTCAAGGTATTCTTTTTCATCCATCCTTCCTTCATTGAAAAGTCGAATAGTTTCTTCGATCATTTCCGAAAACTTCCTGAAAAAATCTTCGTCCTTTTCCATGTTCTCCGTAATGGTTTTCTTCATTTCATGGGCAATCTGGTCAGCAACAGATGCAGGGGTCTTACCTGTATTCAATAGTTCTTCATGGCGAAGCTCTTTATCAAATACGTTTACGGTTTTAGTTACTTTGTCAACTCCTTCTGCCTGAATATGGGTATCCAATAACTTTCTTACGCGAGATTCATACTCTTTATAGCTGACAATTTCCGCATAACGCTGTTGTACACTTGACCGCAACGATTGGAAAAATTTCAGTTCGTTCTTGAAAAACCCGATCTTATAATCATTGAACATTTCATAAAACTCATCTGCAGCAAGTGCTGTTTGAAGTGTCCTTGCATAGGCAGAAAGTACTTCGTAAAATTTATCCCTTACATCTTTTTCACCAAGATGCCTTTCCAGCGCTTCGATATCCTCCCTGTTCACTTCATCAAATACAATCCAGACTTCCGCATGACGAACAGGCACTTTTTTTATTTCTTCCCGTACATCTGTTACAGTTAGTGTAAGATCGTCTTCTTCGTATCCTTCCAGTGCGCTATATTCAGTAAGAGCCTCATCCAGCTTTCCCAAAATCCCGACATAGTCGATAATATATCCAAACTCCTTTCCTTCAAACACACGATTCACCCTTGCAATGGCCTGCAATAATCCATGGTTTTTTAATGGCTTGGCAAGATAAAGTATGGTATTACGCGGAGCATCAAATCCTACCAATAACTTACTAACTACAATAATAATCTCCACTTCATCGTCTGCATCTTTGAATTTGGAAATAATATAATCTTCGTATTCATCTTGTGAATGATATTTTTCGAGAATTTTTTTCCAGTACTTCTTTCCTTCACCCTTTGGATCATCCCATACGTCTTCATGATCCTGTCTTGAATCGGGGGGTGTGAAAACAACAGCCGTATTAATCTTCAAATCGGGGGTGGTTTGTTCCTCGAAATATTTTTGGTAACGTATAGCAGTATCAATCTTGGGTACGGCAAGCTGCGCCTTAAATCCTGTGCCTTGCCAGTTTTTGGTAAAGTGCTTTGATATGTCGTAAGCGATTTCCTCAACCACCTGCTGCGATTCGTAAATCCGGGTAATGGTAGAAAACTTGTTCTTCAGGTCTTTGGTAGCATATTCAGTCAAAGGTTCAGCAAGCCGGTCAAACCCTTTATCAATTTGATATTTGTTTATATCCAATTTTGCTGCCCTGCCTTCATAAAGCAGGGGCACCACCGCTTTATCAGCTACTGCCTGGTCGATAGTATAGGTATGGATGAAGCCGCCAAATTTACGGGCTGTACTTTTTTCCTTTTTCATCAAAGGGGTGCCGGTAAATCCAATGTAGCAGGCATTAGGGAGCATCTTTTTCATTTTAGCATGTGCCACACCAAACTGGCTTCGATGGCTCTCATCAACCAGTACGAATAAGTTTGTTGATTCATCCTTAAAATCCTTTCGATTCAAGGCAGATTCAAATTTATCAATGACAGTCGTGACAATTTCATTGCCTTTATCCTTAACCAGGCTTATCAGATGATTGCCAGTCCGTGCTTTACGCACATTCTTTCCGCAATTGTTAAAGGTCTTGAATATCTGCTTATCAAGGTTTATCCGGTCAGTAACAATAACTACTCTTGGGTTTTGTATAGCTTTATCCAGCGCCAGTGCTTTGGAGAGCATGACCATGGTCAGTGATTTACCACTACCTTGTGTATGCCAGATCACACCTCCGCGTCTTTTCCCATCCCGTTCAAATTGCCTGACTCTTTTCAAAGTATCCTGCACAGCAAAATACTGCTGATACCTGGCAATCTTTTTATCCGGGCCATCATAAACGATGTACTTATAAACCAGCTCCATTAATCGTTCCGGCCTGCATAAGGAATACAAAGCACAATCTTGTGCAGTTGATAACCTGTCTTCAGCTTCCATATCATTGATCTTCTTCCTGATGATCTTTTCAATCTCAGCATCCACTTTTTCCTTCCAAACCGACCACAATTTTACTCCAGTTCCGGTTACGGCATATTTCACTTCATTAGGTTGTATGGATAGCAGCAACTGAGCATAATGAAACAGCCGGGGAATACCTTCACTTTTGGTTTGGTTGCGGATATGCTGTGAAACACCTTCATCAATCGACAGGTTTTTATCCCTGCGCTTGTTTTCAATGACTACGAAAGGAATACCGTTAACAAATAACACGATATCAGGCCTTCTAATATCTTTTGGCCCCTCCACGACAAACTCCTCAGTTATATGGAATACATTGTTATCAAGCTTTTCCCAGTCAATGTATTTGATGGTGAAGCTTTTTTGATCGCCATGCACATTTTCCGTATAGCTCTTTCCCAATGTGAGGAGGTCGTATGTTTTTTCATTGGTTTTTACCAGTCCTTCATCAGGGATATTTTTTAGTGCATTCACAGCTGCACGGATGTTGCTTGCTGAAAAATTATAGGTTTCGCCTTTGAATTCGAAAGAGTTTAACTTTTTCAACTGCTTGAAAAGAATGTCCTCTAAAATGACATTGGAAAGGATATTTTCCCTTTCCTTCCTGTTTTCATCCTCGCTAACCCAGGTATATTCAAGCTTTTGAAGAAGATTAAGAGCAGGGAGTTGAGAATCTTCGAATTCACTATATGTAAATTTCCTATTCATTATGCAGTTTTAATTTTTCCATGAGGCACGAAAATACCCCGGATTCCACCTCCATCAATTGATAATATTTTAAATTCCTTTGCGTCCATAAAATCAGTTGTTGTTCGTATTCACCCTCACCTCTCCAGTTAGCAACTTTTGCATTAACCCTATTTTTCGTTTTTTGATGAGTTTTAGGGTTTGATTAAGTTTATAAATTTCTATATCGATATTTTTGAAAGCGTTAGCTATCTTTTCTTGCTCAGAGTAATTGGGCACTGTAACTCTATACCAGTCAAGAAAATCTTTTGGAACATGGGGAATGCCTGAACCTTCCCTAACAGCCATAATTCGTTTCTGGTCATATATCATTCTAATCGTAAGAAATTCGTTATGAATTTTATTATTTGGTGTAAAAATGCTAAATGTTGATCCTACTACTCCTACTTTGTTTGTCATAACTCGGCCTGCTTTGGAGCCATCCCACAGTATTAAGACATCGTTGATTTTGCATTTTTTAGCGTTAGTGTCTTCTGTGTAATATTCGGGTTCTCCATTAAATGCAGAAGTATCAATTAATGGAATTCCTTTTCTTTCACTACTAGTAGCGACTATTGACCCTTTTGTTTTGGTGACTAGTTCATCAAGATGGTATTCTTTCCATGAATCAGTGAACTCACTAAACCTCTTCTTCCCCGTCAGCAACTGCTGCATCAGCCCTTTTTTGAGTTGGGTTTTGGCTTGAATGAGTTTTTCGGTGATTTCGATGGCTTTGTCCCAGGTGGATAGGATTTGGGCGATTTTTTGCTGCTCGGGGAGGGGAGGGAGAGGTATTATTAAAGATTCTACATCCAATGTGCTTACATTTGTCTGGTTACCAGTTCCTCCACGAGCACTATAGTAAAATTGATTTAAAAAACGTTCCGTCTTAGTTAAATAATAAATGTATTTAGGATTTGCATCAAGAATTATAATTCTTCCAACTCTTTGGTTTAATAACAAATCATTAGTATCACTTATAAATACAGTGTGCCCATAATCTCTCTTTCCAACCGTTCCCGTTAGCGTCAATAAAATGTCATTTTCATTAATAATGAAAGATTTTTCTGAATTACTTATCTTACAAAGGAAGGATTGTGATCGAAAAAGATCAAGTACTCCGTTATATAAATTTGCCATTTTAACGACTTGATATTTACCAGATGAAGTAAACTTAGAGCTTTTAAAAGCATATCCACCTTGAACTTTCCCAACTTTACCAATTTTTATAACATCCCACTCCTTCGGTATCCATCCCAGCTTTGTCAGTTTATAACCTTCTCTTGCAGAAGCTTCACCAAATTTTGCTTTTTGAGCTTTAGCGTTCATATTATTCTATTCCGGTTTAATCAGGTTAAAACTTGATATCAATTGGTCCGGTAATTTTCCGGGATCAATTCCGGCGAGTCCCATCTCTTTAAATATCGCGTTGACGGGAAGTTCGTTTTTAATCCTTTCTGAGAAATTCTGTAAATCCAGTTTAATGGTATCCGGCAATTCAATTACTACATCAACAGCCAATAAAGCGGCAAACCTGAAAACGTCGTTTTTATGTTTCCTGATTTCTTTTGAACTTATATCTTCACCTTGTTCCTTCCGGTTTGCCAGATCTATATAGGCTTTGGCTTTCAGGCAAATCAATGCTTCTGTATTGGCAATATGAACGCCATCGGTTAATTGGCTGTTTTTAAGTGTGAAATTATAATAGTCGTCATCCATCAGTATGGCAGAGAGGCTGGATAGCGCTTCATCAGTGGGTATAGGTGTTAAGTGTGAGCCTTCTTTCACATCCAGTATGTCGGGTACCCTAAAATATTCGCGAAATACATCAAGTCCTGCTACCATGGTACTTCATTTAATAATTTCTCACATTCCATTTCTATACGTTCATCTTCGCTATCCCTGAAAATCATATACAGGGAAAGCGGATCAACAAATCCGTCTTTCGCCAATGTTTTGGGATTGTATTTCCAGACTTCCAAAAAATATGCACCGTCATAATTATTGAAAGTCATGATTTTATTTTCTTTGTTAAACCGGTTAAAGTTAGCATTGTATAAGGCATAATGTGTTTTCTTATCTTCAGCTATCATAGTATAATGCGCCAATGCAGTAATATTGGTTTTAAAGATATACGCTTCCGGTAACAACTCATTCAGATAGCCGTTTTTCACGGCCGGGTTGGTAAGGTATGGCAATGTTTTCTCCCATAAATCCTTCCCGGTATTTTCAAGTTGAAGGTGCTTTACTTTTGTATCTGTTACCCTGCATAAGTTCAAGGCTATAAGGTTTTCCACTGCCCGGGCAATGGTTCTGTAGGTGTAATCTAAGATTTGAGCCAGCTCACGATAGGTTTTATCATTCAGGTCTTCTTTTTGAATATGATAAAAAAGCAGGCATTGGGCCGCGGGTTGCAGATATTCGGTTTGTGTTTTTCCCGGCCGGGCATATTCTTTTAATTCAATCAAAAGGTCAGGGATGAAAATTTGCTTTCCCGGAATGATGAAATTTATCCTGTTTTTTATCAACCTGTTCCGGTTATAGCTTTCAAGTGCCGGCAATAACAGTATTACCGGATCATTAAGCTTATCATGAATAATCTCTGTGTGTTTTTTGAATTGTTGAGGAGTAAATATTTCGTTGCCTTTCAATTCAATAAATATGACTCTTACATCAAATAATACGCCATACCTGAAACGGTAAGCTTCCTTTATAAAAAAGGGCAGACCTTTAAGGTCAATACCGGGAATATCTTTCAGTTTTACTTTATAACCGAATACTTCCTCCATATAATTTATTAGCTTTTCCATGGGGCCCATTTATTTATTGACATTGTAATTGCATATTGACATATGCGTGTATAATAATGCAAATATAATGTCAATATGTTGATAAACAATATAAAATGTCATAATTCTATTATTTTATGTGCAGAGAAATTCTTTTGTTCATTATATTTCACATAGCCAAGCTGGTTGGTTAACAATTTTGTTTTGCCAATTTCAAAATCTCCAATATTTACATGATGATGCCCGTAAATCCAATAATCAAAATTACATTGCTCAATAAAGTCGAATAATTCAACCGTAAAGGCATCATTTAACGGGCTGTTTTTGTGTTGTTCCGGATAATTGATTAAGGTGGGCACATGGTGGGTAACCATTATTGTTTTCTCACCCTGCTTTTCGTCATTTGAAATGGCCAGGAATTCCAATGATCTTTCATGTAGTGCGTTAAAATGTTCAGGAAGAAGTCGTTTACCATTATACCTTATCACATGAAAATCTGAAACACTTCTCATAACATGAAACTCGTTCTCAGGATTGATTTTGCTCCACAGGGTGCTGAAAATAAGATTGATTTCGCCTACTTCTATTTTAATATTATCAACAATAAGAACATTTTTGCGGATTTTTCTGTATTGATAGTTTCCATAGCTTGCTACATCTGAGTGATAATACTCGTGGTTTCCGGGTAACCAATAAACAATTTCATATCTTTCGGAGACAAGATCGAAAAACTCAAATTCTTTATGGTTCAGCGCAAATGGAAGTATGTCCCCTGCTAAAATGAGTATATCTCCAAGCGGTTCAATTGGGTTTTCTTTTAAATATCTCTGGTTTTCCGGGAATTCGAGGTGCAGATCAGAGCAATATTGAATTTTCATAAGTCTTTATTTACGAATCAAATCCCAGTTCTTTTATATAAGTTTTCATCTCTTTTCTTACATCTGTGAGTTCATTTTCCAGAAGGTCTATCTCTTTTTGCACTGCCATAATATCCACCTCTTCTTCCTCTTCAAAAGTATCCACATACCTCGGAATGTTCAGGTTAAAGTCATTTTCCCGGATCTCATCCATAGTTGCCCGGCAGGCATATT
>JADHVQ010000032.1 GCA_016783905.1 Bacteroidales bacterium | reverse complement strand
ACGGATCATCTGCAGAAATCCTATCCTGTACGGGTGCCAAAATTAACATCGAAATAGATCATATTATTCAGCGAACCACTCTGCATAGGATGTGGCTGTTTCACGAAGCTTCATAGAATGTAGCTTCACCCCTTCCGGTAACACACGGTTGATCCTCTCCGCAAAATCGATGAGAAGGTTCTCGCTGGTTGGCTGATAATCCACCACAATCACGTTGGAGAAGGTCTCACCCATTTTTAACAGCTCGCTGATATCCAGATCGGAAGGCAGAATCAGGGCATGGTCCATCTGGTCGATCACCTCCCGTTTCATGATGTGCTTCAGCTCGTTAAAATCCATGATCATGCCTCTCTTTGGTGACTGATGGCTGGTGATGGGTGAACCGGTTACCGTAACAGAAAGCAGATAGGAGTGACCATGGATATTCCGGCAGGGGCCATCATATCCTTTCAATGCATGTGCTGCTTCGAAAGAGAACTCTTTGGTGATGCGGATCGAGGCCATAGGCGTGAATTAACCTTACAAAGGTAAAGGATTTGTCCGTAGTCTGCAGTCCACAGTCTTCAATTTTTTCACCACTGCACCACTGCACCACTGCACCACTGCACCACTGCACCACTGCACCATTGCACCACTGCACCATTGCACCACTGCACCATTGCACCACTGCACCAACTCACCAGTTCACCAACTCCAAATGGTTCAGTACAACCTTAATCCCAATCATAATCAGTACCACTCCACCGATTCTTTCGGCCCAGCGGGCGGGTATCAAGGTCGTCTTCTCGCCCAGTTTTCCTCCGATGATGGTGACCACAAAGGTGGTGACAAATATGATGATGCCGGCTTTCAGGATGTTCACATCGATAAATCCAAAGCTGAGTCCGGTGATCAGTGCATCGATGCTGGTGGCGACGGCCAGGGAAAGGAGTATGGCAAGCTTTAGTTCGTGGATGTTCTTTCTTTCCTGCTGTTTGAAGGATTGGAGGATCATCTTTCCACCGATGAAGGCCAGGAGGGCAAATGCTGCCCAGTGATCGAATGCCGCGATCAGATCCTTCAGGGATTCCCCAACCAGCCATCCGATAACGGGCATCAATCCCTGGAAAAGCCCAAAGAGAAGAGCCATCTTCAGGATGTTCCGCCACGACTGCCGCTGGCAAATACAGACTCCTACCGCTACGGCAAAACAGTCCATAGCAAGGCCAAGGGCGATCAATACAAGTTCAACAAAGCTCATCCAGTCATCCAGTTATCCAGCATCAAGTATATATCATCCCAACAATCTCTTCCAGGTTCTCTGCATCCACTTCATCAAATGAACTGAGTGTGGTACTGTCAACATCCAATACTCCCAGGATGCTGCCATTCTGATCCGTGACAGGCACCACTAGTTCGCCCTCTTTCAGAAAGTAAAAACCGGTCCAGAAAAAGGAATCAAATTTATGATGAAGTGCCGCTACGATGGTGGCCATCCGGGCATCAGGATCCCTTGTTTTGGTCAGCAATTCCCGGAGTTGCCCGATCACCCGTTCGTATCTCCGTTTTTTCGCTTCAGGGGTCATACCGTGCGTGTCGTGAATATCGTGAATAAGGTGAATTCAGCCTTCGTCCTTCGTCCCTCGTCCTTCGTCCTTCGTTTTACGCCGGTTCCAGTTCAACGGTAAAATGCCTCATGATGGGAGCTTCCCGGGTGATGCGCAGGCCCGACTTGATCTCCTCTCTGCGGTCAAATACATTTTTCAGACCCACAGCAACCACATCCATATGGTTGTTGGTGTAGACCCGGCGTGGGACGGCCAGCCTCATCATATCGAGCACAGGAAACCGGTTTTCTCGGGTAACCGGGTCTCGGTCTGCTAATAGCGTTCCAATCTCCACTCCGCGAACTCCGGCTTCGAGGTATAGCTGGATCGCTAATGTTTGTGCCGGGAACTCCTCTTTTGGGATATGTGGAAAGAACCGTTTGGCATCTATGAAGATAGCATGCCCGCCAATGGGTTGCTGCAGCGGGATGTTGAAATCAAGCAACCGGTTTCCCAGGTACTCAACCTGTTTGATCCGCGTCTCCAGGTAATCAAAATCAATTCCTTCATACAACCCTTGAGCCACGGCGTTCATGTCGCGTCCCGACATCCCACCGTAGGTGATGTACCCTTCAAACATGATGTTGAACATGCTGCATTGACGGAAGAGTTCCGGATCCCGCATGGCAATAAAGCCACCCATGCTCGCAATGGCATCTTTTTTACAGCTCATGGTCATCATGTCGGCACAGGAGAAAATCTCCTCCACAATCTCACGGATGCTTTGATCCTGATAAACTGGTTCCCTGATTTTGATAAAATAGGCGTTCTCGGCAAACCGGGCAGAATCGAAGAGTACCGGTTTGTTGTATATGTCGGCCAGCTTCCTGACCTGGTGCATATTCTCAAGTGAAACGGGTTGACCTCCTGCGGAGTTATTCGTAAGGGTAAGAATGATGAATGGCACTTTGTCTCCTGACTTTTTCAACACATCCTCCAACTTTCCAAGGTCGACATTTCCTTTGAAAGGATGGCTCAGGGTAGTATCAAAAGCTTCATCGATGGTGCAATCAACTGCCACTGCCGAGCGAAATTCGATATGCCCTTTGGTGGTATCAAAATGAGAGTTTCCGGGGATGACATCGCCCTCCTTGATCAACGCCGAAAAGAGGACATTCTCGGCAGCTCTGCCCTGGTGGGTAGGGAGGAAGTAGGGGAACCCGGTAATATCAGTGATGGCATCTTTGAGCTTGTAATAGGAGGAAGCTCCGGCGTAACTTTCATCGCCAGTCATGATCCCACCCCACTGTATATCACTCATGGCACCAGTCCCCGAATCGGTCAACAGGTCGATGAATATCTGGTCACTCTTTAATTGAAACAGGTTATACTGTGCTTCTCGGATCCAGTTCTCACGCTCTTCGCGGGTACTCCGGCGGATTGATTCAACCACCTTGATTTTGTATGATTCAGCGAAAGGTAACTCCATAAAATAGAGACTAGTTTGAGTTTTCAAAAATAGAGATTTTTTTAATTGAATTTTCACCTGACTGTTTGTACATGTTGCAAAAATCCTGTAGGTTTGTGAACCGAAAAACAATCGATAAATTCCTGGAGGAAAAGTACATGAATCATGCTGAACACGCACCGGGGAAGGTGCTGACTAAATTATCTGATCTCGAAGAACTGGCTAAGCAGTCTGCAAAGAAGAAAAAACTTGTTTTGGCTGTCGCACAGGATGAACACTCCCTGGAAGCAGTAACTGCAGTAGCGAATAAAGGAATTGTTGAAGTAATCCTGGTGGGCTCCGGGCCTAAGATCCGCGCGATTGCCGACAAGCTCAAACTGGATATTTCCGGTATGACCATTGTGGAAGAAGAGAATGACAAACAGGCAGTGAAATTAGCTGTTAAGATAGTTCACGATCATGAAGGGGATATTCTGATGAAGGGAAATGTCCCTACTGCCGTCTTGTTGCGTGGTGTACTGGATAAAGAATGCGGATTACGGAAGAGTGATGTACTATCCCATTTTGCCCTTTTTGAAATTCCAACCTACCATAAACTTCTCGGTCTGACCGATGCAGCTATGGTGATCGCACCTGATCTGAAGACCAAGGTTGCCATCATCAACAATGCTGTTGATTTCATGAACCGGTTGGGGATCATCAACCCGAAAGTAGCCATTCTGGGCGCTGTGGAGATGGTAAATGAATCGATGCCCGCAACCCTGGATGCTGCGATCATTGCAAAAATGAACCAGCGGAAGCAGATCAAGAACTGCATCATCGACGGTCCCCTGGCTTATGACAATGCAGTGAGCAGGGAGAGTGCCTCGCACAAAGGAATCGTCAGCGATGTGGCTGGAGATGCCGACCTGCTCGTTGTCCCCGATATTGAAGCCGGCAATGTCCTCTACAAAGCCTATGGTTTCTCCTGCAACGCAACACTGGCGGCAAATGTACTGGGGGCTGCGGCTCCTATCGTGCTAACCTCCAGGTCCGATACAGAGGAGGCGAAACAGGCCAGCATCATCATGGCTGCCGCAGTGAACTATGACTAATATCAGGGTTATCGCTATAAATCCGGGATCTACGTCCACGAAAATTGCTGTTTACCAGAATGCGGAAGCGATATTCCTGAAAACGATCCGTCATTCAACAGATGAATTAGCCCCTTTCAAGAGGGTTACAGACCAGTTTCAGTTCCGGAAAGAGATCATCCTCCAGCAAATCGTTGAGGCTGATATTGATATGGAGAACATCCGCGCTGTCATGGGACGGGGAGGTCTGCTTAAACCGATGGAATCGGGTGTTTACGAGGTGAATGAAGCGATGATCCACGATCTCCGGCACCGCACCTTCAGGGAGCATGCCAGCAACCTGGGCGGATTGATCGCGCATGATCTGGCCCTTGGACTCCCTGATGCAAAAGCCTATGTCGCCGACCCGATTGTGGTAGATGAGCTGGACGTTGTTGCCCGCATTGCCGGTCATCCACTGTTCCAGCGGATCTCCATCTTTCATGCCCTCAACCAGAAAGCAATTGCCCGGGATTTTGCCAAATCGGTGCAGCGGAAATATGAAGATCTGAACCTTATTGTGGCACATATGGGTGGGGGGATCACGGTAGGAGCACACCAGCGGGGTCGCGTGATCGATGTGAACCAGGGCCTCGATGGAGAGGGCCCGTTCAGTCCTGAACGCAGTGGGACACTCCCTGTCGGGGAGCTGATCACGACCTGCTTCGAAGGACGATTTTCGGAACAGGAGATCCGGAAGATGGTAATGGGTGAGGGAGGATTGGTTGCTTACCTTGGAACCAATAATGCCTCTGATGTGGAAAAGATGGTGGAGGCAGGAGATAAAAACGCCCGTCTTATTTACGAAGCAATGGCTTACCAGGTATCGAAATACATCGGTGAGATGTTTACCGTTCTGAAAGGAAATGTGGATGCGATCCTGATCACCGGAGGGATCGCCTACGACAAACTCTTTGTCTCCTGGATCCAGGAGAGGGTCTACCGACTGGCACCGGTCCATATCTTTCCCGGGGAAGATGAGATGCGGGCCCTGGCCATGAACGGATTGATGGTGATTAGAGGCGAAATTACCCCAAAGGTTTACGTGTGATACAGATGACCGGATGACTGGATAACTGGATAACTGGATAACTGGATTACCGTCTCACATAACCTTAAACATCTCCCGCACAATATTCTCCGTGCCATCGGCAATCTCACTGATCCGGGCATCCAGCATGTAACAGGGGGTGGTAAATAGTCTCTTTTCGTTGTCGATCACCACCTCTCCGTGTGAGGTGTGGGTATAGTTGTTCCCCATCTTTTCAATGAATCCCGCTGAAGCCGGGTCCTGACCGGTTGTCAGGTTTGTACCGCTGAAGAGTTTAGCCAGGATCACCGGAGCAATGCACATAGCTCCGATGGGTTTACCTGCCTGGAACGTGGATTGAATGGCCTTCTCTACATCCGGATTAACGGTACAGTCATCTCCTTTGAAAGCCCAGTCACAGAGATTTTTAGCAGCGCCAAATCCTCCCGGGATGATCAATCCGTCGAATGTTGCAGGATTGTATTCGCTCAGGGGTTTGATGTTCCCCCGGGCAATGCGGGCCGACTCTGCCAGTACATTCCGGGTTTCAGGACTCTCTTCTCCTTTCAGATGGTTGATCACATGAGCCTGCTGCATATCCGGGGCAAAGCACTGGTAAGCAGCTCCCTGTTTATCAATGGCCAGCAGGGTCAACACGGCTTCGTGGATCTCCGCCCCGTCATATACGCCACAACCGGCCAGTACGACTGCAAAAGTTTTCATGATTTTTCAGGTTTGATAAATAATGCGTTTCCATGATCCAAAGATAAATATTTTACCTTTGCAATGAAATTTGAAGACAATCCGCAGCTAACAGAACAGGGATGAGGAAAATACAGATGGTCGACCTGCAACAGCAGTACAAACAGATCAAACCTGAAATCGACAAGGGAATACAGGAGGTAATTGATACGTGTGCTTTTATCAATGGCCCTGCGGTAAAATCTTTCCAGGATGATCTCGAAACTTACCTTGGGATTAACCATGTGATCCCCTGTGCCAACGGGACCGATGCCCTGCAGGTATCGATGATGGCTCTCGGACTTCAACCGGGCGATGAGGTAATCACTGCCTCGTTTACTTTTATCGCCACAGCAGAGGTAATTGCTCTCCTCAAACTGACTCCCGTGCTGGTGGATGTGGATCCTGATACGTTTAACATTGACCCGGAAGCGATCCGACGGGCCATTACACCTAAGACGAAAGCCATTGTGCCTGTTCATATCTTCGGACAATGTGCACCCATGGAGGAGATCCTGGAGATTGCCCGTCAGCATAACCTCTATGTCATTGAGGACAACTGCCAGGCCATTGGCGCAGATTATATCTTCCATGACGGTTTGCAAAAAAAAGCAGGTACCATCGGGCATGTGGGTTGTACCTCCTTCTTTCCGTCCAAGAACCTGGGGTGTTATGGCGATGGGGGAGCGATCTTTACCCATGATAATGAACTTGCCAGCCAGCTTCGCTTCATTGTCAACCACGGAATGACCGTTCGCTATTACCATGATTTCATCGGGGTGAATTCCCGTCTCGACAGCATCCAGGCAGCGGTGTTAAAAGTGAAGTTGAAACACCTGGATGAGTATGCGGTAAAACGCCGGGCCGCAGCGGATTTCTATGACAAGGCTTTTGCCGGACAACCCGGGTTGAAAACACCTGTGCGGTACCACAAATCCACACATGTGTTTCATCAGTACACCCTTGTTACCAACAACATCGACCGGAAAGCGCTGCAGGAGTTCATGGCTTCCAAAGAGATCCCGGTCATGATCTACTACCCTGTTCCACTCCATATGCAGAAAGCTTACATCGATCCCAGGTACAAGGAAGGAGATTTCCCTGTCACTGAGTCACTCTCCGAACATGTGATATCCCTTCCGATGCATACCGAGCTGGATGAGGAACAGCTGGCTTATATCACCTCTTCCCTGCTTGAAGTCATTAACCGATAGTCCAATGGAGAAACCCTATTTTGCCCACGAAACCGCGGTCATCGACGATGGATGTTCCATCGGCAAAGGGACCAGGATCTGGCATTTTACCCACATCATGCAGGAGTGTGAGATTGGCGAAAACTGTAATTTGGGACAGAATGTGGTGGTCTCTCCCGGAGTGAAGCTCGGCCATAATGTGAAGGTTCAGAACAACGTCTCCATCTATACCGGAGTCATCTGTGAGGATGATGTCTTCCTGGGACCCTCCATGGTATTTACAAACATCACCAATGCACGGAGTGCGGTCATCCGGAGGGATCAGTATGTACAGACCCTGGTCCGGAAAGGGGCATCCATCGGAGCTAACGCCACGGTTTTATGCGGACATGTGATTGGGGAGTTCGCTTTTATCGGAGCCGGTGCGGTAGTAACCAAAGATGTTCCTCCCTACGCCCTGATCGTGGGAAATCCCGGGAAACAGGTGGGCTGGATGAGCCAATATGGCCACCGGCTGAAGTTTGATGCAGAGGGGATCGCCATCTGTCCGGAAAGCAAAGAACGATATCAATTAATGAATGGGACTGTAATGAAACTTCCTGATTGATATGAAATCCACCCAAAGACCGCTTAATTTCGCACTGATCGGTGCGGCGGGGTACATTGCCCCGCGTCACATGAAGGCGATCAAAGAGACCGGGAATGAACTGATTGCAGCCCTCGATCCTTACGATGGAGTTGGGATCATGGACAGTTATTTCCCAAATGCCGACTTCTTCATTGAACCGGAGCGTTTCGACCGGCACCTCGACAAATTGAGGAGGCTGGCTCAATCCCGGAACCGGATGGGTGACCGGAAAGTGGATTACGTCACCATCTGCTCCCCGAATTATATGCATGATGCCCATATCCGGCTAGCCTTGAGAAACGATGCCCATGCCATTTGCGAAAAGCCCATTGTGTTGAATCCCTGGAATGTAGATGCACTGAAAATGATTGAAAAAGAGTCAGGTAATAAGGTCTATACCATCCTTCAGCTGAGGCACCATCCGGCAATCGTGGCACTCAAGGAAAAAATTGACAGCCGGCCGAAAAATCAATTCCACGACATCGACTTAACCTACATCACCTCCAGGGGAAAATGGTATCACCGCTCCTGGAAAGGAAATATGGAGAAATCGGGAGGCATCGGTACAAACATCGGAGTCCATTTTTTTGATATGCTGGCCTGGATCTTTGGCGAAGTGAAGGAAAACCAGGTCCACCTGCTGACCGAAACCCGGGCAGCTGGATTACTTGAACTCCAACGGGCCCGGGTGCGGTGGTTCCTGAGCCTGAACTACGGGGATGTGCCAGGTACCTTTAAAACAAACGGTAAAAGTACCTACCGCTCCCTGTCGATAGATGGGGAGGAATTTGAGTTCAGCGAAGGCTTTACCGATCTCCATACGATCAGCTATGAAAAGATTTTGGCCGGAAAAGGGTATGGATTGCACGATGTCCGATCCAGCATCAACACCGTATACGATATCCGGAATGCCAAACCAAAAGGACTCAAAGGGAATTACCACCCCCTGCTTAAACAAATTTTAATCTGATAAAATCTACATCAACGAAAAATCAATAAACCTGAAATGGATATGGATCTATATGATAAATTACTGAAGAAAGAGACAAAACTATCTGTGATCGGCCTGGGCTATGTCGGATTGCCGATCGCACTGGAATTTGCCCGGAAAATCCGGGTGGTCGGATTTGATATCAAGGAGGATCGCGTGGAGCTGATGCGCCAGGGGAAAGATCCCAGTGAAGAGCTCCCGCCCGAGGCCTTCGATGGTTGTGATATCACCTTTACCTCCAATCCGGAGGAATTACAGGAGTGCTCTTTCCATGTGGTGGCTGTGCCTACCCCCATTAACAGCCATAAATTCCCTGATCTGACTCCACTGATCAAGGCCAGCGAGACGGTGGGGAAAGTGTTGAAGCCAGGTGACTATGTGGTGTATGAATCGACGGTTTACCCCGGCGCTACGGAAGAGGATTGTGTTCCTGTCCTGGAAAAGTTTTCCGGGTTGAAGATGGGGATGGATTTCAAGGTTGGATACTCCCCTGAACGGATTAATCCGGGAGACAAGGTGAATACCCTCACCACCGTGGTGAAGATTGTATCAGGATGCGATGAAGAGGCGCTGGATATTGTGGCCAGGACGTATGAACTGGTGGTGACGGCAGGTGTTCACCGGGCACCCACACTGAAGGTAGCTGAAGCGGCCAAGATCATTGAAAATGCCCAGCGGGATATCAACATCGCTTTCATGAATGAGCTGTCGGTGATCTTCAACAGGATGGAGGTGAACATTTTCGATGTAATTGAAGCAGCAGGAACCAAATGGAATTTTCTGAAATTTTACCCTGGGCTTGTTGGCGGCCATTGCATCGGAATCGATCCCTATTACCTCACCTATAAGGCTGAAGAGTACCGTTACCATGCCCGGGTGATCAATGCCGGAAGGTACATTAACGATTCGATGGGCTTTTACGTTGCCAAACAAACTGTTAAAAAACTGATCGCCACCGGCAAGAATGTGCTGCATGCGAAGGTCCTCATCATGGGAACTACTTTCAAAGAGAATGTAAGTGATGTAAGAAACAGCCGGGTAGCCGACCTTATCTCGGAACTGAAGCAGTACGGAGTAAATGTGGATGTGACTGATCCCTACGCGAACTGCAGGGAATTGGAGGAGGAGTATGGCTTTGGTCTGACGGAAACGTTGCAGGATGATTACGATGCGGTCATCGTGGCGGTTAGTCATAAACCCTACCTTGAACTGACGGAAGAGTACTTCAAATGCATCACCGGAAAGCATGGTATTTTGATCGATGTAAAGGGAATATTTAGGAATAAAATCAAAGATTTACTATATTGGAGCCTGTAAAGTGAAATTACGAATGACGAATTACGAATGACGAATATAGTTTAGATACGTTTATTCAATATTGAAAAAATGAAGATATTAGTGACAGGAGGAACGGGGTATATTGGATCGCATACGGCAGTGGAGCTTCAGCAAAAGGGGTATGAGGTGATCATTGTCGACAACCTTTCGAACTCCTCCATTGAGGTACTGGATAACATTACCAGGATCACCGGAACACGGCCCCTGTTTGAGCAGTTTGATCTGACTGAACCGGAGAGAACTGCCGAATTTTTTCAGACACATAGTGACATCGAGGCCATCATCCATTTTGCCGCCTTCAAGGCGGTTGGTGAGTCGGTGGAGAAACCTCTGATGTATTACCGGAATAATCTGGACTCCCTCATGAATATCCTGCAAGGGATGATCGACAATGGCATCCGGAATATTGTATTCTCTTCATCCTGCACGGTTTACGGTCAACCAGATACGTTACCGGTCAGGGAAGATTCCCCGATCAAAAAAGCCTGGTCGCCCTATGGTAATACCAAGCAGATGTCGGAAGAGATCATCACCTTCACCAGCGATGTAAATGACATTTATTCAATTCTGCTGAGGTATTTCAACCCGATTGGCGCTCATGAGTCGGCATTGATCGGTGAACTCCCCATTGGGATCCCCAATTGCCTGATGCCCTACATTACACAAACGGCCATTGGCATCCGGGAGTACCTCCGGGTTTGGGGTGACGATTATCCTACTCCCGACGGGACAGCTATCCGCGATTACATTCACGTGGTGGATCTGGCCAAGGCACACGTGATAGCCATCGAACGGATGATTGAGAAGAAAGGCAAAGAAAAAGTAGAGGTCTTCAATCTGGGAGCTGGAAATGGGTTCTCGGTAATGGAGGTGATTAAATCCTTTGAAAGATCCACAGGCGTAAAATTGGATTACAGGATCATGGACCGCCGGCCTGGGGATGTCGTAGAGGTTTGGTCCGATACGGAATATGCGAATAAGGAACTGGGGTGGAAAGCGGAGAAAACCCTGGATGAGATGACACTTTCGGCATGGAGGTGGGAAGAATCGCTGGCGAAACATATTTTTAAAGGATCATGAAAACGATATTAATTACGGGTGGAGCTGGATTCATCGGATCGCATGTAGTCCGGCTCTTTATAAGCAAATATCCAAAATACAAGATCATCAACCTCGACAACCTGACGTATGCCGGGAATCTGGAGAATCTTCGCGACATAGAAAAGATGCCCAATTACGAATTTGTGAAGGCCGATATCATAGAGGGAGTAACGGTCATGGAGATCTTTAAATCCTACCATATCGATGGCGTGATCCACCTGGCTGCAGAATCGCATGTCGACCGGTCTATCAGCAGTCCGATGGAGTTTATCTACACCAACATCATCGGTACGGTCAACCTTTTAAATGCTGCACGTGCTGCCTGGAAGGATAGTCCGGAGAATGACAAACGGTTTTATCACATCTCTACAGATGAGGTGTATGGTTCGTTGGGTGAAACCGGGCTCTTTCATGAAACAACTGCGTATGACCCCCGCAGCCCTTACTCGGCTTCCAAGGCCAGTTCTGATCACCTGGTGCGTGCTTACTTCCACACATTCGGACTTCCTGTCGTGCTTTCCAATTGCTCCAATAATTATGGCCCGTTTCAGTTCCCGGAGAAACTGATTCCCCTCTCCATCAATAACATCAAGCATAATAATCCAATTCCTATTTACGGAAAAGGAGAAAACGTAAGGGACTGGCTTTATGTGGAGGATCATGCCAGCGCCATTGACCTGATCTACCACCGGGGCATCACAGGAGAAACCTATAATATCGGGGGGAACAATGAATGGCAAAATATCAACCTGATCCGGTTGTTGTGCAGGATCATGGATAAAAAGCTTGAGCGGGAGCCCGGCACCTCTGAGAGGCTGATCACCTTTGTGAAGGATCGTGCAGGTCATGATCTCCGGTATGCCATTGACTCTTCAAAGGTCCGGAAAGAGCTGGGCTGGAAACCCTCCCTGAAGTTTGAAGAGGGACTGGAAAAAACAGTCGAATGGTACCTTTCCAACGAAGAGTGGTTGACGAATGTTACGTCCGGCGCTTACCAGAAATATTACGACGAGCAGTATTTGAAGAGATAGTATCAGGCTCCCATAACAGTAACGTTGTTTCCGATCTTAGCGATCAGGCCCTGTAGTACACTGCCGGGGCCTACTTCGATGAAGGTAGTTGCGCCATCGGCGATCATTTGTTGCACCAGCTGGGTCCAGAGCACCGGGGCAGTCAACTGGGCGATCAGGTTCTCTTTGATCACCTGCGGATCTTCCACGCGTTGTGCTGTAGCATTCTGATATACCGGGCAGATCGGTGGGTCGA
This sequence comes from Bacteroidales bacterium, assembly GCA_016783905.1. Classification (GTDB taxonomy): domain Bacteria; phylum Bacteroidota; class Bacteroidia; order Bacteroidales; family FEN-979; genus QYOJ01. Next base: position 11,845 of record JADHVQ010000032.1, on the reverse strand, counting down.
ACCAGGTGTTGTGGATGGCCAGGGAGAGATCAATACGGGCCGGCTCCATGAGGGGGGAGTGGAAAGCACCACCCACTTTCAGCGGCAGGGCTCTTCTTGCACCGGCAGCTTTAATTTGTTCACAGGCAATTTCAACGCCTTTGATGCTGCCGGAAATAACCAGCTGACCGGGACTGTTAAAATTGGCTGGGACTACAATTTCATCAATGGATGCACAGATCTCTTTGACCTTCTCGTCATCGATACCGATGATGGCAGCCATGGTAGAGGGCTCTTTTTCACAGGCCTTTTGCATTGCCTGTGCCCGGGTGGCAACCAGCCTTAAACCGTCTTCAAAGGAGAGGGATTTATTGGCCACCAGGGCAGAAAACTCACCCAGGGAGTGACCGGCTACCATGTCAGGATTGAAATCATCCCCAAGCGTAGCCGCCAGGATGACCGAGTGAAGGAAAATCGCAGGCTGGGTTACTCTGGTTTGCCGAAGGTCTTCATCGGTACCGACAAACATCAGATCGGTGATCCTGAATCCGAGAATCTCGTTAGCCTGTTCAAACATCTCTTTGGCAACCGTGGAGCTCTCATAAAGATCTTTCCCCATCCCTACAAATTGGGCACCCTGTCCTGGAAACACGTAAGCTTTCATAAATTTTTAATTCGTAATTCGCAAATCAATTTACCCCTCCCTAACCCTCTCCAACAAGGGAGGGAGAAAGTCCCCTTTAAGGGGATTTAGGGGTATTATCTCCTGTCCCCCAACAACCTGAGCAGAAACAGAAAGAGGTTGATGAAGTCGAGGTAGAGGGTCAGCGCTCCCATGATAGCCAGTTTTCTTGTATTTCCTGCATCGAGTGTCTGACTGCCTATCCGTTTCAGTTTCTGGACATCGTATGCGGTCAGACCGGTGAAAACCAGCACACCGATCACGCTGATGATATACTCCAGCATACTCGATTTCAGGAAGAAGTTGGCCACCATGGCGATGATGATCCCGATCAGCCCCATAAACATGATGGAGCCAAATTTGGTCAGATCGGTTTTAGTAGTGTATCCGGTCACTGCCATGATTCCGAACATCCCGGCAGTGATGGCGAAGGTTTTGTAAACCGATGCTGCCGTGTAAACGATCAGGATAAAACTGAGGCTCATCCCGATCAGGACTGAGAATACGATGAACAACAATGTCATTATGGCAGGCGACAATTTCTGATAACCAAATGACATGAGCAACACGAATCCTAAAGGGGCCAGCATGATAAACCAGCCCAATCCCGACATCTTGCCGGTTTCAAAATTGACCAGCGAGCCGATCAGCGCCTGATCGGAAGCAAACCAGTAGGCGGTTACAGCTGTGATCACCAACGCCAGGGTCATCCAGATGAAAACACTGGCTATGAAGGTTTTGGCAACCACCCCGGTGGTGGTTTGTGCGGGATTTCCGGTGGCAATGAAACCTTGATTATTCGATTCAGTCATATTAAGATCTCCTATACTTTAAATTCCAATTACCAAAAGCCAAATAACAAATAAACTCCAATTACCAAAATCTCAATAAACATAACTATTTTGATCACTGTATCATTGAATATTGGAACTTATTTGTTAATTGATTATTGTTATTTGGAGCTTTCATGAATGTTAATTTTATCTTTAATGTAATTTCGTGCTAATTAGGTGCAAAAACTCCTGCCGGGTTTTATCCCGTTCAAAGGCTCCCACAAAATCGGATGTAGTTGTCACAGAGTTTTGTTTCTGAATGCCGCGCATGGACATGCACAAATGTTGTGCCTCGATGACGACAGCCACACCAAGCGGACGTAATGTCTTGTTGATCGCATCCTTGATCTGTGTAGTGAGCCGCTCCTGAACCTGCAACCGGCGTGAATAGATCTCCACCACCCTGGCTATTTTACTGAGACCGGTGATGAATTTATCGGGGATATAGGCCACATGAGCCTTCCCAATGAAGGGGATCATATGATGCTCACACAGGGAGTAAATTTCAATGTCTTTTACGATTACCATCTCCCGGTAGTCCTCCCTGAATTTGGCCGACGAGAGAATCTCTTCGGGATCGAGGGCATATCCCTGGTTTAGGAATAGCATGGATTTAGCCACTCTTATTGGGGTCGATAGAAGGCCTTCACGGGCTGGATTCTCCCCGATGAGCTGCAGGATCTCTTTGTAATGATAACTTAACTTCTCGATCCGTTCCGGGTCGAAATCTTCATTTTTTTCGTAACTCAGTTTTTTTTCCATCTTTGTTCGTTTAAACCAGTTAGTTCCCGAAATATTCAACCGAATTATTTTCGGTCTCTTCTACCTTTACCAAATGCAGGATGCCCCCCATTTTCCGGATTTCGGATTCCAGCTCTTCCCAAATTGCTATCGCAAGGTTTTCTGTGGAGGTCAGTTGCCCTGCCATGAAGTCGACCTCCAGGTTGATGTTTTTGTGATCCAGCTTTTCGATGATCCTTTCCCGGATAAGCTGGCTCAGCGCTTTCAGGTTCACTACAAAGCCGGTATCCGGATTCACATTCCCTTTCACAGTGACATAGAGAATGTAATTATGTCCGTGCCAGTTAGGGTTGGAACATTTTCCGAAAACGCGAAGGTTTTCTGCTTCGGAAAAATCGGATCGGAACAACCGGTGGGCTGCGTTGAAATGTTCCCGGCGCGTGATGTAGACCATGACTTCTGAGTTGAGGATAAAATTACAACTTTTTTTTGTTCCACCGTTTGAAGGCGTTGAAGCGGGTGCCTGCCCAGAACCGGATCTGGGTCAGGTGGTAGTGGAAGTCATCCTGCACCCGTGGGCCGGGCTGAAAATAGTATACCGTTGAGATGAAGCTGCTTCCGATGAACCATGGATCCGAATTATATCCCAACGCAACCCTGATCGATGTCGGAAATGAGAATCCCGTCTTGCGGTATGATCCATAGGTGGTGTTGTAGTGATACGAACTCCAGTTCATCTCAATCTGCCCCCCGGCCGTGAGGTAAAAATTCTTCAGAAACACCAACGTATAGATATACCCCGGACCTAGTCCGAGTGTATAGAAGTTACCGGAGAGGATATTCTCCTGCTTCAGGGAATAGATATCCAGGATCTTACCGGGAATGATCCCGGTATCGCTGTTGACATAATAGTAGCGTATTGTAGGTTTCACAATCAGACTGCCGGCGCTTCTTTTCTGGCGTTCGTCCTGGGTAAAAGAGGCCCGGATTGAGAATTTCGAGAAATTATAAATATACATTCCATCAATACCTATGGAGATCAAATCCATGCCGGGGATTTTGAATGTCTCTTTCAGATCTTTGGATCGGTAGTTCATGTAAAATCCCTGGTAGTACTGAAGATATCCCTCCACGGCCATGAATTTCCCATAGGCATTCACCCGGAAATCATATGCCTTCGTACTGCCATAGATGTCAGGATTTTTGCGGAAGAGTTTTGTTCCTACTGAAAGGCCAAGCCCGAACCAGCTGTAAAAAGCAGCCAGACCAAAGCGCCCTGTTTCATTTGGTTGAAAGACCATGGTGGCTTCCAAATCCGGGAAGATGACCAGGCTGGTATTCTGCGCAAGGAGGTAGAAACGGGTAGTCAGCAGCTCTTTATAATCTTCGATATATGATGTGTCTGTATCTTTTTGAAAATATTCAACCTCTGATTGAGGAGATCCGGATGTAATGCGAATCCCGCAGAAAAGAAGGAATCCGAGCACCAAACAGTCTCTTCGAAAAACTCGCATTTATGACTTGTTGGAAGAATTAGGAATTGGTGTATGACTTCGAGTATCTGACCAGGGAGATTGTTTCAAAGAGGGTATAGCACAGATAGAGGATAAAAAAATTGATAGCAAAAGAGATGGCATCAGTCCGGAAGATCAGGATGCAGGATACCATGATGATCACATACCAGAAGAGCTTAATGGCTGTCGCTGCCATAAAACGGTTGACAAACTTGCTAAACCTCTTGTGAAGTGACCGAAGTAAAAAGTGATAGGAGATCAGGGTTGTGGCAATATAGAAGGGGAAGAGATAAGGTAACGCCACACTGAAATAGCGCTCCGGAAGTAAATAGCTTAATCCAATGTAGATGACCACAATAATCAGGGAAAAGATCAGCAGGTTTTTCAGGAAGGAGATATAGGGAGCTTTCATTTGTGGTTCCTTTTTTTAAGAAGGTCTTTGGTTACAAGATAGATAGCTATAAAAACGGATAGCAGAGAGAGGATGACAGTAAGGATAGGCTGGGTATTCAACCACATATCCAGTTTATACCCGCCAAAAACTCCAAGGATAATGATCACCACCATCTGAATGGCGATACTGGAATAGCGGGCATAGTTGTTAAGACTTCTCTTCGGATCGGATACTCTCAATGGTTGCTGTTGGATTCTTCTCTTTTGAAACATCCTCCATCTGACAGCTGCCGGAAAACTTTGCTCCCGGTTCGATGGCCAGTTTATTTGTCACGATATCTCCGGAGAACCTGGCTGACTCTTTCAGGGTCAGTAATTCGGCAACTTTCACATGAGCTTTGACCTGCCCCGAGAGATCGGCATTCTGACATATGATCTCTCCTTCAATGACGCCAGATGAGCCAACTACAACCTTCCCTTTGCATTCGATGGTACCAACCAGTGTACCATCAATTCTAAAATCCCCGTTCATTTTGATGTCTCCCTTCACGGTCGTACCGCTTCCCAATAAATTGATAGAGGGTATTTCCGTTTCTTTTTCTTTAGCCATGGTGTAAAAAATATGATTATGTAAATAGTTATAACAAAATTACAAAAAAAATAGCTTCTTCCTTAATCTGCTCCGGTTGTATTGTAATTCTTTTTAAAAAAACGTTTATATAGCCCGGTATCTTTATTCTTATAAAAGATCGGGTAATTTTCCACGGAGATCACAAAATCGGCAAAATCCCCAACATTCTCAAGCTTGTTGTAAACGTAGGGACTACCCTTAATTGAGAGATAATAGTCTACCGCTTTTTGTGCATCATAGAAATTATTGACGGTGATCATCTCCCTGGTATTATCCAGAAGCAGGCTGTTCACCTGCAGGTTCTCCAACCGGAAGTATTTATTGTTGAAATCGGATAATTTGATCTTCAACGCATTTACATCCATTATACTCCCGTTGACGATCAGGATGTAAAAATGGATGGAGTTGGGGTAGTAAGTGTACAGTTTTTCGCTCGGATCTTCGGGTTGGGTGGGATCCGGAGCCAACGGATCACCTTTGGCATTTCGTTGTTTACTCAGGTACTCCAGGATGTTTATCGCCAAAGGCCTGACCTCATGCGTTGGGTATTTGGATACAATCCCCTGAAGCGCTACAACCAGTGAATCCACCACCTCTACCTTGCCCAGGGCCAGGGCCCTGAGGTATTCAAACCTCGGAATCAGGGTAGTATCAGAGGGAAATTCGGTGATGGCCTGATCGGAGTTATGCAGCACCATGTAGTATTGCTGGTTATTGAAAGCCAGCCAGGTCTCTTCATAGAGTTTGGCTGCCAGCGACTGTTGTTGCTGCATCTCTTTGTAGTAATCGGGATTAATCAACAGCTTTGCATAGTCGGTCTCCGGGAACTGGTTCAGGATCAGATTTCGGTAATAGTCACTCTTCGGTTGATTGTTGAGATCCCCGTATAAAATATACAGTTCGTAACAGGAAGGAACTTCATGATTGTTTTCCGGGAACCGGTTCAGGAGGGTTTCAAACGATTCAATGGAGTTTTTATAATCTTTCAGACCATCGATGTAGATAAATCCTGCATTATAATAGGCATCAGCGATTCGCTGGTTGGAGACCTCCAGTTGTTCCGGGGTTAGCGGGATATCCTTGAGATAGTATTCCCGTTTCTTTGGATTGGTAACCTCCGGGAGGCCCCGGCCACCCGTTGTATCACCGGCCATCATTGCCGTATCACTTTCAACCATGGCCTCATCAAAAGAGATGATATTTTTATCACTGAGAAACCAGAGGTCTTCCAGCTTCCTTCTGCCCCATTTCCTGGCAAAGGTCGAAAATCCGTTAGAAAGCGCAGTGGTGTTGTAAAAATACCATTTCCCTTCGCGGGAACCGGCCACCGTGGACATTTGCTTTTCAGGGGTGCCAAAGAGATTCGGATTCTCTCTTTGCTCCATCTCTTCCAGTTTCTGTCTTTGCTCTTCCAGCAATAGTTGGGTGATAAATTCATCGATTTTGCGGTTGCGATCTTCTTCCGGCAACATAGCCAGCATCTGCAGGCTGTCTTCCAGCTGGATGATCTGAAGGTTGGCAACCAGGTCGGTCAGGGTTGAAGTTTTGCGCTTGATCTCCTTGTAGTTCGGGAAGGAAGGGGGGAGGAATTGCATCGTACTGTCGTAATAGGCTTGTGCCAAAGAGTAATCGGGAATGGCAAAATAGATGTTGGCCAGGGCCAGGGCCGAGATCGCTTTCTGGTAGTTGTTACCCCGGCTGGCAGTCACCGATTTGGCCAGGTAATCGATGCCGGCAACGGTATCAAAATCCTTAAGCGAAACCTGGGCAAGTGCATAATAAACCTGATCCAGAAACTCTTTGTTCTTTTCGTCCTTCAGCATCCGGATTAGCCTCTTTACTATATAATCCTTGTCCCCACTTTGTGTATCGTAACACTGAGCCATGTTGATCTTGGAGTTGAACTCCATCTCAAAAGAGGCATTCCGTTTGATCACCGATTTGTATTTCTGCGTGGCGGCGGCATAATCCCCGTTTCGCTGGTAGATCTGACCAAGGATGAACAGGCAACGTGTTTTCATCTCATGTCCGGGATTCAGTTCTATTGCTTGTTGAAGGTAGGGAACAGCGGCATTAAATTTTTGCTGCAGGATGTTAAACTGGGCATAGGCCAGATTGATCGGCATCTCAAATTTTTCCGGTGCCTCTCCCTGGTTGATCTTATTCTGAAGCATGTCAAGCATCGGTTCTGCCCGCTTGAAATCTTTCATCTGTACATTCGACATTGCCAGCCATAGCATTGCCTCATACTTGATCTCATTTTTGTTGTATGTCTTGATAATGAACTCGAAGGTCCGGCGTGCCATGCCGTAATCCTGCTTGTAATAGTAAGATTTCCCGATCAGGAGGTAAGCGTCATCAATCCACTTCACATACTCCTTCTGGTTGAAGACCATCGAGTGTTTCTGAATGGTTTTGGAGGCTTTGGTGATACCGATATCGGCATGCTGGGAGATCGTTCCTACTTTGGATTTATCGCCATAATTATAGACCGGAAGAATAAGTGCATAGTTGTCCTGGATCGTGCTCTGGTATTCCCTGACACCCGAACGGAGTTTATCCATCCCATTCCAGTATACATTATAATGCGAGGTCAGGTTGTGATACGCCCGGCGGGTGAAGGTATTCTTCTTGGTGGAACACCCGCTGATCATGATCAAACAGGCCAGAAGAAAAAGGGGGGATCCCGACAGGTATAAATTCTTCAGATTCACAGTGCAATAACGTGTATGGATATAACTAAAATTTCACAAAAATATTATATTTTACGATATTTGCAGCCCAAAACCTGGAGCAGGAGAAACTGAATGGCAAAAACAACGGGCAATACAAAAAGAGCCAAATGGTATAACAAGCTGAAATGGAAGTACCGGCTGGTCATCATGCACGACGAAACCATGGAAGAGCGGTTGACCTTCCGCCTGACCCGCCTGAATGTTTTTATCGCCCTGGGAACGATCATCATCATCCTGATTTTTCTGACCAGTGTATTGATTGCCTTTACTCCGCTTCGTGAGTACATCCCCGGATATACAAATGTAGGCTTGAAAAAAGAGCTGTATGATCTCCAGTTCACGACCGATTCCATCGAAAAAGACCTGATCAGAAAGGATCTTTTCATCGAGAATCTGAAACGGATCATCAGCTGTGAGGAGATAGTTGACGACCGGGCCCTTCCGAAGGACACAGCCACCAGTTATAAGGAGATCCGGCTTACGAGATCGCATGAAGATTCATTGTTAAGGGCTGAAATTGAGACTCAAAGCAAATACAGTCTCTACCAGATCGAATCGGCCGAAAAAGCTACCCAGCGAAGTCATTTATTGGGAAACCTGCTCTTCTTTACGCCGATCAAAGGGGTCATCACAAATGAGTTTGATGCCGATAAACAACATTTCGGGATCGACATCGTTTCAAAGAAAAACGAAGCAATCAAGTCGGTCCTTGACGGCACCGTGATCTTCAGTACATGGACGGTTGAAACAGGTTATGTAATTGGTGTTCAGCATCCTCAGGGAATTATTTCCATCTATAAACACAATTCTGCTCTATTAAAACGGGTAGGTGATATTGTGAAAGCGGGGGAAGCCATTGCGATCATTGGCGAAACCGGCGAACTGACAACCGGACCGCATTTGCATTTCGAACTATGGAGTCAGGGTACACCCGTGAATCCACAAGATTTTATTTCATTCTAAACGCATCAGAAAAAGGATTGAGGAAGCAACTTACCATACTGGGATCGACGGGCTCTATCGGAAAGCAGGCGCTGGAGGTGGTGCGGAATCATCCGGAGCATTTCGGAGTAGAGGTGCTGACCGCACAAAACAACTGTGATCAGTTGATCGGGCAGGCGATAGAATTTCAGCCTAATGCGGTAGTCATCGGAAATCCTGATTGTTATTCACGGCTTCGCGACGGGCTTCAAAAATACCCGGTAAAGGTGTTTGCCGGAGAGGATGCTATTTCCCAGATCGTGGAGATGGAGGGGGTCGATATCATCCTGAATGCATTGGTAGGCTATGCGGGAATGATCCCAACCTATACTGCTGTTTCAGCAGGCAAACCAGTAGCGCTGGCTAACAAGGAGTCCCTGGTGATAGCCGGCGAGCTCATCATGGCCAAGGCTGCGAAAAACCGGGCAACCATCATTCCCATTGATTCGGAACATTCAGCTATTTTTCAATGCCTTATAGGAGAAGATCTCCGGAGCGTGGAGAAGATTTACCTGACCGCCTCCGGAGGCCCCTTTCGCGGGAAGAGCAGGAGTGAGGTGGAACAAGCCGGGATCGATGAGGCCTTAAACCATCCCAACTGGAACATGGGACATAAGATCACAATCGACTCCGCTACCTTGATGAACAAAGGGCTGGAGGTGATCGAAGCACACTGGTTGTTCGGATTGGCTCCTGAACAAATCGATGTGGTGGTCCATCCGCAATCGGTGATCCACTCCATCGTTCAGTTTTCTGATGGCTCCATGAAAGCACAGATGGGAGTTCCTGACATGCGTCTGCCTATTCTCTATGCATTGGGTTTCCCCGAAAGGATTCCGGCAGACCTACCCCGTCTCAGTTTTTCGGAATATCCTTTCCTGACCTTTGAACAACCCGACAGGGAGTTGTTCAGGAACCTGCAGCTGGCTTACCAGGCACTGGAGGCTGCAGGCAATGCTCCCTGTATCCTGAATGCCGCTAATGAAAAGGCAGTGCAGGCATTTCTGGCAAAACAGCTCCCGTTCTTTGGAATACCTGCAGTCATTGAACAATGCCTCGAATCAATACCACATCTCCAGCAACCCTGTCTTGAAGATTATATTAACACGCATCATCAAACCACTGAAAAAGCAACCAAAATCATATCTGAACAATCATGGAAATCCTGATCAAGACACTCCAGTTTCTGCTCGCTATATCTATCCTGGTAATTTTCCACGAACTTGGCCATTTCATCGCTGCCCGGATCTTCAAAACCCGTGTTGAGAAATTCTACCTCTTTTTCAATCCCTGGTTCTCTCTCTTTAAATGCAAATGGGGTGACACAGAATATGGGATAGGTTGGCTTCCTTTGGGTGGTTATGTGAAGATTTCAGGAATGATCGATGAGTCGATGGACAAAGATCAGATGAAGCAACCTCCCCAACCCTGGGAGTTTCGCTCCAAACCAGCCTGGCAGCGGCTCATCATGATGCTGGCCGGGGTTTTTGTCAACCTGCTTCTGGCAGTGGTCATCTACATCGGAATGCTCGCGGTTTGGGGCTACGATTACCTCCCTACGAATGAAGTCAAGTATGGGATCACCGTCGATTCGCTTGGTTATGAAATGGGTTTGAGGAATGGGGATAAGATCGTTTCGGTGGATCATATCGTGGTAGAGGATTTTTTAGATATCCCTAAAACCATCATTCTCGAAGAGGCTACAACCATCCAGGTCATCCGCGATGAGGAGCCCTTTGAGATCCTCATCCCAGAAGGTTCCATTGCAAAACTCATCAAGCACAAAAGCCCTGACTTTATCTCAGTGAGGATCCCATTTGTGGTCGGGGCTTTTACGGATGACTCGAAAGGAAAACAGGCTGGCATCCTGGTGGAAGACCAGATCATCGGGTTAAACGACAGCCTCCTGTTATTTTTTGACCAGTTCAGGGAGACGGTACAGCTACATAAAAATGAAATGATACGGGTTGCGGTGCTTCGGGGAGGTGATACCCTGGTCGTTCCCGTGGAGGTTCCTGTCGGCGGACTCCTGGGCATATACCCAAAATCCCCGGTTGATTTTCTGACCTTTCACGAGAAAAGATACAATATCATCACTGCGATCCCTGCCGGAATTGTCAGGGTCTACGAAGGAACCGGCAACTACCTGAAATCGATTAAGCTGCTCTTTTCACAGGAGAAAGCGTATGAGTCGGTCGGTGGATTCATAGCCATCGGCAACTTTTTCCCCGCCATCTGGGACTGGCGGGCTTTCTGGTCCATGACTGCCTTCCTCTCGATCATGCTTGCAGTATTGAATATCCTACCCATTCCCGCACTGGATGGAGGACACGTGCTTTTCCTCCTTTACGAGATCATTTTCCGCCGGAAACCGAGCGACAAATTCCTGGAATATGCCCAGGTGGTTGGAATGGTCATTCTCTTCGGCATCCTGATCTGGGCAAATGCCAACGATATCATTAAACTATTCAACTAGGCTAATCGGAGAGTTTATCGTTCAGGGCTGGAAAGTTATTTTTTTGTTGTAAATTTGAGGGAACCATCACGATTGCATTATTTTTGTACTTTTACGTGCTTTTTTCACTAACCCTAACAACCACTTCTATTGAGACGAGAATCCGGACCATTTAAAAGCAAGCTTTTATTACGCCTATCCTTGATGCGGATTATTAGCTCCCTTATCCTTCTTGTTGTTTTATCCGTTCCTGCTGTTAGGGCTCAGCAGCCCGTGGTCCTAACCCAATATATGTTTAATCAGATGACATTCAACCCGGGTTATGCCGGAAGTAACGGGGGGATTTGTATCAATGGACTGATTCGGGAACAGTGGTTGGGTTTCAAGGATAACGACGGAAACCGGATTGCGCCGGAAACAATCTTCCTCACGGTGGATTCCCCACTCAAATTTCTGCACGGAGCCCTGGGTGGGAGTATCATGCTGGACCGGATAGGCTTTTCTCAGAACATTGGCGTCAAAATCGGGTATGCCTTCCGGATGGATGTGGGGGCAGGTGAGTTCTCAGCCGGGATCCAGGCAAACCTTGTCAACTACCGGATTGACTTTTCCAAATTTGAAGGACACATCATAGATCCCGGGGATCCTGTTTTCCAGGAGAACAATGAAAAGAGCGACCTGACCATTGATGCCGACCTGGGAATCTACTATGAAGTGCCGGATAAATATTACATCGGTTTGTCGGCCGGACAACTGTTCCAATCCAAAGCCCGGAACTCTTATTATCAGCAGCGCAGGACCTATTTCCTGACGGGTGGGTATAACTGGATGATCCCGAATCACCCCACCTTTGAAATCAAACCTTCTGCCCTTATCGTTTACGACGGAGCTGTTTTTGGAT
>JADHVQ010000114.1 GCA_016783905.1 Bacteroidales bacterium | reverse complement strand
GTATAGGATCCGCATTCTGGAATCCGGAAATCTCCCTCAACAGGAATTGTACAGCATCCGCTATGCTGATCTGGACCACGATGGGAACAGCGAGCGAGTTGCCGTGATGTTCAACTCGGATTCTATGGCAGCGTTCCAGGTATTCGTACCTGACGGGGGTGTTTATGATCAATGGAACTTCAATGGAACACTGGTTGATAAATGGAGCAGTTGTTTCATAGGTAATGCTGATCATGATTCCTTTGAGGAGATCTATTTGATTACATGGGATGGAGACAGTCTTTTTTTAAATGGGAAAGAGCCATTCGATACAACTTCCCCCATTAACTTTGAGAAAAAAAGGCTATGTGTTCTTTCCCACAACTATGGAGAGCCTGATCCGAAGATTGAGGAAATTACCATGGGAGACCTAACAGGGGATGGGCTTCTCGACCTGGTTATCTCAATCTCTTCAGGCAGGGCAAAGATACCAAGAGTAGTAGTTGCCTATTCAATTCCGGAAGACAAACTGATCACATCTGAATCGTACGGAACTTATTTTAGTACCATTAAGCTGGCCGACCTGGATAGGAATGGGATCCTTGAGATCTATGGAGATTCTGAGGCCGGGGGATCGATTGCTGATTCGTTGGGATACCGTTTTTCGGATTACAGTGCCTGGCTCATGTCGTTGGATACCAATCTGAGACTCCGGTTTGAGCCTGTTGAGTTTCCAGGATTTCAGAGTACGGTTCGCATAGAACCAACAACGATTAAAGGGGAACCATTACTTGCGGTATTGTACAACCATGGGGGGCCACATGAGAACCGTCCTCAACTCATGCTGGTGGATGCATCAGGAAAAATTAAGGTACGATATACATTTCCTCTTTCCGATAAAAATGAACGCCAACTGATTATCTCTGAAGATGATGGTGAAAAGATATTATCGATCAATGACTATCATGGCAACCTGATCAGATTTAACGAGAACCTTGAGTTTTTGGATTCATTGAATATTGGGTACTCGAATTTCTCAGTCTACAGTACGTTGGACCTTGATGCTGACGGACAAAGAGACTATTTCCTTTATTTTTCTGAAGGAGATGATATGATAACCTCCAGTGATTTCGACCATCCTTTACAGGTCAATCTTCCCAGCGGTAAACCACGGGGAAAGATCTCATTGATCGAGTCAACCAACGCACCTCCCCGAATTTGTCATTCCGGTGATGGGAAGTATTCCATTTTCGTTTACGAACGAAACCCCTGGTATTATGCCAGATTTCCCATCTATGCCGGAATCGTTCTTCTCTTCTGGCTGTTTATTGTCCTCATCCGGAAGATTCAGCTCATACAGATCCAGCGCCGGGAACTTGTCAGGCGTCAGATCATGGAGTTGCAGTTGAAAGCCATTAAAAACCAGATGGATCCACACTTTACATTCAATGTGTTCAATACCATGGCGGCGATGATCCAGGAGGAGAGCCAGAAGGTCTATCACCCCTTCCTGAAGTTCACAGCGCTCATCCGAAATACGCTCGAGTCGACTGATAAGATTGTTCGTCCCTTGAGCGAAGAAATCATGTTCGTACAAAACTACCTCGACCTGGAGATCTTGCGTAATCCCGATCTGTTTGATTATTCGCTGGAGATTGATGAATCGATAGACCTGTCAATGAAGGTCCCCAAAATGTTACTTCAGATCTATGTGGAGAATGCGGTGAAACACGGACTGAGGCATAAAGAGAAGAAAGGCTTACTTACGGTCTCTATCCGAAAGGGGGGTGGTAATCTTGAGCTGGAGGTGACCGACAATGGCATTGGCCGTATCAGGGCAAAAGAGATCTCTACCGGATCAACGGGGTTCGGTTTGCGAATCATGGAGGATTATTTCAAGTTGTTCAATGAATACAACACCTCCAAAATCCAGCACACGATTATTGACCTGGTTGATGACCAAAACCATCCTGCAGGCACTCAGGTAAGGATTACGATCCCTTTGAACTTCTCCTATAAATTCAGTGAGCATGGCAAGTAACCGATTACAGGCAATCATTGTAGATGATGAAGAGAGGGCGATCTCTTCCCTGAAAGAGCACCTTAAGCTCCATCCCAACATTCAATGTATCGGCACTTACACCGACCCTCAGGAGGCAATCGATCCGATTCATACGGATAAACCCGATCTGCTCTTCCTTGATATCCAAATGCCCAGGATAACGGGATTTGATCTTGCAAGGGAGATCCGTTCTGATCACTACAATCCTTCCATCATTTTTGTGACAGCATATGAAAAATATGCGATCGAGGCAATCCGGCACGCAGCGTTTGATTACCTCCTGAAACCGGTCCATCCGTCGGAGCTTTCCTATGCACTGGAACGACTGGAGAAGCAATCCACTCACCCTGACTTTCCCATGAAAATAGAACGGTTGATTGAGAAACTCTCACAGGTAAAGCAGCTCAAGTTCAACACCTGCAGTGGCTATATCATCCTCGACGCCAACGAGATCATCTACTGTCAGGCTTGCCGGAATTATTGTGAAATTTACCTGACTGATGACAGAAACGAGGTATTGACAGTGAGTCTGAATAACGTGGGCAAGTTATTACCTGAATCATCTTTCTTTCGAATCAGCCGTTCTCATATCATTAACCTCCGGTTCTTGACCAAAGTGGAGCGCCGGACTCATACAGCTTACCTGAAATTTGGTAACGAGACCATCGGATTAAAGATCTCACCCAGGAATTCGAAGTTACTGGAGGAGAGGTTTAAAGAGTGATCTGGTAAAAGAATACCTGTCTAAGATATTGAGTATTTCTACTAGCTACCCAACCTTTTTGCATCAGATATAGTCTATATAAATAGAACTCAATTCATCTGATCAGAATGGAATACATTGTTTTCTGCCAAAACTGTGGAGAAGAGCTGGCTATTGCCACTAAGTATTGTCCTTTTTGTGGGCAAAAGAAAATCCTGAAAGAGGATTATACCTTTAAAAGATTACTGAAAGAGTCGATCTTCGATTTCTTACATATTGACGCAAAACTTTTCAACAGCATTTTTCCACTCCTGTTCCGCCCTGGATACCTTACAAAACAATGGCTTGCCGGCAAACATGTGAGGTATTTCAAGCCCTTTAAGATGTTCCTGGTCATCAGCATCCTTTATTTTCTATTAGCTTCAATCAATGAACATTACATTATAAAATGGGCGACTACAGAACAAGAACGTGCGGGTAGTATCGGATTTACCTTCAGTAATTTCCCTGATTCAGTAAATCGACCTTCAAATGAAATAATTGCGCCTGATGAGACGATGGACTATATGGATAGGCAAGCCGAGAAATTTGATAAGATGGGGAACGGAAAGATTACAGAATATCTAACAAAGAACATATCAAAACTGATCGCCTTGCTCGTACCTTTAGTTGCCCTATTACTTAAATTGATCTATATCAGGAAGAAAAAACTCTACTATGAACACCTCATCTTCACTTTACACATTCATGCCTTTATATTTCTGTTTGCAGTAATTATTGAATTGATCTCCATGACAACCGGATATTTCATGAATTACTGGATTGTGATGCCATTGATATTGATCTATATATTCGTGGCTTTGAAGAGGATATACAAGCAGAAATTCTTCATGACATTATTGAGCAACATCCTTTTATGGGCCGGATATATTCTGATCATCTTTCCAATCTTCATTATGATAACCGTAATCGTATCTATTGCAATGGCCTAAAGCTATCTGAATCGGATAAAAAGAAAAATGATGAGGAGAACAACAGCGATCAATCCGACTATTAGCCAAGGAAGCCGGGAGATCAATTGATTGAATCGATCTGGTTTCACGGTGATAATCTTTTCTACAGGAATCTTCTTCTCTAAAAAAATCGTATCGGCTTTGCATTTTCCCTGCAGATATAGCGTATCGTGGAGGCGCAGGATAGAGACCTGGAGCCTCTCCTTTTCAATGACAACGGTATCATAGAGACTATCAATATGTAGTACCGTATCTGCCTGAATCAGAGGAATCGGAATGGTATCACGAATGATCAGGGTATCTGCCACCTTGAGCTGCGGATGATGTTCAATCAGCCTGGCGAGCCGTTTTTCAGGGGAACATGAGATAAGGAGGAGAAGCAGGACGGTCAAAAAGCAATACTGTTTGAACATAAGTGACATGAATTACAATTATTGAAATTTGAAATCATTCAGCCGGTTGATCCAGCCACATTCGAATCTCTTCTGGGATGGATTGCGTTCGATGATCCTGCGGATAAAGCGGAGACGATCCTCGAAAATCTTCTTGTGAAGTTCTTTTGGATCAGATCCATTTACTGCCTGAAGGGTACAGCAACCTACAATTCCATCATCCTCCACATCCAGAATCCTTTGAGGCAGGACAATGCCCCATTTTCCGCTGCACCAAACCCAGTCGACCAGGATATCGGCGATGCACTGGTTAAGAATCTCATCAGCACGCCATCGGTTCCAGTAAAACAGCCGGAGAACGCGTGTGGCATCTTCTCGGGTCATTAACCAAAGATCATAGACATCAATGTCGTTATCTCCATCTTTATCGTAGCCCACCTGCTTCCAGGTGGAGATGGTGACTCCCATGTTTGTGGCGCCTCCTTTGTCGACTGGGTCGTCGGAACAGCCACCTTCCCATTTAAAAATCTTCTGTGCTAAGGGTTCTATTTTTGCCATTTCTGTTAAGGGTTAAAATTCATTTGGAGTTTGCTTCTTCGGCCCGCGAAGCGGGACTCATCGCAATGATGGTGGGGCTCATTTAGGATTTACTTTAAATATGGAGTCCTGGACGTAGAGGAGGCCCAGGATGGTTGGCAACAGGGCGATGAATTCGCCGCCGGTGATTGATTTGGTGAAGAGTAAGATGATGAAGATGATAAGAAGGGCTAGTCCCAGGAGGGAGGTGCGCCAGTTGCGGAGGATCCGGGTTTTCATAAGCATTTGTTTTGGGTTTTGGAGGTTGCTTCGTCCCGCTGAAAGCGGGACTCGCAATGACTTTCAATTACATTAGCGATGGTTTCGAAGGTATATCTGGATTTCATCGATTTTTTTGAGGATCTCTTTGGTATCGGATTTGATATCGGAGCGGATGAGATCGATGTCGTTTTGATTGTCGGCTTTGTGGAGGAGGAGATCTTGCTTCATGTTGGCGATTTCGACGTTGATTTCGGCAATCCGGATCTCCATATGGACCCAGATAGAGACAATGGCGATCAGGAATGTGAACAGGCTTATGGCCTGGGCTATGGGAATTCCGAGTATTGTGTGTTTTGTGGGCATATAGTTTCTATTTACATGAAATATTATCCATAGAATGCGACTTCGACCATTTCGATGAAGGCGACCCAGCGGAGGAGGACTCCTTCCTGGCCTGTTACTTCGATCTTGAGAGCGCCTCCCACTGTATCGGCTGAAATGTTGGCATCCAGTTCAGGAATGCTTTCAGCAAGAACTGTTTTTGTGACTGAGCCGATGAGCGCTGTGGAAGCTGCATTCCCCTGCTTCCTGATCAACCCTTTCAATTCGTAAGCAGCTCCTTCCGCCATGATGTCATCTGTTCCTACAACCATCACCCGGAAGGCGTTCATCTTGTTGTCCATCAACAAAACCTTTCCCTGCTCACCTACCAGCAATTCAAACGGACCAATGCCTTCCGATTCAATCCGGGCGATGATGTTGGTGTACTGGGCCTCGCCTTTTGCTTCGCCTCCATAAAAATCGCATGAAGCCTTGGCATGCTGAAAATCGTTGTATGTTTTTGCACACATCCCCTCAGCATGAGAATAGACGCCATTGCATTCATTCAGACTGCCTTCGGCATGGGAACAGACTGAATTAACCACATTGCCATTTCCCTCTGCATGGCCGGCAT
>JADHVQ010000113.1 GCA_016783905.1 Bacteroidales bacterium | reverse complement strand
TGAATATAACGCAGATAAGTTGATGAAAGGTACTCTTATTATTGATATAAGCTGTGACGAAGGAATGGGATTTTGGTGTGCAAAACCGACAACATTTGAACACCCGATGATTAATGTTGATGGTAAATTTTATTATTCAGTTGACCACAGCCCAAGTTATTATTGGAATTCTGCTTCATGGGATATTTCTGAAGCCTTATTGCCTTTTCTTCCCATCGTTATGAAGGGTCAAGAAGCATGGGAAAATGATAAAACTATATCAAAAGCAATAGAAATAAATAATGGAATAATTCAAAATCAGAAAATTATTTCATTCCAAAATCGAGAGAAAGAATATCCACACCAATTTCGTAAATGAATTTTATTACAATGAAAATTACATCGTAAAACATAGGTTTTAAATAATAGGTGATTAAGAAAACTTGTAAAACGAGAAAAGACATGGAAAAATTCAGGGGATATTAATAATGGGCATAATAATTAATAAAGAACTTAACAGATTACGAACAATAATCGAAAGAAATAGAGTTGCATTTACTGATGTGGCTAATATTCAACAGTTACAAGTTGGATATGATGTTAGGGCAGACAATTATAGCAAAGAAAGTCAAAGCAGGCAGGATAAGATACATCAGACTACTTCGACAGACAGGTTCTTTCTTGAAGAACTGAGAGGATTAATCAGCGGCAAAAGAATTGCCTATTTAGATGTTGGTTGTGCAGATGGCAGAAGAACTAAGAGGTTTTCCAATGAACTGAAGGAATTTTGCAAAATTGACAGACTTTGTGCAATCGACTACTCAAGAGGAATGGTTGCGCAAGCTCAAGGAATTCTGGGTCATTCAAACGTTGCATGGGGAAAAATTACTGATTTACCTTTTCAGGCTGAATTCAATATAGTTACCTGTATGTATGGCGTTATTGGACATTTACAGGAGGATTTGATTCAGCAAGCTTTTAATAATATATCACAGTCTCTCGTAGATGGAGGCATTCTCTGCATAGATGTTCTTGGAAGAGATCAGAAGTTTTTGAAACAATACCATTACAATGGAGTCAGTGGTAATCATGGGAAATATGTTGCATATTTTGTTAAAGTAGGGGGGAGTCCATTAACGAATGGCAAAAACCAGCCGATAGTCTATACTGTGCGGATGTTTACTCCGGGAGAAATAAAAACTTATTCTAAGAATGCAGGTCTTAGACCTGTAGCAGATAAAGAAATTTATCCGGTTGAAAGAGGAGTTGATGAAATGGAATATGCATTAGTACTTAAAAAAGAGTGCTAACAAATCTATTTGTTTGATTCGATAGAATATCCATACCAATTTCATTAATGAATTTTATGACAAGAAATTTTACATTGTATAACACTGTGTATAGCGCATTAAAACGCGCCATACACCAAGACCGTTATTTAATGATAAAAAACCACCCCCATGCCATTCATCAACTTCAACACCCGTAAAAGACTTCAAATATGGGAAGGGATTACCGGACCGGTATTTCATTCCGGTCAGGCTACGTTTGGTCATTTTACGCTGGAAGCCGGATGTGAACTGCCTGCACACAGCCATCCGCACGAACAATGGACACATTTGATTGAAGGGGAGCTGGAGTTTACCATTGGTGGGGAATCAAAAGTGATGAGAGCCGGAATGACCGCGTATATCCCTGGGGATGTGGTTCATTCGGCAAAGGTGATCACACCATGTAGAGTGATCGATTGCTTTATCCCGGTACGGGAAGACTTTGTAGAACTGGAAAAAAAGGCGCAATAATACGTAACTGTTCTTATTATGAAAAATTGTTTTATAACACTCTTCCTTCTGGCGGGCGCACTGTTAGCTGCCGCTCAGTCTCCGGATCAGTTACCGGATCATCAGGGAAACACTCAACGAATTGCACACCAGTACCCTCCCGGCGGAAACCTCTTTCACGAGGGTGGAAATCCATGGGTCTCTGTCGGACCCTTTGGAGGAGATGTAGTTGATCTGGCCATCGATCCGCTAAACCCGGATGTGCTTTTCGCTGCGGCCGGTCTTCCCTTTGTGAGCGACGACGGGGGTGACACATGGAGCATTCTAACTGAATTGGCCGGGATCAGTTCGGGGATCATCAACTCTTTTGAAACAACAGGCAACGGAACTATTTTTGCCACGGCTCTTTATATATTCGGAAAGGTGTTCCGGTCTACCAACGGGGGATCCTCCTGGCATACCCGGAACATCCCGGTGAACTCCAACGCCCTTTGCCTGGCCGGCGATCCGGGCGATACCAGCACCATCTATGTGGGACTTGCTACCAATGTCTCTTATACAACCAACAAAGTGATTGTACGATCCACAGATGCCGGCGGAACCTGGACTGCTTTCGACCTGACCAGTGTGTTGCCTGTTGGATGGAGTGTGATCGATATCTGTGTGGATCCCGACGACAGCCAGACCATCTTTGCTGTGGCGAACAGCGGATTTAGCGATGCGAAAATTGTCGCCACCTTTAACGGGGGACAAACCTGGGAAGACCGGACAGCCAACCTGCCGCTGGGTATACCCTACAACGCGGTTGCCATTGCCGGTCAGGAGGTTTTTGTGGCAGGAGGACAACTGTTTGGCAGCCAATATATGGGAGTTTACCAAAGTACCGACTATGGAGTTTCCTGGACAAATATCTCCTCCTCTTTTCCTAATAAGGTCTCTAATACGATCCTGATCGATGATACGGATATCAACAACATCTACGTGGGAACAGAAGGCGATGGGATCTACTATTCGACCGATGGAGGAAGCTCGTGGAACTTCGATGCCTCGGGAGCAGGGGAGACGGGTGCTGCCCGTTGTCTCTCCATGAAACCGGGCGCTCCCGATCAACTCTATGCAGGTTTTCTGAGCCTGGCTCTTTGCAGAAGCAGCGATGCCGGCCTCACCTGGGAATTTGCCAACAACGGGATTGCCACGCTACAGGTGGATGACATCGAAATCAATCCACTGGATCCCGTGGAGGTTCTGGTGGGTTTTGAAGCGGAGAACTCGGGAGGATGCTACCTGAGCAACGATGGGGGAGAGAGCTGGAATCTGGTTTCCGGTTTGCCCGGCACACGCTTTTCGCAGGTTACGTTCGGGGCGGATGGTGACTTGTATGCCTGGTCGAACGGGCCTTCAACAGTAGCCCAGGAAGGATTATACAAGTCGACCGACGGTGGCGTTAACTGGAGCAACATGGGACCTAATATCGGCAACCTCTTCGAAACAGAGATCTTTTCGTTGACCGCCTCAGCAACAGATCCGGATCTGATCTTCATCGGGGGCAATAACTTTGGGGTTAACGGATGGGCGCCGGTGATCTACAGGAGCTCCAACGGTGGTCAGGACTGGATCAATACTTATGTTGGATTACCGGACGATTTTTACAGCATCCGCTTCCTCTTCATTGATCCGGACTCGGATGATGAGATCATCTACGCAGGATATAAATCCGAGGTTCAGGGAGGATTCCTGAAAAGTACGGATAGCGGGAACAGCTGGTCCGAGATCGGGGCTGCCATCCCCTATGTGTACAAATGGGGGGGAGCTATCGTATGTCGTCCGGATAATTCCGACCTGCTCCTGGCCGGATGCGGAGGATATGGCCACGATGGAACCATTTACATCTCTGCTGATGGAGGCGCCAGCTGGAGCTCCACCAACTTGGGCCTGGGGACCTATTCCAAGGTTGCCGATATCCTGATTCATCCTGTCTATACCGGCTTCGTCTACTGCGCCTCCTCCCAGGACGGCGTTCAGATTTCCACGGATGGCGGAATGGTATGGACGCCTGCCAATGACGGACTGACCTCTTCCAACATCACCGGTTTCTCCAACCCCTTTCTGAGTGGTACAGAGTGGTACTGTTATGCTGCTACCTCCGACAATAGCGCCTTCCGGACGAAATTGGCCGATCCGTGGACGGGTATTCCTGACGACCGGCCAGATCCGGGTATTTTGATCTTCCCGAACCCAACGAATGGCATGTTCAGGATCACCACTCCGGGAAAAGAGGAGGTACAAAAGCTGGAAGTGATTGCTGCAACCGGGCAGACAATGCTCACGCTTGAACGGGAGGAGCTGAACCTGGATGAGTCCTGGATCAGGGTAGAATTCCCTCCAGGTATATATCTGCTGAAGATCTATCTCGGGGAGATAACTGTTTCTGAAAAGCTGATCATTAGGAAATAGTGTGCAGCTAGCCGTAGCGTACCTCTATCTTTTCTATCTTTGGAAAACGGTGTTTTTTTAATGGCTGTGTTATGAACCGGAAAAAATCCAGTTTCAGGATCCTTCACAACCTCTGTCTCTTCCTTGTTTTACTTTTGCTATTCTCCTGCAAGCATATCTCTAAAGATTTACCCGGAAAGGGCTCCGAAGATCTCTGGGGGGAACGCGTCCGGTTAAATCGTGAGATCAGTGCCGGAGACCCGGTGGTGATTGTTCCCTTCTCCACCTCCAATTGCGGGTATTGTATGATTGACGGATACTTCACGGAGAGTAATTACATTGGGAACAACGAACGGTTTGGAGGGGAGAGTTACCACATGTGCCTCTTCAACCCTCAACTTGATATCTATGCATTTCAGAAACACTTTGGATGGAAATCCACCATCCTCACCTACCCTCCCGGCCTGCATGAATATCATCAGGATGGATTTCCTACGCTATTGGCATTTAAAAACGGAGAACAGGTTTTGCGGGATTTCTATAACTATGCGAAGTTTGATACCCTGAAGTCCTTGATCTGGGACAGCACTGCACACTTCAACCCGACGGGAGAGTTGCATATAGCTACCAGGCTGATTTATGAAAATGGCTCTCTGAGTGCCGTTTGTGTATTGCCTGCCGGAACGGAGATTCAGGAAGACGAGATAGCATTTGCAGAAAAATGGAATGCATATAGCTTCAGTTCATTTGATTCCCTTTCGGAAGAGGATAAACAGAAGCATCTCTACATCCGTGCAGGAACGGATCTGACAGGTCTGATGGAACTATTTGCCGGGGAGGATATTCCCTTGCAGCTGGAAAAGCATTCGTTTGGGTTGGGGGCGTATCAGTTCCCAACCGATACGGTTGCCTTTTATGGTTGTTTCCCCAATCCCTTTAACCGGGAGAAATATGTAGTACTGGTCATCTCAAGAGGGTATTCCAAACTCTTTTGGCCCAGCAACTACCTGGATTATCTGGTCTTTTCTGGAGACCGGCCGGCCTCGGGAAAGCGTTTGTTATATGGCCATTTCGACAAGGATGATCAGGAAGGATGGCATTTTTCAGAGGAGAGATCCTTCAGTGATGTCCCCCGAGAGACCTTCTGCGTCAGGCAGTGTGATGTACCTCAATCAAAGGGATTTGCAACGTTGCCGGCACCTGAGGTAAAGGTGAACTACAACAACGTGGAATCCGGCACTATATGGAGCCTGGGGAACGGAGCATGCAGGTTTCCGGAGATCGCATCCGGATCCGATGGCAGTTGCTGGGTTACATGGGAGGAAGATGGCAATATCCTGCTTGGGAATATCAATCGCTCGGGAGAAGTAAGAACCTGGTACGTCGAACACAACGAAAGCGATAGTTACAATCCGAAACTGGTAGTTGATGGAGACGAGGTTTGGTTGTTTTACCTCAATAACCAGGATCGCTATTACCGGCTGTATGGCAGGGTTTTCGATGGGGGAAGGTTCTCCGGCGAGGTGTTGTTGACACCCCGGGAACCCTATGATGTGGTGACTCCGGAGGTCGTGATGGGGAGAAATGGAGAGGTCACTGTAGCATGGTGTGAGTGGTTGGCCAACCAGCGATTTCTGAAGTATAGGAAGCTTAGAAACGGTGTTCCCGGCGCCATTCAGGAGATCCTGGTGACGCCGTCTCACTATATAAAAGATTACACGAACGCCTGGTGGCCTTCATTGGTCAGCTTCGGGGAGGAGAC
>JADHVQ010000112.1 GCA_016783905.1 Bacteroidales bacterium | reverse complement strand
GGATCACATCCAGATCAGGCGAAAGCAGCTGATAAAGCCACTCTTTGACGATGGTTTTCCCGTTGCTTCCCGTGACTGCGATAACAGGATACGAAAACTGTTTGCGATGGCGAGCAGCAAGTTTCTGGAGTGCTGCCAGGGTGTCGGGCACGAGGATGAAGACAGGGTCCTGGTTGCTGGTTGCTGGTTGCTGGTTGCTGGTTGCTGGTTGCTGGTTGTTGGTTGCTGGTTGCTGGTTGTTGGTTGCTGGTTCCTGGTTGTTGGTTCCGGGTCTTTCGTCCTTCGTCCCTCGTCCCTCGTCCTTCGTCCCTCGTCCCTCATTGCCAACTGCAAACTGCGAACTGCCAACTAAAAAACATCCCACTCCCCTCTCCACCAGTTCCGGAACATACCGGTGTCCGTCGTTCCGGTCGCTTACCAGCGCAACAAACATAGAGCCATCCGGATGGACCAGCCGGCGGCTGTCGATCAATAGCTCCCGGATCTCCTGATCGGGATTGCCGGAGCCGTAAATCTCTCCGCAAACAATCTCGGCAATGGATGCTGCAGTATACCGGAACTGACTCATTCGTGGTTTTTCTCGTTTGTCTGTTCAGGAGTTTTCAGCGCATTACTTAAAAGTTCTTTGTACTTCATCCGGCAGGTAAAGATATCACATCCCTGGAAGAGTGCATTCCGGAAAGCCTGAGGATTGGCCTCGTTCTTACCGGCAATATCAAAGGCTGTTCCATGGGCAGGGGAGGTTCTGACGACCGGCAGGCCGGCAGTGACGTTCACCCCTTCATCGAATGACAGTAACTTGAACGGAACCATCCCCTGGTCGTGGTACATCGCCAGTACTCCATCAAATTCCCGGAAGTTGGACGAGCCGAAAAAGCCGTCGGCAGGATAGGGCCCGAAGGCCAGCATGTTGTTGGCAAAAGCCTCTTCGATGGCTGGTTTGATGATCCGTTGGTCTTCCTCTCCGATCAGTCCCTCATCACCGGCGTGCGGATTCAGTGCGAGCAGGGCGATCTTCGGCTTGATGATGCCGAAATCCAGTTTCAGGGATTCGTTCAGGATTTTGATTTTCCGGAGGATAAGATCAGGGGTAAGGGTCTCGGAAACCTTGGAAACAGGAATGTGCCCGGTGACCACTCCGATCCGGAAGCCGCGGTTCACCATCAGCATGAGCGAATCGTCAACCTGACAACGGTGAGCCAGGTACTCGGTATGTCCGGGAAAATTAAATTTATCGGACTGAATATTCTTTTTGCTGATCGGCGCCGTAACCAATACGTCGATCTGTCCCTTCAGCAGGTCGTCCATGGCCATCTCCAGCGCAAGAAAGGCAAGCTCGCCGGCGACCGGGGTGAGGTTCCCCACATCGATCCGGATCTCCTCTTCCACGATGTTGATGATGTTCGGCTTCCGAGGATGTGCCTGTTCTGCTTTTTTAATGACGTTAAAATTCACATCGTTGACCTTCATCAGTTTCCGGTAGTACGAGGCTACTTTAGAGGAACCGTAAAGGATCACAATAGTGTTCTCCAGCAGGCGCTGATCCTGCAGGGTTTTGATGATCACTTCGTAGCTGATTCCGTTGATATCGCCATGTGAAATGCCGATTCTGATGCGGGATTCTTTATCTGATATTTGTTCCATATTCAATTTTTAATTCTTGATTCCCTGTAAAAATTTCACCAGAAGTCGTATTCCCATGCCGGTTCCGCCTTGTCCACGGTAGGAGTCCCGTTTGTCCAGAAATGCCGGACCGGCAATATCCAGGTGAATGTAAGGGTAGCTGGTGAACTTCTGAAGAAATTTCCCGGCGGTGATGGCTCCGGCTTCAGGCCCTCCCAGGTTTTTGATATCGGCTGTCTCTGATTTGAGATCTTCTCCGTAATCCTCCCAGAGAGGGAGTTCAACGATCCGTTCATACACTTCAGATCCACACTCCTTCAACCGGTTAAACTCCTTGCTGGCATCCGACTGCATCCCGGCGCTGGCTCGTTTCCCGATAGCTCTTATGGCGGATCCCGTAAGTGTTGAAATGTCTATGGTCAGTTCAGGATCATATCGTTTCGCATAACTGAGCGCATCGGCAAGGATCAGCCGTCCCTCCGCATCCGTATTGATCACCTCCACCGTCATTCCGTTATGCATCCGGAGGATGTCCCCTGAGACGATCGCTCTGGGTCCAGGCCAGTTATCGGTAGCAGGGATCAGGCCAACCACATGAACCGGCAGCTTCGCCCGGGCAACAGCCAGCATCGTTCCTGCAACAGCTGCGCCGCCGGCCATATCCGTCTTCATGTTCTCCATGTTGGATTCCGTTTTCAGGTTCATCCCACCTGTATCGTATACGATTCCCTTTCCAACCAGGACAATGGGTCGTTTGTTTTTTGGCCGGGTGGGTTTGTACTCCATGATGATGAAGACCGGTGGCTCATGACTCCCTTTGTTAACGCCAAGTAAACCGCCCATCTGCAATGCTTCCAGCTTCTTTTTCTTCAGGAGCTCCACGGTAATCCCGGCTTTCTCCGCCATGGATTCAACTTCGCCGGCAAACGTTGTAGCGGTAAGATAAGAGTTTGGTTCATTGACCAGGTTGCGTGCAAAATCAACTCCATCCAAAAGGGCATTGATTGCCGTCAGCGCCTTTTTTTCTATCTTCTCGCTGAAGAGGGAGATCTGCCTGAGGGTATGCACTCCCTCTTTGTCGGTTTTATATTTGAAAAACTGGTAGGTGCCCAGGGCCATCCCCTCCAGAAGCGCCATTGTTTCATCCTCCCCCGAACCCACATCGAAGAGAGTTACCCGGGCCACTTTTTGTTCGTTGAGGAAGAGCTGGATCTTGTCGCCCGCCCGCCGGCACTTCTCTCTCCGCTGATCCGCATCCTTCTCCTCAGGAACAAACTGAACCAGTACCCAGTGGTCCAACCTGTTAAAAGGGATCATCTCCAGCTTCTTCTT
This sequence comes from Bacteroidales bacterium, assembly GCA_016783905.1. Taxonomy (GTDB): domain Bacteria; phylum Bacteroidota; class Bacteroidia; order Bacteroidales; family FEN-979; genus QYOJ01. The sequence continues at coordinate 3,101 of JADHVQ010000112.1, read as the reverse complement.
GCGTTGCTCACGAATGAACTTCATCTCGGGGCCGGAAAAGAATCCGTCAGGGAGAGCTTTCAAGGACTCCGTGAGGAGGATCAGGTGATCGCCAGCCTTGAGCCCGGTTTGGGCAATGATTTTAGGATGCATCTTTTTTCTTAATTTTGAGCGCTTAAGTCTGCAAAGTTAGAAAAAAAACAGCGGGGAATGTGGAGCCGGAAACAGATCGTTGAGAAGGCGCTGGCCATGGAATTTCTTGATGGCCGGGATGGATTCCTGCTATTCATTGACTTCCCGCTGTCGGGCCTGATCGCACTTGGTCATGCCCTCAGAATGAAACGGCATCCCGCAAAGGTCGTTTCATGGATCATCGACCGAAATGTCAACATCACCAATATCTGCCTTTCGGGTTGTAAGTTCTGTAATTTCTACCGCACCGCCGGGAGTGATGATGCCTACGTCACCACGCTGCATGAATACATACAAAAGATCAACGAGATGCAGAAGCTGGGCGGCAATCAGCTCCTGCTCCAGGGGGGGATGCATCCAAAACTGGGGCTGGATTTTTACCTGCAACTCTTTCGCGATCTGAAAAGACATTACCCTGCACTCCGTTTGCATGCCCTCGGACCTCCGGAGATCGTCCATCTGGCCAGGATGGAGAAACTCTCTTACAAAGAGGTATTAGAGCGCCTGGTTGAGGCCGGCCTCAGCAGCCTTCCCGGCGCTGGAGCCGAGATCCTGGTTGACCGTGTCAGAAAAGAGCTATCCCCCGCAAAATGTACCACCACCGAATGGCTGGAGGTGATGCGGGCGGCCCATGAACTCAACCTTACCACCTCCGCTACCATGATGTTTGGTCACATCGAAACCATCGAAGAGCGCCTGGAGCATCTCATCGCTTTGCGTACCCTTCAGTCGGAGAAACCTGCCGGCCACAAGGGATTCCTGAATTTTGTCCCCTGGCCTTTCCAGGATGAAAATACCCAGTTGCGAAAAAAATCCGGCGTTACCAACAACGTAACGCCGGAGGAGTATCTCCGCATGATCGCCATCAGCCGGATCATGCTCCCGAACATCCCCAACATCCAGGCATCATGGTTAACCGTAGGAAAAGAGACAGGTCAACTGGCTCTTCATGCCGGCGCCAATGATTTCGGCAGCATCATGATCGAAGAGAACGTGGTTTCCGTAGCAGGAGCCTTCCATACCTTTGATGCAGAGGGCATCCGGCAAGCGATCCGGGAAGCCGGATTCACCCCGGTGCAACGGGACCAGGATTTTGTCCTTACTGAAACTTCAGAATATTGTTCTTAATCCAGTCCTGGTACACGCTTTTGGCGATGTCGGTGGATGCGGCGTCAATGTACTGCGGATCGGTGATGCTGATCTGGGCGGTCCACAATAATTCATCTTTTGAATTGCCATAGAGGTTGGCGGTCAGGTTGACCACCGTAGTGGTGGTCCAGTAACCTCCCGTGGTGACAACGTTGTAACCCGGTCCGTAATAGGGGTAGTACCAATTGTAATACCCATAATAGTTAAAGTAGTAGTCAGGATAGATGGTGGTTGAGGGAGGCACATAATCCTTTTCCTTATCGGTGCCCTTGTAAGCAAAGATCAGGATGCCATCAGCCCCAACGCTGTCGATGATTCTCTCCAGTTCCGGATATTCATATTTTACGTTTGGGTTCAGAAAATCGAGGGCGGAGATCGCCTTCAATCCCCTGGAATTCAAATAGGCTACCATGGCATCCTCAAAGGGTTTCTCATATTCGAGCTTATTGAACATCCCCCAGACAACCACTTTGCTGATCTGCTCGTTGACCTTCGGGTTTTTCCATGAGGTAAGTGTGACAGGAGAGCATGCTGACAGCACGAATGTTAGCGCTATTGCCAGAATGCCGAGTGATAAAATGGATCGATTTTTCATAATTGCATCATTTTGTTTGTACTAATTCTTAATTAAAACAAATATAGAGATAAATTACTCATGTTCGTAATGTACAATTGATTTATTCCTGATTTGGAACGATTTTTAAAGACCCAGTATTCAGCTCCCAACCTACCAGGCTCCCAAGTCCGGGGTCATTCCGGTAGACACATCCTCCATCAAGATTGTAAACCAGTGCGTTTTGATCATAGATGTTATGAAGGATCGCCTCCAGATGTATGGCGGAGTGGCCATGAACCAGTTTTCTCCCGTGCAGGAATTTTGCATTATATCCCTCCTGTCGTGTCCAGATCATTGCATCGGTGTCGTTCAACGGATCCGGGCTGACCGGGTTCAATCCGGCATGTACCAGGAAATATCCCTCTGTCTCCAGATACCATGGTAATCCGCTGAAAAATTCAATGTATTGATCCGGAATTTGTGCAACCGCTTTCGGTCCGATAAAAAGATCACAATCAACGCTAAAGCTTTTAAGGGTAGCCATCCCACCATTCATCATCCATAATGCAAATTTCTCTTCGGAACGGACTGCTTCGAGCAGCATCACTTCATGATTTCCCCGGATGACCCGAACATCAATGGATTGATCATACAGGGAGAAGATATAGTCAATCACGGCTTTGCTGTTGGGACCGCGATCCATTAGATCTCCCAGCAGGTAAATGGTATCATCCGGGGAGGGTGAAATTTCGCCTTCCATCATTTTCCGGAAGGTGTTGATGCAGCCATGGATATCCCCTATAACCCAACGACGGTTCATGGCTCAGTGATTATTCCGGGAGGGGGCAATGAATCCGAGGGTTTGGATTCCCTGCAGGATCCGGTTGGTGGCACCTTTCCCGTGTTCGACGTAAGTCTGGCAGATGGAAGAGACCCGGTGGTATTCTTCCGGGTTTTCCAGGAGTTCTTTTGTGATCCTGGTCAGCTCGTCTGCATTTCGCACACAGAAAGCTCCCCCCAGGCGTATCAACTCACGGGCTTCCGTAAATTTTTGATAATGGGGGCCAAACAGCACCGGGTTCCCGAATGCAGCAGCCTCCAGGATGTTATGAATCCCTACCCCGAATCCGCCTCCGATCATCGAAAACGAAGCATACTGGTAAAGTTGTGCCAGGATGCCGATGGAATCGATGATTAGGATTCGGGCAGAGGCCGCGTTTTCGGG
>JADHVQ010000003.1 GCA_016783905.1 Bacteroidales bacterium | reverse complement strand
TCTTCTTTCAGTTCCTGAATGGTCTTTATTGGCAATGATGAGCCTTTCATTTTTTCGATGAGGTCCGTTCTCCGAGGATTAATAGCTATTCCCCGCTCAGTCACGATGACATCGATCAGTTCACCGGGGCCACACAGGGTGGTTACTTTGTCGCGGATGACCGGGTTCCGGTCACGGAAAAGCGGAATGGGCAAGATCACCGTCTTCCCGAAGAGGCAGTTCTGCCATCCCCCGATGCCGTGAAGGAGCAACCCATCGGAGTGGGTTACCACGTTCGCGTTGAAATTCACGTCCACCTCGGTGGCGCCGAGGATCACCACATCGACCAGGGTAGAGAAATTCCCTTTCCCGTGATAGTTATAACTGGTGAAGGGGCTGGTGTTGACGTGTGCCGGGTTGTCGCGCATAGAGCGCACCCCATCCAGGTCGAAGGTTTGCCCGTCGAGGATGTAGTCGGTCAGTCCCTCTTCCAGCATCTGCACCATGTATTTATTACTTCCGCCCCGGGCGAAACGAGCTTTCCAACCCCGTTCCCGCAGGATATCGGCAAAGTAGATCCCGATGGAGAGCGAGGTTCCCCCTGCTCCTGCCTGGAACGAGAATCCGTTGTAAATCAGGCCGGCTTCATCGCAGAACCGGGCGCTCCATTCAGCGAGCAGCAGCCGGTCAGGGCTTTTGGTGATCTCCGTGGTTCCTGATATGATCTTTTCGGGGATTCCAATCTGATCCAACACCACCACAAAGTCAACATAATTCCCATGTATCTGCCAGGGGATGCAAGGAAAGGGAACGAGGTTATCGGTTACTATGATTACCTTATCAGCGTATTGAGAGTCGGCCAGGGCAAAGCCAAGAAGTCCGCAGGCAGCCGGGCCGTTCACTCCGTTGGCGTTTCCGAAGGGGTCGGCAGAAGGAGCAGCGATCACTGCAATATCGATGTGGACATCCCCATCCTGAACGGCCTGGTAACGGCCTCCGTGGGATCGTAATACGCCAAGGCCTTTCATTCTTCCTTCCGAGGTGAACCTGCCTAGCGGGCCATTCATGCTCCCTTCGATGTGGTGAATGGTACCGTCTTCCAGATAGTTGATCAGGGGTTCATGGCAGGGGAAAGAGGCAGAGGGGAACCACATCAGCTCCTTCACACCCATCTCTTTGGCTGCATCGAAAACCGGTACTGCGACCAGGTCACCATCCCGGAAGTGGTGGTGGGTGGAGATGGTCATGCCATCTTTGATGCTGCACTTGATCAATGCCTCTTTCAGGGAGGTGACCACTTTGTTTCCGTCGGCCGGGTAATCAGCACAACTGACAATGGGAGGAGCAGTTTTTCTGCCGGTGGGCTTAAATTTTCCGATGCCCATATAGGGAACTGCTGGTTTTCCGTTGATGATGGTGGGGACCACCCGGCCGGCTGCGTTGGCTACCAGTTTATCATACTTACTCATTGCTTTCTCTCCAGTTTTCGTCCAGTTTATTCATTTTAACAGCCAGTTGAATCGTATTCAGCGCTCTTTTAACAACCGGTGGATCGATCATTTTGCTTCCAAGGGCCACCACACCCAATCCTTTTGTTTCGGCATCGTGGAAGGCTGCCACGATCTTTTTCGCTTTTTCGATCTCCTCCTTTGTGGGAGCGAAGGTCTCATGGATCACAGGAATCTGGCGGGGATGGATACACCCCATGCCATCGAATCCCAAGGCTTTGGAACGACGCACGTTTTCGCGCAGACCGTCCATGTCGGCGACATCTGAGAATACCGAGTCGATGGGTTGGATCCCGGCGGCACGTGCTGCATTGACGATCATGCTACGTGCAAAAAAACTCTCTGATCCCTCTGTGGTTCTGCGGATTCCCAGATCAGCTGTGTAATCCTCCAATCCGATGGCCAGGGAAACCACATTCTCCGCTGCAGTGGCAATAGAATAGGCGTAAATCACACCCAGGGCATTTTCAATGATAGGCATCAACCAGATGGGATTTAGCAGTTTGATCTGTTGCTGGATCTCATGGATCCGCGCATTTACAGCGAGAATCTGCTCAGGGTGTTCGCATTTAGGAATGAGAATGAGGTTCACGTTGTGTGGAACGATAAAATCGAGGTCGGCCAGACCTCTCTCTCCCTGGTTGATCCTGACCATCCGTTCCGCCCCGTAAAAGTCAATGCCACGCAGTGCATTCCTTACCAGGTACCGGGCCTCGTCCTTTTTATCCGGGGCCACTGCATCTTCCAGGTCGAGGATGATGCCATCGGGATGGTGGATGCCTGCATTGATCATCAGGGAAGGGGTATTCCCCGGGAGGTAGAGGCGGGAGAAGCGGTTGCGGTCTATGGCTGTCGTGTACTGGTTCTCATCCAGCATGGGGAGGAGAAACTCTTTTTTGCTTTGCATTGCTTTGTTAATGGCTGCTTCCAACCGTGCCGCTACCACCAGGGGCAATGCCCCGGAGTCTTCGACCCTGATCACGGCATCCCGGATGGCATAGTGATCGAGAATAGCATGGATCTCCTTCCGGATATCGTTTCCGTACATCACAGCTACCTTGGAATCCAGCTCCAGCAGGATGCCCCCCCCGGATGTCAGTTCAAGTGAAACGAAACAATCGGAACGCACTCCTTTTCCTTTGTTTCCTGCAGATACAAGTTCTCCCATCGTAGTTTTTTTCGTTCTTGAAAAGATGGTCAAAAGTAGTAATTTTGCACGTATCAACCGGGGACATATGGGTAAAAGAGCGCGAAAAAAGGGAACGAAGCGAAGAACCGTTACAAAACGGTCAGGAAAGAAGGGTTTCACCGGAAACATGTATGTAGCAATGACGCTCAAACTATTAATGGTACTGCTCCTGATGTTTCTTTCCCGCATCCTGTTCTATCTCTTTAATTTATCTTATTTTCATTCCATCCCTTTCACGGAGCTGATTCAGATTTTTATCGCCGGGCTGCGTTTTGATCTCTCCGTTCTGCTGATCCTGAATCTACCCTTCATCCTGATGAATTCCATTCCCTTCAAATTCCGTGTCGGGAAAGGTTACCAGGGATTCGCCAACGGTCTCTTTTACATCATCAACTCCCTGGTGTTGTTGACCAATTTCATTGATATTGTCTATTTCAGGTTCACCCTGAAGCGCATGACTTCCGATATCTTTAAGTTTATTGAGGTTGGAGGGGATTTCGATCGATTACTGCCCCAATTCATCAAGGACTTCTGGTATGTTCAACTTCTCTGGATCGGATTTGTTTTGATCATGATCCTGGTTTGCCGGAAGATCCGGATCAAGGATTCTCCTCCCAGGACGATGGGATTTCGCTATTACGCCGTTCATTCCGTGATCTTTGCCGTGATCATATTCCTGGTGGTGACCGGGTTTCGTGGAGGATTCCAGTTACGGCCCATCAGTTTGGTCACAGCGGGAAAATATACATCTACCAGGGACGTCCCCCTGGTATTGAACACCCCCTTTGCCATTGTTAAGACCTTTACCCATAGTAGCCTGGAGCGAAAGGCATATTTTTCCTCCGAGGCAGATCTCGAGAAGGTTTATTCACCGCTTCATTCCGGAATGAAAAGCGGGTTCAAACCCTATAATGTGCTGATCATCGTGATGGAAAGTTTTTCGAGGGAACATATCGGCTTCCTGAACAAACACCTGGATAACGGAAGATACAGGGGGTTTACCCCTGTATTTGACTCCCTGATCCAAAGGGGAACCTACGTTGAAGGATTTGCCAACGAAAAGACCTCTATTAAGGCCATCCCGGCCATTCTTTCATCTATCCCGAGCCTGATGAACGATGCCTTGACCCAATCAACTTATTCCGGGAACCGGTATACAAGTATTGCCGGGTTACTGAAACCAAAAGGGTACAGCACAGCATTTTTCCATGGCGGGACGAACGGTACCATGGGCTATGATATGTACACCCGTGTGGTGGGATTTGATCACTATTTCGGACGGACAGAATACAATGATGAACGCGACTATGATGGCAAGTGGGGGATCAGGGATGAGGAGTTTTTTCAGTATTCAGCCCAGCGGATGAATGAGTTGAAACAGCCCTTTGTAGCTTTATTGTATTCTCTCTCTGCACATCATCCTTATTTTGTTCCTGGGAAATACCGGCATGTTTTTCGGGAAGGAAAGCTACCTATCCAGCAGAGTATCATGTATTCAGATTTTGCCCTGGGCCGCTTCATGGACACCATTCAACGTATGCCATGGTACAGGAATACCATCATTGTGATCACAGCAGATCATACTTCTGAAGGCTATTACCCCTATTATAAGGGGCCGGTGGGACAATATGCCATTCCGATCCTGATCCTCTTTCCGGATGAGAGACAACGTGGGATCTACCGGGAGATCGCCCAGCAGACGGATATCCTACCTACCATTCTGAGCTACATGGGTTATGACAAGGATTATATCGCTTTTGGCACCGATATGATGGATCGTTCGGCGCCCCACTTCTCCATTCATTATGTTTCCGGCATCTATACGTTGATCAAAGAGGGGTATGTCCTGGAATTTAACGGATCTGAAAGTCTCTCTTTGTATGATGTGCATGCAGACGTAAGCAGAAAACAGAATCTTGTATCATCACATCCGGAGGTCAGGCAGCAGATGGAACAATTTATCAAAGCCTATATCCAGCAATATAACAACCGGATGATTGAGAACCGGTTATTACTTCCATGACGACCCCTGCCACATATCCCAAGGAGAGGATTCTCTTCGTTGTCAATCCCGTTTCCGGTTCCGGACGGCAGAAAAAGATTGGGAAGGTTGTTGAAAAATACCTTGATAATTCCAGATTCAGCTATGAGGTTCTTTTCACTGAAGAGAAGGGTCATGCTTCCCGCTTAGCCAGGGAAGCTGTGGAAGAAGGGGCTTCAGTAGTGGTCGCAGTTGGGGGTGACGGAACGGTAAATGAGGTTGGACAAGGATTGGTTGGGACTGATACGGCACTCGCTATCATACCCACTGGATCGGGTAATGGATTGGCCCGTCACCTGCGGCTTCCGTTGAATTTCCGGAAAGCTATCAGAATCATCAACCAGGGGAATCGGCAAAAGATTGATACTGCAACCCTGAATGGAGCTTTGTTTGTCAACATGGCCGGGGTAGGGTTCGATGCCCATGTGGCCCGCAAGTTTGAACAGGCTACCGGGCGTGGATTTTTCTCCTATTTCTCCATTTCGACTGTTTCATACAGAAAATACAAACCGAAAAAATATAAGATAACGATTGACGGGAAGGTGGTGAGGAGGAGAGCGCTTCTGATCAGTTTTGCCAATTCGAGCCAGTTTGGGAACAATACTACGATTGCTCCCAATGCTTCTCTTGATGATGGCTTTATTGATGTGTGTATTGTCAGGAAACTTCCTTTCTGGAAGATCATACTTCTGTCACCACTGGTATTCACCCGAAAGTTTGACAAAACTCCCTACCTGGAGATCATCCGGGCCAGGGAGGTCATCGTTAAGAGAAAGAAGGGAAAATACATTCATCTGGATGGCGATCCCAGGAAAGAGGGAAAAACCTTAACCGTTAAAGTTCATCCTTTATCTTTGCAAGTAATTGTTCCTTAATGATAGCACCATGACAGAGACGGCTGCAACAACGTTTAGCGAAAAGTTCAGGAATCTTCTTCTTAATTGGGGGATGAACGATACCTGGGCAGGGTATTTTGTAGATTTTTCAGTACTCATCCTGATCTTATTCATTTCGGTAATTGTTTACTACATTGCCAAGTACATCATCAACCGTGTATTGAAAAGGTTGATAAAGCGTACGCCAAGCACGTGGGACGATCATCTGTATTCACAGAAGGTCTTTACCCGGCTGGCTCTCCTGATCCCGCCACTTATCATGAATGTAAGCATTGAATCGGTCCTCTCCTCCTATGCTCTGGCGGTCAAATACATTCACCTTGGGATTAACCTGTATATCGCCTTCATTCTCATCCTGGTGGTGATCTCATTTCTTAACGCGGTGCAGAAGATCTACCGGGAGTTTGAGGTCTCCGATGCCAAACCGATCAAAGGATATATCCAGATTGGCAAAATCGTCACGCTGGTCATTGGCGGGATCATCATGATTTCCATCCTGGTAGGGAAGTCACCAATCACTATGCTGGCTGGACTTGGGGCCATGTCGGCGGTGCTGATGCTGATCTTCAAGGACAGTCTCCTGGGATTTGTTGCCGGGATTCAGCTCTCCAGCAACAAAGCCCTGCAGATCGGTGACTGGATCACGGCGCCCAAGTTTAACACAGACGGCACGGTCTTCGACATCTCCCTGGTCACGGTGAAGGTCAGAAACTTCGATAACTCAGTAAGCCTGGTTCCCACCTATTCGCTGATCACTGACTCATTCATGAACTGGCGTAGTTTTGCTGAGGCTGGAGGACGACGGATGAAACGTTCCTTTCTGGTGGATGTGAGGACCATCGAGAAGGTCAGTGAGGAGTTGATTGAAGGGCTCCGGGCGAAGGGATTTTCGGTTGATGCATGGCTCCCGAAAGATGAAGAGGTTACCAACCTGGGTCTTTTTCGCAGATACCTGGCCCATCATCTCAGAAGTAAACCGATTATCAATCAGGATACAACATTGATGATTCGCCAGTTACAGCCGGCTGAAAACGGACTTCCGGTAGAAGTTTATACATTTTATAACTCCCCCGACTGGGTAGCATTCGAAAATTTCCAGGCCGACTTTTTCGAACATGTATATGATACACTTCCGGCTTTTCATTTGAAAGCCTTTCAACGGATCAGCAGTGTATTGCCTGATCTGGAACCTGAGCCTAAACCACCTATTCCAAGAAAGTAATCCATGAAACAGTTCCTTTTAATGAGCCGGCCCAAGCAGATACTCACCCTCCTGGTTGTGTCTGTGGGAATGGTTATTAGTATCAATACCCTTCAGGCACAAAGTGATACACTCTCTCCCGGCCTGCGGGAAAAGTTTCAGCAGTTTCTCCGGAACTTTGATGGGAGTGTCTATCTAGATGCGTATTACACGTTTACCCTGAATGATCCGGAGGGAGATACCTCCAACCTGAAGGAATTTGCGGCAAACTGCCCATTTGCGGATGAATTCAGGCTCAATGTTGCCAGTCTCTGGCTGGAGTATAATTCGAAAAACATCCGCGGGAAATTATTAGTCCAGTTTGGAGATGTTCCCAACCTGCGTTCCACCCCGGAGGAACAATTTATCAAATATATGCGAGAGGCACATTTCGGCTTCCGGGTCTATAAGAACTATTGGGTTGATATCGGGTATCTCCCCAACCCGGTTGGTTATGAGTCTTCGTATCCAATCCGGAATCAGATCAGTACGGTAACTGTAGGGGGATACTTTGAAACAGGAAATTTTCTTGGCGTGGAGATATCCGGGCAGCTAACTCCCTCTCTCTTTGCCGGAATTTACGTGGGGAATCAATATACACTGGCATATGGTAAGAACAAGCGCATTTACGGGGGTATGACCTTGAAGTATAATTACAGGGATATTTTTTCCGTGAATTACAACAATATGCTGGGGAATGCATCAATTGTCACATCGGAACAAAACCACTTTTACCTGTATAACAATCTCATTCTTACTGTAAAACCGGTTATAAACTTATGGCTGGTAGGAGAGGTTGATTTTGGCGTTTATGGAAATTCCAAGAAACCCCCTGATACGACGAGTATCGCATCAGGAATTTCGGGATTTCTCCAGGCGACCTATCGGTTTACGAAATGGTTTGCAACCTCGGTTCGTGGTGAGTACCTGAGCGATCCCGATGGTTCAGTCACCCCTCTTTATGCCTATGATGGCAAGCTCAGAGGGTTGCTCACCTATGGGGGTACGGTTGGAGTAGAGTTCAATCCTGTTCGCAACTCTTATTTGCGGGCCGAATACAGCTATCTCTCAGCAGATAAGGACAATAACGTTTTTAACAGCATGCTTTCCGATCACCGCCATTCTATTACGTTTACGGCGGGTCTGAGATTTGGCACCTTCCGGTAATTCACTAATTTTGCCCATTCGTAAATCGTAAATCGTAATTTGAAAATGTATGTCATTTAATCTGAGAAACCGCAACTTTCTAAAGTTACTGGATTTTACCCCGCAGGAGATTAAATTTTTACTTGATCTCTCCTGGGATCTGAAAAAAGCAAAATATGCAGGAACAGAGCACCAAAGGCTGAAAGGAAAGAACATTGCTTTGATTTTTGAGAAGGCTTCCACCCGGACACGATGTGCGTTTGAGGCAGCTGCTTACGACCAGGGTGCACAGGTTACCTACCTTGGCCCGGAGGGTTCACATATCGGTAAAAAAGAGACCATGAAGGATACAGCCAGGGTATTGGGACGGATGTACGATGGCATTGAGTACCGTGGATTCGGACAGGAGATCGTGGAAGAGCTGGGTAAATATGCGGGGGTGCCGGTATGGAACGGGCTTACCAATGAATTCCATCCCACCCAGATCCTGGCTGATTTTCTGACCATGATGGAGCATTCGGATAAACCGCTGCGCCACATCTCTTTTGTTTATTGCGGGGATGCACGGAATAACATGGGGAATTCGTTGATGGTTGGCGCCGCCAAGATGGGGATGGACTTCCGGGCGTTTGCTCCTAAAAAATACTGGCCGGAAGAAGAGCTTGTAGATCGTTGCCGTGTTATGGCGAAAGAGACGGGTGCAAAGATTACGCTTTCCGAGGATATCGATGAAGCGGTGAAAGGTGTGGATTTTGTCTATGCCGACGTTTGGTTATCCATGGGCGAGGCGAAAGAGTTGTGGGAAGAACGAATTAAAGAGATGCTGCCTTTCCAGGTAAACAAAGCCATGATGGAAAAAACGGGCAATCCGAAGGTGAAATTTATGCATTGCCTCCCCTCATTTCATAACAAAGATACCGAAGTGGGGTATGAGATTTTCACAACATACAATCTTGATGGCCTGGAGGTCAGTGAGGAGGTATTTGAATCCCCCGCTTCCATTGTTTTTGATGAAGCTGAAAACCGGTTACATACCATCAAGGCTGTAATGGTTGCCACCCTGGGAGATTAGTTCACGGGGATCACCTTCCCAAATTCACATTTCAGGGTTCGGGCCGGATATTTTTCAAACATCGCGTAATTGTGTGTGGCCATCAAAACGGCCCGCCCCGTCTTGGAGATATCCATCAGGAGGCTGATGATTCCTTCGGAGCTTTCGGGATCGAGATTCCCGGTAGGTTCATCGGCCAAAATGATCTCCGGGTCGTTGACAAGCGCCCGGGCGATGGCGACACGTTGCTGCTCACCCCCGGATAGCTGATGAGGCATCTTGTTCCCTTTGGTTTGCAGGCCTACTTTTGCCAGCACTTCCTGGAGACGTTTGGTCATCAGGATGTTGTCTTTCCATCCGGTAGCGCGCATGACAAACAGCAGGTTTTCATTGATTGTGCGATCCATCAGCAACTGGAAATCCTGAAATACAATACCCAGCTTCCGCCGAAGATACGGGACCTCATGCCTGCGCACTTTTCTCAAATCATAGCCCGCCACCCCGGCGGTGCCAATACGGATGGGCAATTCGGCATAGAGGGTCTTCAGCAGACTGCTTTTCCCTGTTCCGGTCCGACCGATCAGGTAAACGAACTCGCCCCGGCTAACGGTCAGCGAAACATTGGCCAGGATCAGGTTTTCATTCTGATAGACAGACACTTTATCCAGGATAATAATTAAATCTCCGGGCATGTTGAAGGAATTTTTTTTTACAAATGTAGATAACAAAGGTCACAGTTCCAGCTTTTGAATTTTCCCATAAGGTAATTTTTTAGCCAGGTTTATAATCTCCTCTTGTTTGTCGATCAACCGGCACCGGTTCAATGCCCGCCTTGGATTGTTGATCCTGAAGTAAGCGATCAGGGTAAAATCGTCATCCCTGATCTGAATGAAATCAGGAATCTTTGTCGTTCCTTGTATTTTAACGATGTACATGTGTGTTGTTTCTCTGCCGTATGATCTCAAAAAGGAGAATTCCTGCTGCCACAGAGACATTAAGGGATTCGATTTCTCCGGCAAGTGGGATTCTGATGCGTTCATCACACAGGTTCAGTAGCTCGTTGGAAATGCCGGTTCCCTCGGATCCCATTATGAGGACGAGCGGGCTGATAAAATCGGCTGACGTATAGTCTCTGCTTCCTTTCTCTGTGGCTGCTACCACCTGTAATCCGCTCTCTTTCATCAGGGTGATAGTCTCTTTTAGTTTGGATGTCCGGCAAACCGGAACTTTGTAAAGTGCTCCGGCTGATGTTTTGATTGCTTCTGAGTTGATCATGGCCGAACCCTTGAGAGGAATCACGATGGCATCCACTCCGGCACATTCCGCCGTACGGGCGATGGCTCCCATATTTCTGACATCGGTGATGCCTTCCAGGAGGAGTATGAGAGGCACCCTGCCATCCTCATACAAGAGAGGAAGGATATCTTCGATCTTCTGGTAGCTGATGTCAGTGACCCAGGCTATCACTCCCTGATGGTTTTGTTTGGAGAGGCGGTTCAGCTTCTCCAAAGGAACAAATTGAAAAGGGATCTCAAGCTCGCGGATCAGGTTGAAGAGTTCGCGAAAGGATTCTCCGCGGAGGTTTTTCTGGAGCAAAATCCGGTCCAACTCTTTGCCCGATTTGATGGCTTCGATAACGGGGCGTAATCCAAATATGAAATTTTCTTTTTTCATTCATTATCAGCATTTTCAAGGATCTGGCCGGGGAGTTCCTTACTGGATTTGGCACCCAGTTCTCTGATCTTCTCCGCCCTTCTGACCAGGTTTCCTTTGCCCGTAGAGAACTTATTTACGGCGGCGTCATAACTCTTCCTTGTGGAATCCAGTTTGGTCCCGATATCCATGAGATCATTCACAAACCCGGCCAGTTTATCCAGCAGCTCTCCGCTTTGCCGGGCGATCTCCTGGGCGTTTTTATTTTGGTTCTCTACCCGCCAGAGATTGGAAATCATGCGCAAGGCAGCTATCAGGTTGGTGGGACTAATCAGCAGAACACGCCGTTCATAAGCGTAATTCCAGAGGCTGGGTTCTCCCTGCATGGCTACCAGGTAGGCAGGTTCGACCGGCATGAACATCATCACAAAATCCAGGCTTTTCAGTTGATACAGATCCTGGTAATTTTTAGAACTCAGTTCGTTCACGTGGTTTTTTATCGAGATGAGGTGATCGCGCAGGGCACTCTCCTGCTCCTCTTTTAAGTCGGCAGAAGCAAATCGTTCATACGCGGTAAGGGAGACCTTGGAGTCGATGACCACATGGCGGTCACCCGGATAATTGACTACCACATCCGGTTGAAGGCGGCGACCCTGTTCGTTGACATAAGATTGCCGAACTACATATTCCCTGTCTCGCATCAAACCTGATTTTTCAAGGATGCTCTCAAGGATGATTTCGCCCCAATTGCCCTGCGTTTTGGATTGTCCTTTGAGTGCGTTGGTCAGGTTACTCGCCTCTTTGCTGATTTGCTGGTTGAGATCTGCCAGATTCTTGATTTCCCTGGCGAGCGAGAAGCGTTCTTTCGATTCTTTATCATAGGTCTCTTCCACCTTTTTCTCAAAATCCCGGATCTTTTCACCCAGGGGTTTCAGGATCTCTTCGAGACGCGTTTTATTCTGTTCGGTGAATTTTTGTGTTTTCTCTTCCAGGATTTCGTTGGCAAGGTTCTTGAATTCGATCCGGAATTTCTCCTGCAGTTGTTCTATCCCGGCTTTCTGTTCCGTGAATTTCTCGGTCATTGCCTTGATCTCGGCCTCTTTCCGTGAGATCTGACCGTTCAGTTCCAGGATGGCAGACTCTTTTTGCTGTGTTTCGTGGGCATACCCCTGAAGCTGTTCGTTCAGCCAGGAGATCTTCTCCTCGGCAACCCTCTTTGCAGAGGTCATCTCCTCCAGCCGCTTGTTCACGTCATCGATTGAGTCCCCTCCTCGTCGGGCTGAAGAGCGGTTCAGTTTCCAGAAAATAAGGCTAAATCCGGTGATCAGGATCAGCACTGAAACACCAATGAGAATTTCTAACATATCTTCTATCTAAGTCTGTCAGCAGCTTTAACAAGGGCTTCGTCCTTGCGGATAAAGCGATTAGCCAGAATAAGAAAAACGAGGGAGATCAGTGGCAAAAAGATTCCTATCTGATAAGCGGGTTCAATCTGGGTAAGTTCAGTGATTTTGCTTGAGTAGATGATAAAGACCAGGACCACGAGACCAATGTTGAGCAGGATGTTGAAGGCAACCAGACGAAGTTGGGTCAGCCTGTTTTTATATAGAAAAATGGAGATCAGGGTGAGGATTATGGAGGCTCCGGCAATGAGCCAGAGTGGAGAGGTAAACCAGATGGATGTGGTGATTTTCGGATCCGGGTCCATCGATTTCAGTTCCGTCACAAAGAATTTGTAGTTCCCATATAATTCATGGTAATATTCGGCCAGGGGAAAATAAAACAGGAGTGCCCCGGAGATCACTGCAAGGACCAGAAAAATGGTTTGAATACGTTGAATCATGGCGTGCTACTTATTCAGTGATTTGCAACGCGAAGTTAGGAAAGAAACTCAATTTTTTTGATAATTGACGAAGATTAATTATATTTGCACCGAATTTGATTCCCGTATTCTATCATTTACCCTTTTCAAGTGCTTTCTTTTACCCATTTCAAGGTTCAACGTTTTCTTTTCTGATAGGTTCTTTCCATAAGACAATACAACACAAAACAAATATTCAATGTACGACATTATTTCACTCGACAGTAAAGAACTGTCTGAGATTCGTGAGATTGCGAAATCCATGAACATTCCCAAAGTGGATAAGCTTGAGAAGCAGGAGTTAATTTACAAGATACTTGACCACCAGGCTCTGAATCCTACTCAGGATGATATTACCAAAGAGAAAAAAGAGGTGAAGCGTGGCCGGGGACGCCCCCGTAAGGTTGTGCGTCCGCGTAAGGAGGAGGCCAAAGCAGGTATTGAAGCAGATAACAAGACCAAATCCAAACCTGAGAAAGAGGCACCCAGGGAGGAGAAAAAAGAGCCTGCAGTTGACAAGAAAAAAGAGTTTTACAAGCCGGTTGAAAAAAGCCATCCTAAACCCGATGAGGAACTGACGATAGTCGGTAAAGTCTCTTCCGATCTGCCCTCTGAGTCCGTTAAAGAGAAAGAATTAAGTGGTAGTGAGGTTGGATCTGCTTCGCAGCAGGATGATAAAAGGAACCGTGAGCAGCCACGAAAACATACGACCGAGCGTCATCGTGAGGAGTATACCTTTGAGTTTGAAGGGATCATCACCACCGAAGGAGTCCTGGAGATCATGGCAGATGGCTATGGATTTCTCCGTTCTTCTGATTACAATTACCTGAACTCCCCGGATGATGTATATGTTTCCCAGTCGCAGATCAAGCTGTTTGGCCTGAAGACCGGCGACACGGTACGTGGCACCATCCGTCCTCCGAAAGAGGGAGAAAAATATTTCCCATTAATTAAAGTAGAGTTGATCAACGGCAAGAAAGCAGAGGATGTTCGAGACCGGATCCCTTTCGATTTCCTCACGCCTCTTTTTCCGATGAAGAAGTTCAAGCTGACCGGTCATCCGGAGTGCACCACTTCAACCCGCATCATTGATATGTTTGCTCCAATCGGATTCGGACAACGCGGATTGATCGTAGCACAGCCAAAGACAGGAAAAACAGTTTTGCTAAAGGAGATCGCCAATGCAATTGCTGCCAATCATCCGGATGTCTATCTGATCGTATTGCTGATTGATGAGCGTCCTGAGGAGGTAACCGATATGGCACGCAGTGTAAAGGGCGAAGTGATTTCATCGACCTTTGATGAACCGGCTGAACGTCACGCACGGATATCCAACATCGTTCTCGAAAAAGCCAAACGGCTGGTAGAATGCGGACATGATGTGGTGATCCTGCTCGACTCTATCACCCGTCTCGCTCGCGCATACAACACGGTGGCTCCCGCTTCCGGGAAGGTGTTGTCGGGTGGGGTTGAGGCCAATGCGCTTCAAAAACCCAAACGTTTCTTTGGCGCAGCTCGTCAGATCGAACATGGCGGATCCCTGACAATCATTGCCACAGCGTTGATTGACACAGGATCCAAGATGGACGAAGTGATCTTCGAGGAGTTTAAGGGAACCGGGAACATGGAGCTTCAACTGGACCGTAAACTTTCCAACAAGCGTATCTGGCCGGCAGTTGACATTGTCGCTTCCAGTACCCGTCGTGAAGATCTTTTACTTGAGAAAGATATCCTTGGCCGTATCTGGATTCTCCGGAACCATTTGGCCGACATGACACCGCTTGAGGCAATGGAATTCCTGAAAGAGAAGATGAAGTTCACAGCTACGAATGAGGAGTTTCTGATCTCAATGAACAGCTAGAAGAGAAGCCAGAAGTCAGAAGTAAGAAATGCAAACTGGAAGGTAGAACGTAGAACTTAGAAGTACAAATTCCTTCCCAGTGAAATCCGCGAATATCCGCGTTCCATAATTAAATAGCGAAATTTTCGTTACTCAATCACGTAAACACCTCACCGAAAACGCATTTGCCCGGCAACTTGGAAAGCTTGCCCCAACATTCCGTTCCTCATTATTCCTTATCTTTGTAAAAAAGTCGGGAATAAAAATTTAGAATGGAATTCTCTCTATCACAACATGCGTTAGACCAAATGTCCCGTAGAGGGATTTCAGAAGAGGTTGTGAAAAAAGTTATTGATTTTCCGGATCAGAGAATTTCAGAAGAGAATTATACGATTTATCAGAAAATAGAGGAATCAGATCAGGGGAAGTATCTTATACGGGTATTTGTCAACATATTTAAAGTGCCACCTCTTGTAATTACCGTTTATAGAACATCGAAAATAACAAAGTACCATGAAAATAAAATATGACAAGTCAGTAGATGTCCTTTTCATTTCTTTTTCTGAAGCTGAGGTTAAAGAAAGTGATGAGGGTAAGCCGGGAATTATTTTGGATTATGATAAAGACGGATCTATCATCGGGATTGAAGTACTTAATGCATCCAAAAAGATACCCCAGCCCATGAAATTTGAATATGAGGTGGCGTAATGAATCAATCCCGCATACACCTCACCGCAAACGCATTCGCCCGATAACTCGGATAATAAGACACCGAATAGTTGTACTCGTTTATTCCGTGTGCCCATGCTTTAAACGGCCCGTGTGAGGTAGAGGACCAGAAGAAGGTGGCGAATGCATCATACTCCCAAACCTTATTAAAAAACGCTGCCCCATTCAGAAACGCGTTGAATCCGGAATATCCCGAATATTTCAACGGCGCCCCGGCAAAGGCGTTGTTGATCCAGTTGGAGAACAGTGTGTTCCAGTCGGCTTCGGAAGGTATATGCCAGCCGGGTGGGCCAGAGGCCTTGGAGTTCTTCAGCATCCTGGTAACACATGAGTTCGTCCCACTGATAGAACGAAGGAAGAGGGATGAGGGACGAAGGACGAGAATATTTTTCGGGGAGGCAGTTATCGCGTTGGGGGGTCGTATGTGGGATTTCAGTGCCGTAGTTCAGGTTCGCTGCCA
The DNA here is from genome assembly GCA_016783905.1 of Bacteroidales bacterium. GTDB lineage: Bacteria > Bacteroidota > Bacteroidia > Bacteroidales > FEN-979 > QYOJ01. The sequence continues at coordinate 47,975 of JADHVQ010000003.1, read as the reverse complement.
TCCAGCATTGGGAGCCTAGTTGAACTGTCAGATATGTCGTACTGTCCCGAATATCGACGAGCCATGAGCCACAAGCCATGAGGGATGAGGGGAAAACCTGGATGCTTCTGTTTTCTGAGCCGGAACAGAAGGCAAAATTGGTATAACTGTATGTGACCTGATGGGTGCCAATACCCGCCATGGCCGGATTGAAATAAGCGGTGATCTGATCCACTCCCGGACCGGTATAGGTTCCTCCCAGGGGGATTCCTCCTTTGAGCTTAAAAGGTTTGGCGTTGAGTGTGGTGATGGTATCGAAACAAGGGGTGAAAGTCACTTCAGGGGTTTCCACGACGATCATGATGACTGGATTGCTGGATGCCGGATTGTTGGATGTACATAGTTCGGAAGATGTGAGCATACAACTCACAATATCCCCATTTATCGGGGTATATGTAAATTCTGCATTGTTCATTCCTGCATTGATTGTATTGACTTGCCATTGGTATGTTGGGGAACTGCCTCCATTAGTGGGTGTTACCGTGAAAGTTACCGGCATTCCTTCACAGACAGGATTACCCGAAGGTGTGATAGAAATACCGACGAGTAAATCGGGATATACTGTCATAATGATTGCGTTCGAGGTTGCCGGATTATTGGTAGTACAGATAGAATCAGAGGAAGTAAGTACACAGGTTATAGTGTCTCCATTACTGGGTATATAAGCAAAAACAGAGTCATTTGTCCCTTCATCCATTCCGTTGACTTTCCATTGATAAGCGGGAGTAGATCCTCAGAAGAAATTATAACCAAAATAGTGTCTACCGGGTTGACCGTTACCACGTATTGAACCGAATCACCCACACAGCCACCCACAGCAGGAGTGATGGTATAGGTCACAGTTTCATCTCCTGATCCGGTGTTTATTAGCATCTGGTCTATTGTATCACCTGCGCCTGGGGCAAAGCCGGAAACAAATAGCGAAGAGCCCATGGCTGTCCAGGCAAAGGTTGTAGCCGGAACATTGGAAGCTAATGGAATGTCTGTGGATTCCCCGGAACAAATTGACTTTGAAAGAGGGGTATTTGTTATTACTGGTGGAACCGTGACTGTCAATTGAACGGAGTCTCTGCCTATACAACCATTCGGTGATGTTATGCTAACTTCATATATCCCAGTCTGACCGAGGGTAACCATTTGAGTGGTGGAAAAAAAACCAGGAGGAATGCTTGTCCATGCATAAGTACAACCTGAACAGAAACCAGCATCAAATGTAACCGAATCTCCCTGGCAGATGGTGGTATCATTACCTAATTCCGGAGCCGGCGTTTCATGAATAATGATCGTTACCCAGGAGGTATCGGTCCGGTTATCGATATGCCGGACAAACAGTTCAACCGTGTATTGTCCAGGGAGTGTGTAAATATGCGATGGTGCGGTGTCGTTGGAATAGTTTGCAGCGCCGGATGCAGGATCCCCGAAATCCCAGTGGATGCTGTCTGGAGGCGGCCAGATATCGGACGAGAAATAAAAGGAATCATTCTGGCAAAAACCTGTGTGATGAATGTATGCTTTATATTTTTTGGAGGAATTGGGGAAGACCTTCATAACTAATTCTTCCATCAAGACTTATCCCATTTAACTGGAAATTACACCCAATTCCTTGAATGTTGGGATTATTAATGACACTGAGTGAATCAATAAACGGTTTGCATCCGTATATTTTTCCATCGGGTGCTATTTGTAAACCACGAGTCACTGCTCCATAAGAATAACTTATGACTGTTTGGCTTTGCATAAACTCGGTCGAATCTGTTTTCGAGGCATAATATTGAAAACAACCCATTATTGGGTAGTAACCGCTTTCGGCTATAATATATAGCAATTTTGAATCCGGTGAAAATTCGGTATAATTTGCGTGCCAGACAATAGTATCAAATACTGGCTTAAATCTAAATAATGGGGAAATGATACCAGTTGTTTTATCAAAATCACAAAACTCTGCTATTGTGTACCCTGGATAATTTGGAACGTTAGTTCTATATGTTGCGCACAATTTATTGCCATCCTGTGATATTTTCATTTCGCCTGACCGTTCTGCATTTATGTCATGAACAATGCTTGAACTTAATACCGGTGAGTTGCTTATACCAGTTGATGTAATAAGATAAGCTGCAAAATCCCATGTATCATAATTCTTTGTGACAATCCAGGCATCCCGGTTATTATTATGCCTGGTACCGTGAAGCTTATCCCTTGCTTCTTCTGCTCCGGTCACTGGCAGGTTTTTCATTCCAATGACAACATCGCCGAAGCCTCCGTCGAGACACATATCAATGACCGAATAAAAAAGTCCAACCTCATAGGTCGGAAATTCCGGTTCTTGTAAACAAAACAAATAATTAATACTATCTTCCCCAATAGATTTCACGGCATATACCGGTTGCGAATAGTTCATTCCAAACACTAAGCCGTTTCCATTTGGCATAACTTGGTGATTTCTATTCCAAACCATTGCACCATTTGAATAAAACAATAAGTTCCCCAGTGAATCTGAGATGCTCACAGTTGCAGTAGCAGCGATCCACATAGCACTATTATGAAGGGGAGTTGGCGGAACAGTATTAAAATCCAGGCCGGCTTTATTTCCGAAATACCAAATATTGAATTCCCCCTGGGATAAAGTCACCAGAGGTGAGATCAAAATCAACACGATGATGATCTTTGTTTTCACTGGGAAGGATTCACATTAACAAAGATATGATTTGTTTTGCGAAATTGAAATAGGTTGCGCGTAAGGGATCTCCGATTGATTCGATTTTGGATTTACGAATGATATCCGCGAAAATCCGTTTTATCCGCGTTATCTGCGTTCTATTAGTTTCAAATCCAGTCCGTCAAAGTTTCCGGAGCTCATCATCAGGAAGACTGCATGCTCTTTCGGGAGTTCCGATAACCGTTCCATCAGTTTTGTTGAATCATCGAACACCTCCAGGCCAGGGTGGTTGAATCCGGCTTTGATCTGGTCGGGTGTGATAGCCGGGAGCCGTTTCAACTGAATAGCATGGGGATTGAAGTAGACGATGGCCACATCGGCCTGATCCATGGTACCGGCATAGTGGGGCAGGAAATCCTCACTCAGGCTGGAGTAAGTATGCAACTCCAGGCAAGCGACCAACCTCCGGCCGGGGTACTGTTCCTTCATGGCTGCGGTGGTGGCTTTAACCTTGGATGGGGCATGGGCAAAGTCTCTGAACATCGTGAATGTTCCTTCGCTTGCCAGCAGTTCCAGCCGTTTGGAGGCGCCGGGAAAGGTGGTAATGGCCTGGTAAAATGCCAGATCCGTGATCCCCAGTTGATTGCATACGAGACGGGCACCATTCAGATTCAGGAGGTTATGGCGGCCGAAGATCAGGAGGGGGAAGGGACCATGATCGGTCAGTACTGAGGTGGTTCCGTGTTCAACCAGGTAGGAGGGAGTGGTATAGGGAATCAGGGTAATATCCTTCCTGGTTTTGCAGCAAATGGCTTGAAGCACCTCGTCCTCGTCACAGAAAATGAGGGTTCCGCGGGGTGTGATCAGCCGGATAAATTCGGTAAACTGCTCCACGTAATTTTCGAAGGAGGGGAAGACGTTGATGTGGTCCCATGCTACCCCGCTCAGCAACGCGATATCGGGCCGGTATAGATGGAATTTGGGACGCCGGTCGAGGGGGGAGGTGAGGTATTCGTCCCCTTCAATGATCATAACCGGCGCTTCATCGCTCAGTTTCACCATCACATCAAATCCTTCGAGCTGAGCTCCGACCATGAAATCACAGTCGATCCCGTTTTTTTTCAGCACGTGAAGGATCATCGCCGTGATGGTCGTCTTTCCGTGGCTTCCGCCGATGACCACCCGGGTTTTATTTCTGGCCTGTTCATACAGGTAGTCAGGGTAGGAGAAAATGCGTAGCCCCAGTTCCCTGGCCCTTTTCAGTTCAGGATTATCGGCTTTGGCATGCATCCCCAGGATCACGGCATCCAGTTCGGGGTGGATCCGTTCTGGAAACCATCCTTCTGTGGGTGGGAGTAGTCCAAAGGTTGCCAGGCGACTTTTTGAGGGTTCAAAGATCTCATCATCGGAGCCGGTAACAGTGTATCCTTTTTGATGAAGGGCGATGGCGAGGTTGTGCATGGCACTACCACCGATAGCGATAAAATGAACACGCATAGAGGAAGGTTGAAACTCAAAATTACGATTATTTTGCATGCAGGAAGTTGCATGTGGTAATTGGATTTTTGTAATTTCACAAATTGAAATGAAAAGAGACTTGAAGAAAGCTTTTGACAGGTATACCAAGGAAGACCTATCCCTATCCCCGGTTGAGCTGATTGAATTTTTCCTGGAACGGCATCCCGGCAAGGTCGCCTTCAGCAGCAGTCTGGGTGCCGAAGACCAGGTACTTACCCACATGCTGGCAGGTACAGGAAAACCCGTTAAGCTTTTTACACTGGATACGGGCCGGTTATTCCAGGAGACCTATGAACTGCTCGAGATCACCAGGCACCGGTATCACCTTCCATTTGAGGTCTATTTCCCTGAAGCAGCAAAAGTGGAAAAGATGGTGAATACAAAGGGGATCAACCTTTTTTACGACAGCATTGAAGACCGTAAGTTATGCTGTCACATCCGCAAGATCGAACCGCTGAAACGTGCGTTGGATGGGATGGAGATCTGGATTACGGGATTGCGCCGGGAGCAATCTGTTACACGTGGTGATACCGGGGCTCTTGCCTGGGATGTGAATCTGGCCCTGATCAAAGTCAATCCTTTGATCGATTGGAAGGATCAGGATGTCTGGACCTTTATCAGGGACCATAAGATCCCATATAACACGCTTCATGATAAGGGTTTCCCCAGTATCGGATGCCTCCCCTGCACACGTGCTGTTCTTCCGGAAGAGGAATCCCGGGCCGGTCGTTGGTGGTGGGAACAACCGGATCTCAAAGAGTGTGGGTTGCATACAAGGAATTCCGGGAGGACTTGAACACGGTTCTGCGTAAAGTCTGAGAATCAATTGAACCGGATGGCTTTAATCGGTGTAATCCGGGTGATGATCATGGAGGGAATGATGAGCATCAGGTAGCAGATCAGTAATGTGCCGAGATTCAGAATCAGGATATTCCAACCATCGAGGTATATTGGCACTACAGACATGTAGTAGGATTCTTGCGGCAAGGTGATCAATCCAAAACTTTTCTGAAGAAATGCTAAACCGAACCCGGCTATGTTCCCGAAGAGCAATCCGAGGCCGATGATGAATACCGACTGGTAGAGGAAAATCTTTCGAACAGACCGGTTATTCATCCCCAGAGCTTTCAGCACGCCAATCGTATTGGTTCGTTCCAGGATCAGGATCAACAGGGTGGAGATCATTGTGATTCCGGCCACCAGGATCATCAGGATCAGGATGATCAGCACGTTGATATCCTGCAGGGCAAGCCAATCGAATATTTGCGGGTACAATTGTTTGATGGTAGAGGCATCGAGGTTGAATCCAATGCTTTGATAGACCGACTTCCCCAGTCTGTCGATCTCATTGAAATCATCGATCAGGATCTCCAGTCCGCCAACCTCTCCCGGTTCCCACCTGTTCAGTCTTCGGATGTGGTGAATATCTCCCAGCACATACAAATCATCAAACTCTTCCAATCCCGTTTCATAGATCCCAACAATGCTGAATTTCCGGCCCAGCACGTGATCTCCCGCAATAAAATACATTCTCAGGTCGTCATGTAGTTTCAGGGTAAGCAGATTACAGAGCTTCCTGGAGATGATCACCTCATCTGTCCGGCCCGTATCAGTGGCCAGAAAATGTCTTCCTTCCTTGATCTTACTATTAAAAAAGGACCAGTCGAAGTCACTCCCAACCCCCTTTAGTACGACTCCCTGGATCTGGTCATCGGTTTTAATGATGCCGGCTTTGGTTGCAAATACCTGGATGTGCCTGATTCCGTCAAGGTTATTCAGGGATGACAGAAATTCCTGGTCTTTCCGGATGGGTTTGGGTTCAAATGATTGGTTCTCCTCGAAGCTGGTTACCTGGATGTGCCCTCCGAAGCCGATCACCTTTTCCCGGATCTCTTTCTGAAATCCACTGAGAATAGCTATGGATAGAAACATCACCGAAAGCCCCAATGCAATGCTGATGATAGCGATGATCACGATGGGCCTGGAGAAGTTGGCTTTCGTGCGGGCGACCATCCGGTTGGCGATAAAGAGTTCGGTGTTCAAGGGGAGATGGGTTGCTGTTGCAAAAGTAGTAAATTTGTGGAGGAACTTGTGAGTTGGTGAGTTGGTGAACTGGTGAGTTGGTGGATTCCAAGAAGGGGTGTTGTTATGAAAAATTCAATTTTTTTTGTTTTGGTTGGATGGTTTTTGTTGATTGGTTGTTGTGGATTGGCTTTCGGGCAGGTGGTGAGCGGGGTGGAACGTACGGATGATTACCTCTCCTTATTGGAGGGGAAGCGGATCGGGGTGGTTGCAAACAGCGCTTCCGTGGTGCATGGGGTCAATACGGTTGATACCCTGATAGCGATGGGATGTGAGGTGGTGAAGATATTTTCACCCGAGCACGGGTTCCGGCAGCAGGTTGGCGCAGGTGTGCTGGTGGAGAATAGCACCGAAAGTGTGTCTGGGGTGGAGGTTGTCTCCCTTTACGGGAAAAACAGGAAACCGGAGCGTGAGCACCTGGAAGGAATCGATCTGGTAGTTTTTGATATCCAAGATGTGGGAGTCAGGTTCTATACCTACATCTCTACCTTGAGCTATGTTATGGAGGCATGTGCGGAAGCAGGTATCCCGGTCCTGGTTTTTGACCGGCCCAATCCAAACGGTTTTTACATCGACGGACCGGTATTGGATCCACGGTTCTCGTCGTTCGTCGGACTGCACCCGGTTCCGGTGGTCTATGGGATGACCATTGGCGAATATGCCCGAATGGTAAACGGTGAGCGCTGGCTGAAGGATGGCATTCGTTGCGGACTGGAAGTAGTACCCATGGAGAACTGGACGCATCATACATTTGTGGAGATTCAGGAGGCCCCGTCTCCGAATCTTCCTACCCCGAATGCTATCTATCTGTATCCTTCTCTCTGCCTTTTTGAAGGGACCGACATCAGTTTAGGAAGGGGTACCTGTTATCCGTTTGAAGTTTTCGGCCACCCGGTGATGAAAGGATTCTCCTTCTCTTTCACTCCCGAGAGCATGCCCGGGAAAAGCCTTCATCCACCTCATGAAGGAGCGTTATGCCGGGGGCTCGATCTGCGTAATTTTTACGGTACACATCCTGCCATGTTTGGGCGGATCAACCTCGCCTGGCTGATGATGGCTTTTAAAAACCTGGGGAGCAGTCCGGATTTCTTCACTGCTTACTTTGATAAACTGGCCGGAACGGATCGATTGAGGCAACAGATCCTCAGCGGAATCCCGGAGGCAGAGATCCGTCAATCATGGCAGGATGAACTCACTGCCTTTAAGAAGATGCGGGAGAATTATTTGCTGTATGAATGATCCTGAATGATCCTGAAAGATCCGGGTTCTCTCCGGATTATTTTCTTCCTGGATAGACGTTGAGTCCCTCTTCCAGGCACTTCATTGCTTTTTCCAGGTGGTCGACATTGAGCACATAGCTGATCCTGACCTCATCTTTGCCCCTCCCGGGGGTAGAATAGAATCCGGTAGCCGGTGCCAGCATCACGGTTTGTTTTTCATAATTGAAACTATCCAGAAGCCACTGGCAGAATTTGTCAGAGTCATCGATCGGCAACCTGGCTGTTGCATAGAACGCTCCTCCCGGATTCGGGCAAAAACACCCTTCCATCCGGTTGATCGACTCTACCACGATGTTGCGGCGCTGGACATATTCATCCAGCACAGTCTGCATGTAGGCATCCGGCGTATCTACTGCAGCTTCACCGGCTACCTGTCCGAGGGAAGGAGGACTTAGCCTCGCCTGTGCGAATTTCATAGCAGTTGACATCACCTCTTTATTGCGGGAGATCAACACCCCAATCCTCACGCCGCAGGCGCTGTACCGTTTGGAGACGGAGTCCACCAGAACCACATTGTTTTCGATGCCCTTGAGGTTCATCACGGAATGGTGCTTTTTCCCATCGTAACAGAATTCGCGGTACACTTCGTCTGCGAATAGAAAGAGGTCGTATTTCCGGATGATCTCTTTCAGGGTTTCCAGTTCATCGAGGGAGTAAAGGTACCCGGTAGGATTGTTCGGATTGCAGATCATGATGGCTTTTGTCCGGGGCGTTATTGCTTTTTCGAACGAGCTGATCGGGGGGAGTGCAAATCCATCCTCGATGAATGAATCGATGGGTTTGATCACGGCGCCGGCAGCAATAGCGAATCCGTTGTAGTTGGCGTAGAAGGGTTCCGGGATAATGATCTCATCCCCGGTATCGAGGCAGCTCATCATGGCAAAGAGGATGGCTTCAGACCCTCCGGTGGTTACGATCATCTCATCCGGGGTAATCTCGATCTGGTTCCGCCTGTAATAGTCAGCCAGTTTTTGACGGTAGGAGAGAATGCCGGCAGAGTGACTGTATTCCACTACTTTCATGCTGATGTTCCGGATGGCATCCATCACGTTGGGTGGTGTCTCAATATCCGGTTGTCCGATGTTCAGGTGATAGACTTTAATTCCTTTTCGTTTTGCCTCTTCGGCATACGGAACAAGTTTTCTGATAGGAGAAGCAGGCATGTGCGCTCCCCGGGCAGAGATGTTTGGCATCGCGATCGGTTCTTAGAACGGGCTCAGTTATTTATTAACAGGTGTTGCGCCAATGTCGTTATGTTTTTCCGGAACAGTTTCGACGGGAGCTGCAATCACGTTTCCTTTGATTGACAGCATCACCCTGTTTGTCTGAGCGTTGGAGTAGACCGTCACCGTTTTGTTAATCGGACCGATGTTCTTGGTGTTGTAGGTCACCTTGATCACATCGCTTTTTCCCGGCAGGATCGGCTCCTGGGGCCAGGTGGGGACTGTACACCCGCATGAAGAGATCGGTTTAGACAGGATCAGTGGTTCTTTTCCGGTGTTTGTGAATTGAAATTCACACGTTCCGTTGCTTCCTCTCACAATGGTACCGTAGTCGTGGACTGTCTTTTCGAATGTAATCTCCGGAGCATTCTGATTTGAGATTTGTGGATTGTTGGGATCAGCCTGCTGGGCACTGGATATATCAGCTGCAGATAACAGGAAAATACAAGATAATATGATGGTTCGCATAGGATTGAATTATTATGCTGCAAAAATATACAAATCGAATGGTTCATTACAATAATTTACAATATTTTAACACTTTGTTTTCAACTAAACACATTCACTTTTTTTTATATTTTTTATATTTGCATGCTGAAACTATTTTTCTCATCAGTGGTATCTGAAACAGAGACTCTATGAAAAAACTCTTTGTATTATCTTGGGCCATCCTTTTTTCGGGGATTTCCCTGGTCTCCTGTTCAAAAAAATCACAACCTGTTACTGCTGCCACCACTGAAATAAAGGAGCAAACTGGAGGATCATCGATGGCATTACCCCCGTGTATTATTTACAAGACCAGAGCGGATTATACGTCGTATGTTCCGGTTTCACTCTCTGGAGACAAAACAAGGATTACCTCCTATCCGGATGCTTCGGATATCCGGAAACAGGGCACAGCCGTTTATCCCCAACCATTGTGCGGGGGATTTTTCCTGGACAACCGTGGAATCGGCCCCGATGTGGCCTTTCTTTCCATCACTTACGATGTTTATCAAGCTCAGACCAAAACCCCGAGTGCGGATGATTTGTTTCAGCAGTTGCTGGATAAAGATCCGCTCCTGGAGATGTATCAATGCGGAAACCGCTATCAATACAATGACATCGTCAGGGAACTGAACCAGATTATTGATTCGGGGAAACTTTCCGATTGCAAAAAGATCAAATGAACACAGAAGCAATACAATTACGGGAGCTAGACGGAAGTCAGCTCTATTACAGCATTATCGCGGGAGCACAGCGAATCTTCGACCATCAGAAGATCCTGAATAAGATTAATGTATTCCCTGTCGCTGACGCAGATACCGGGACCAATCTTGCCTCCACCATGCGTTCCATTGTAGATGCAAAAATCCCGATTGAGAATCTCAAGCAGACTGCAACTGCCATAGCTGATGCTGCGTTAAGTGGTGCCCGGGGAAATTCCGGGATCATCTTTGCCCAGTTTCTTTATGGATTCAGCAACGAGATCAAAGCTGATGGGAAGATTGACGTGCAGTCCTTTGCTGAGAGCATGAAGAGGGCTGTGACCTATGCCTACGAAGCCATTGCCAACCCGGTAGAGGGAACAATCCTCACCGTGATCAAAGATTGGGCTGAATACCTCTATGCATTGAAGGACATCATTGATGATTTTATCAAGATCCTGATTGAGGCTTACAACAAGGCGGTGGAGTCACTTTCTGAAACGACCCAAAAACTGGAGGTCCTTGCACGAGCCAATGTGGTAGATGCCGGAGCTAAAGGATTTGTCTATTTTTTGGAGGGGATCCTTGATTTCTTCACAAAAGGGGATGGGATTATTGTAAAAGCTGAATCAGAAGAGGATACGCAAACGATAGAGGTGGCCGATCTCCATGAGGAGATTACATTCCGGTTTTGTACCGAGGCGATGATCTCAGGGGGGAACCTGGACAAAAAGCTGATCCGGGAACAGTTGCAAAACTGTGGTGACTCCATGGTTATTGCCGGTTCACCACGTAAAATGAGGGTACATATTCATACGGATCATCCTGCAGAGGTCTTCTCCAAGTTGAGCAGGTTTGGAGATATAACCTATCAGAAGGTGGATGATATGGTGATGCAGCAGGAGATTATGCACAACCGCAAATCGGATATTGCCATCCTGACCGACTCCACGTGTGACCTTCCCCATGAAATTCTGGAGCGCTATCAGATCCATATGATGCCTTTGAGTGTGCATTTCGGGGATAGCTTTTACCTGGACAGGATGACCATGCATCCCCAGCAGTTTTACCAGATGCAGCAGCAAACGGATGTGCGTCCCACCACCTCGCAGCCTACCATCAAGGATTTTCAGAATAAATATGAGTACCTTTCAACACACTATGCTTCGACCCTGGGTTTCTTTATCAGTGAGAAACTCAGCGGGACCTTTCAGAATGGTGTAAAATCTGCCAAAGATGTCGGAGGCAGAGGCGGGAAGCCATCTTTTATTTATAACTCCAGAAATCTTTCTGCCGCTCTGGGTCTGATCGTCTTGCGTGTTGCCCGTGCAGTGGAAGAGGGCATGATGCTGGAAGAGATCCTGCCAAAAATTGATACCTGGATTGCGAAATCATACATACGCGTCACAGTGCCAACCCTGAACTACATCATCAAATCCGGGAGGATCAGCCCCTTTAAAAGTTTTATCGCACGCACGCTGGATTTGAAACCGGTGATTGAAATTGATGAAGAGGGAAAGGCGGAAATATCCGGGAAATCTTTATCAGTCAGTGGTTCCAAGAAGAAATTGCTGGCCAATATCCGCAAGATCCTGCAAGGGCAGGAGATCTGGGAATATGCCATCACCCATGCAGACAATCATGAGGTAGCTGGGTATTACGCCAGTGAGATGGAGAAGATGACAGGCAAAAAACCTCTCTTCCTGGATCACATTTCTCCGGTACTAGTTGCCAACACTGGTCCTGGTGTGGTGGGCGTTTCGTTCATGTTGAAGTAATATTCACCGCTATGTATTGGCAAATAGCACTGGTGATTCTCGGATTTATGATCCTGGCGTTTATTGTCGCCCTGTTAGGCCGGGATAATTCCATTGTGGATCTCTTCTGGGGGCCGGGATTCATTATTGTTACCGCTTTTTCACTCTCCATGGCTCCTGATCTGGACATGCGGAAGCTCATTGTTGCCTTCCTTGTATTGCTCTGGGGGTTGCGACTGGCGATCTACATTTTCCTGCGGAACAGAGGAAAGGGGGAAGATTTCAGGTATAAGCACTGGCGGGAAACATGGAAAAATTTTGTCTTCCGAAGTTTTTTCCAGATCTTTCTTTTGCAGGGATTGTTCATGTACATCATCTCATATCCCATCTGGTACATCAACTACCACCCGGGAGAGGTACTTTCCACATTAGATACCATTGGCCTGGTCATTTTCGGCATAGGATTTATGTTTGAGACGATTGGAGACATGCAACTTTCGTTTTTCAAGCAGAATCCAAAAAACAAAAGCACGCTGATCACTACCGGATTGTGGAAATACACAAGGCACCCAAACTATTTCGGTGAAGCTCTTATCTGGTGGGGCATCTGGTTTTACGCTATCGGGATCCCCGGTGGCTGGATAACGGTCATTAGTCCTGTCGTAATCACCCTCTCTTTGCGTTTCATTTCAGGGGTTCCCATGCTGGAGAAGAAGCTGAAACAGCAACCCGGATGGGAGGAATATGCCCGAAAGACCGCTCCTTTTATCCCATTTATCAAGTGGCTATAATTTTCCATTGAGCACACAGCAACCCATCGGATCGAATGGCTTCAGTGGTGTTAACAGGGCATTTATCATTGGGATTATTCTCAACCTGCTTTTTGTCGTCATAGAGCTTGGTGCCGGAGTTTACCTCAACTCCGTTGAAGATAGAAATTCAGCAGGTGTTGCTGACCTTGAATATCCAGCACTCCACGCTGGAGATTGAACTCGAAGGGGAGTCCTGCGTTACGAATACCGTCTAGCCATTTTTCAGCGCCCCGGCCAGCTTCTCCATCATTGCATCCGATACATCGAGATGGGTGACCATGCGAATGGTCTGCGGTCCGAATCCGATGGCCAGGATCCCTGCCTCTTTCAAACGGTGAAGGAATCGTTCATCAGGCATCTCTTCGGACAAGGTGAATACGATGATATTGGTCTCGATGGGAGCAACCTGTGTCACAAAGGGACATGCTTCAAGCAACCTGCCGATTCTCCCTGCCCGTTCATGATCTTCAGAGAGACGTTTGATGTGATGGTCCAGTGCATAGATGCCGGCTGCTGCCAGGTACCCGGCTTGTCGCATGGCGCCTCCCAGTACTTTCCGGATCCGCCGGGCCTGACGGATGAATTCTGCGGAACCCAAAAGGAGCGATCCAACAGGAGCGCCGAGCCCTTTTGAAAGGCAGATCGAGATGGAGTCAAATCGTGTCCCTGTCTCCAGGGGATCTATGCCGGTTGCTATCATGGCATTAAAGAACCGGGCGCCGTCGAGGTGAAATTTCAGGGAGCGCTCCCGGCAAAGGGAACTGATTCGTTGCAGTTCACCTGCATCGTAACAACTGCCACCGCCGCGGTTGGAGGTGTTTTCAGCCACCACCAGTCTTGATACCGGATGGTGGATGTCGTCAGGGTTGATGTTGGCAGCTACCTGTTCAGCGGTGATCCGGCCCCTGTCGCCCTGGATCAGGCGTACCGAAGCCCCGGAGTTGAAAGCGATACCCCCGCCCTCATATTTGTAGATGTGCGAACCGATGTCACAGATGACCTCATCTCCCGGGCGGGTATGCGCCTTGATGGCGATCTGGTTGGTCATGGTCCCGGAGGGGCAAAACAGGCCGGCTTCCATGCCAAAGATGGCGGCAGCTTTTTTTTCCAGAGCGATCACGCTGGGATCATCCCCAAATACATCGTCGCCCACTTTCGCTGAAACCATTGCTTGCATCATTCCAGGAGTAGGCCGGGTTACGGTATCACTTCGTAAATCAACGATCTGATCTTTCATAAGGCAAATAATGGCCATAAAAATACGATATCTTTTTAGTATTTTTACCGGTAAATCACTTTGACAATGATCAATGAACAGCTTCTCAAACCCCGCAGCATTGTTGTCGTCGGGGGGTCAAACGACAGGCATAAACCGGGTGGAGCCGTCCTCCAGCATCTCATAGAGACAGGCTACCGGGGAGATCTTTATGTATTGAATCCGAAAGAGGACAGGGTACAGGGAATCCAAAGTTTCAAAGATCCGGCGTCATTGCCGGAGGTAGATCTGGCAATCATCGTTATCCCGGCCAAATTTGTCGTCGACGTAGTGGAAATTCTTGCGCGGGGAAAAAATACCCGTGCATTTATCGTCATTTCGGCAGGTTTTAGTGAAGAGAGTAAGGAGGGAAGAATAATGGAAGAGAGGTTGGTGGAAATTGTCAACAGCGTCAATGGTTCGTTGATCGGTCCCAATTGCATCGGTGTTCTTTCCCCTAATTATGCGGGTGTCTTTACAAGACCCATCCCAACGTTACATCCGCGCGGATTTGATTTTATTTCGGGTTCAGGCGCCACAGCCTGCTTTATCATGGAGGCCGGAATCCCCATCGGCATGAAATTCGCACGCGTTTTCTCTGTGGGAAACAGCGCCCAGATTGGAGTGGAAGATATCCTTCAATACATGGATGAGACCTTTGATCCTGCTTCCAGTTCGCTTACCAAGTTGCTCTATCTGGAAACCATCACCAAACCCGGGATGTTGTTGAAACATGCCTCTTCCCTGATCCGGAAAGGATGCCAGATTGCAGCCATCAAAGCGGGTACGTCTGAGGCAGGCACACGGGCTGCTTCTTCACATACCGGCGCACTGGCAAGTCCGGATGCGGCGGTGGAAGCTCTTTTTCGGAAAGCCGGAATCGTTCGATGTCATGGAAGGGATGAACTGATCAATGTGGCATCTGTTTTTCAATTCCCGGTTCTGAAGGGGAAGAATATCGCGATCATCACTCATGCAGGAGGTCCGGCAGTGATGCTTACGGATGCCCTGTCGGCCAGAGGAATGGGGGTTCCCCATCTTGAAGGACCCACTGCTGCAGCATTGCACAAACATCTTTTTCAGGGATCATCGGTAGCTAACCCGATCGACTTCCTGGCTACCGGGAATGCAGAGCAATTAGGGATTATCATTGATTACGTAGAGAAAGAGTTTGATGAAATCGACGGGATGGTGGTTATTTTCGGGACACCCGGACTGACCAGGGTTTTCAACGAGTACGGTGTCATTGATGAAAAGATGAAAGTTTGCAAAAAACCCATTTTCCCCATCTTACCATCCATTATGACAGCTGGGGAGGAGATCAAAGACTTCATCAGCTGGGGTCACACCTATTTTCCCCAGGAGGTCCTCTTCGCAACAGCGCTTGCACGGGTTTACTTTACACCTCCCCCTGCTTCCCTTGAACCGGATCTGCCTCCCGTAGACGAACAGACGATCCGGAGAATTATTGACCAATCAACTGAAGGTTATATATCTCCGGCTGAGATTCAGGGATTGCTGGACGCCTGCCGGATCCCGCGTGCCCGGGAAGCTGTGGTGACCACCCCGGAAGCAGTAAAAACAGCCGCAGTTGACCTGGGATTTCCGTTAGTGATGAAGGTGGTTGGCCCTGTTCACAAATCGGATGTGGGCGGTGTGGTATTGAACGTCCAGGATGAAGAGATCCTCGTTCGGGAATTTAACCGGATGATCCGGATTCCCGAGACAACCGGAATATTGCTCCAGCCCATGTTATCGGGGATTGAACTGTTTATCGGGGCGAGTTATGAACCCGGGTTTGGCCATCTCATCCTCTGTGGATTGGGAGGGATCTTCATTGAAGTCCTGAAAGACACATCAGCCGGGCTTTCACCTCTGGGGATGGAGGAGGCGTTGTCGATGATCCACCGGTTGAAAGGATATCAGATCATCCAGGGAATCAGGGGCCGGAAAGGGGTCAATGAAGAGGTATTCGCCGATATCATAGTGAAACTCTCCGCCCTGTTAAAAGTCGCGCCGGAGATTACCGAACTCGACTTCAATCCGTTGCTGGGGGAGGGGGATCGAGTGGTTGTGGTTGACGCCCGGATACGTATTGAACGTAAGGAGGTGGGGAGGTAGGGACATAGTCAGTCCGCAGTCTTCAGTCCACAGTCTGCTTGCTGTTGCTCATTCATGTCATTCGTCGTTCATGTTCATTCTTGGCATTGGTCATTCATGGTATCGAAAATCTGAAAAGTTGATAAACGTTGAATTGTTCTTTTCAAGCTATTTGAACGTTGCATTGCACGAGTAACATCCCAGTAATTCAGGACAAACTCGCCTAATCTTTCATTATAATTCGGCCCAATTCTCGCAAATCTATCCTTTGGTAATATATCTTGTTTAATTTGTTTTTTTCTTGAACGACTGACCAAACGAAAAAGCTCTGATTTTGGGTCACCTATTTGTTCAGGTGAATTATTAAAATGAATTGGCGAAACACCAATATAAGTAGAAAATCCTTCAATGTCCGCTAATAACCATGCTTCAACCTCTCTTACTGCGACTCTAAAAAGTAAATTTGGGGATATTGGAACATTAATCCAAGACTTTATCAAGTTTGGGGCACAGTCTTGTATATCAAGATCAGTTAGAATAAAAAATGGGCAACCTTTTGATGCTTCATTAAAGCCCTTTATGTTGTTTTTAATATATCCAAAACCACCTTCTGAATATGAATAGCCGATAAAAAATTTATTTAAGTCATCAGTTAATTTTAGCATTATGTATTCACTGATTTGATCTTCAAATGCAAGATTTAACGGAATAGGATTCATTCTAGACTAAGAGTTAGCTGGTTAATGCCTTTTGGTTTTATCCTTGGAAGTACGGCCGAGGCTGGACTCATTCCTACATCTAACATATCTTTTACTTCCTTTATTGTAGCAGCAATACTTGCTTTTGTACCTTCTGAGGAAGGTTCTAAAACGACAATCTCATTTAGAGAAATTCCTTTGTCACTTAAAAGATCTGAACTATGAGAGGATAATAACACTTGTCGTTTTCTATTCTTTTGAAGTTTATAAATAATGGGTGGAAGCTTCGAAACAATTGCTCCATTTAAGGAAAGTTCAGGTTCTTCAAGTAATAACATAGAATCACCCTCTTGTAATGACCATAATAGCCCAATAAAGCGCAATGTTCCATCACTAAACTGATCTTCTTTTTGCTTACCAGCACCAGGTCTCCAGTGTTCATATAATGCTTCAAGATGAGGATATCCTAATTCCGTGGTATATTTTAATTCATTTAATTGTGGGACTGCCAATTTTAATGCAATTTGAATTTTACGAAGCCATGCATTTCTTGTTTTTTCATTGACTTTTGCAACTCGTTCCAGGAATCCTTTTCCAAATGGATCCCCAGGTAAATTCGGCCCGGTAAATGCTGAAGGATATCTAAGTAATTGAGGAATAAGATGTTGGTATAGGATATTCTCAAAAAATCTTGCAATTTCCCGAAATGGTTTATTTGTATTAATTTGTTCTATATACGTTTGCGTAAGTCTGACAATATCTCTCTGGTCCTCCTCTTCCGGTCTGTTTCTAATTAGTCGATCTTTATCCCATACTTTCTCATAAGATAGATAAGGCAATCTGTATCCCCGTGGTTCTTGCTTAATTCCAATTGCATATTTCCAAATAATATCTCTTGAACCAAAATTTGAAAGGTGAACCTCAATTTCTATATCAGGATGTCTTCTCGCAGCAAGGGATCGGATTTTTGCTATTCCTCCTCTATCATCTACTGCTTTTTGCAAGCCTCCGCCTGGTTTAGCTATATCCCTGAGAAAACGAAACACATCCAGAAGGTTTGATTTGCCAGATGCATTTGCTCCAACTATGAAAACCCGATCTTGAAGTTCAATATCAAGCTCTTTAAAGTTTTTCCAGTTTCTTAGAATTAATCTTGAAATGACCATTTCTTTTTACTTTAAACGAAGACGGTTTAATATGCCATCAATTTTAATGTGTCAAGTATAGGAATATTTAAGTATTTATCCATATTCTCATTATAATTGTTACTTGGTTTTACTTTTTTCATATTCCTCCTCACTCATCGAAAAATCTTTATCAATCTCCTTTACTTCATTATAAGTTAGGTCATAGAACTTATAAATAAGGAGATCAATTTGTCTTTGGTAATAAGATATATCATCCGATTGATGAGTTTTTTTAATCTCAATGATTTTATCTAAATATTCTACGATTTTCTTTTCTTCTGTTTCGTTTGGATAATATACAATCAAAGGTTCCAGAGCCTGAACGCTTATTATTAAATCACCCATTCCAGTCTTAGGAGAATTTTCAAAAAGCTGGTAATGACAAAGATTCGAATTTAGATAAGCCGTCAGATATTTTATTTTTTCACCTGTCGAAATACATGTGCTGTCTAATGAATAAATCTCTTTATCGAAATATGAGAATCTTAATTGTGAGCCAATCCTTTTCCAAATAATTTTCTCTTTTTTGAATTCCTGATAGTATCCTATCTGATCTTGTGTTTCATACCATTTATTTGAAGTTTTTTTTCTCGATTTTTCTTTCCCCCCCGATGAATTTATAAATGTTTCACCTGTCTGATTAATTTTTGGTCGAAATGTTTCAAGATAATTATTTATTGCTGTGAATTCTGAAATATTAATTTTTAATGATGGAAAAGTACTTATTAGATAATCCCTATCCCATTCTGTGTAATATTCATCAATATCCCTTCCCCTTAATATTGGTCGGATTATTTCTTCACTTTTTGACTCTTCGTCAATAAGTTCTTTTCTTTTTTTCTCATTAATTATAAAAGCTTCATTTAGCCCGGTAAGAATTCCTCTGTTTATTTGGATATTCCATTCGCTAAGTCTTTTACCTTTTTCTTTGATCTTTTTGTATATACTTCCTTTTATTGGTGATACAAGGGTCCAATCTCCGGTTGAAATATTAGGCATTTTTTGAAAACTCAATTCGTTCAAATGTTCAATCTGCTCAGGTTTTTCAATAATTGTCCCAAGCAACTGGTTGCCAAAGAAAGAGTTTTTAACAATTAAAATAATAGTATCAACAATAGTATTTTCAAATACTCCAGGACCAAGTTCAATTAATCTTAACGGATCTTTTGATAGGAAAAATTTCATTAATGATTTTCCATATTTGGCTCGTAACCATTGACTGGAAGTAATAAAAGTATGGATTCCCTCTGTTTTTAAACATTTAAATCCAACTTCATAAAAAATGGAATAAACATCACCGGTACGTTCATATGTTTCATATCCTAACCCTTCAAGCATTTTCGCCAATTTTCCACCATCTTTTTGCATTTGAACATATGGCGGATTCCCGATCACCACATCAAAACCGTTTTTGATCCCGAACATCCATCCGGGAGAAAAAAATGAAGATGCATGACTGTCATTAAATGGATTCCAGTCATCAACTTGTCCCAGAAAAGATTCAATCCTCCATCGCTTTCCTAAAGAAGAATTTTCCGTTTTAATGAGTTCTTTTGTTTTATGGAACTCATGCTGCAGGGTATATTTTTGAGCTTTATCCCCTCTTGTATCAAAATATTGTTCACGCAATCTTTGCAATTTCTGGATTTCATTATCCAACCTTACCAGGACCGTAGCGCCATGACTTCTCTCTATTTTCCTGATTAAATCGTCGTACCCGATATCAATCAGACTGTTTGCGCAAATAAACTTAAAATCAAGGTTGGGCAGGGCTTTGATGTTAAAATTATGTTTCCGGTCGGCAGGTTTATAATCTGCCTCTAGAACCAGACTAAGCCATGCCCGTAGTCTGGCAATCTCAATAGCCATTGGCATGATATCCACGCCATATATATTACGGCTCAGAATTTCACTTTTCAATTCATAAGGGCTGTTCAAAGAATTACCAATAATTTCTCTGAGATTCATTAACCGTAATAACATGCTGATCGGGAAAGCGCCTGAACCACAAGCCGGGTCAAGCGCTTTTATATCACGGAGGGCATTCTGAATGATCAGTGTTTCTCTTTTATCAAAAGGATTTGTATCACAACCTGGTAAAAAGAGCTTCTCAATTTTTTCAACGATTCTTTTTCTTGTCTGGGCATCGGAATATTTCTCCTGTGGTTCCAGAAGGATTTCAGTTTGCTGAGATTCCAGTGCCTGGAAAAGTGTGCCTGAGTAAGTGATTACCGGCTCGTTCACTTGTGAAGAAGAGGGTTTATCTTCAGGCATCAAAACCTGTTCAAGATAGGCTTTCAATGAGGCATCCACCATATATTCCACAATTTCCCTTGGTGTATAAAATGCTCCGAAAGCTTTTCGCTGGTTGGCCAGCTTCTCTGTTTCCGGGTTCTGGCTTGCCAGCAGATTCTCAAAGATCCGTCCCAACATCTCCGGATCAATGGCCACCTGCTGGTATTGCATAGAGCTTTCATCAACTGTGAAGTCATAGGATTCAAGGATTTTTACAAAACCATTAAGCCAGTCATCCGTAACAAACTTATGAAATGGTTTATCTTCGGTAACATCCTCGAAAAGACCCCCATCCAGATAGGGGATATTTAAAAATAATGCATCAAGCGGATGATTTGGTATCAGGAAATTGCGTTGCTGAACTTCCGTGTTCAGGGTTTGAAAGAATAGGCGCAGCAGGAAATTCTGATAATAACCGGGCCTGTTTTGTTCAATGGTGGATGAACTGATCAGCTCTTCAGGAACAATCTCTTTTTCTTTCAGGAACCAGCAAAAAACGTATCGTCCGATCAATCGAATAGCAAACTGCCTGATATGATTCTCATCAGATTGAACATCGGTAGCTTTAATCAAACCGACCAGGTCGTCGAACCGTTCTTTTATCTTCCGGTAAAATTCCTTATTAACCTCTTTAACATCCAGACTTTTCCATAAGAGATCTGCCAGTTCAGGTTTTGACCTTAAAGCAATGTCTTTCCATTGCTGAACAATCCTGTAATATTTTGTCTGGGTAAGTTTGTTCCGGAAAGTGATGATACGTTTCTGGTCACCCTGGTTGAAAACCAGAATGAGCTTATCATAATCCTGAGTAGTGATGAAATGAATAAAATAGGGTTCTGATGGAATGTAGGCGGGTCTGCCGGGTAAATTTACAATTCCCTTTATGGAAGCCTGGTAGCTTGTAAGTCCGGGATCATTATCAACAAGCTGGCTGATATATTCTTTTTTGAGCTTTTTCAATGCAGCAAACCGGATCCGGACATGTTGCCCGTCGGCCGTGAGCCGGTAAAGCTGAGGTTGAACAGTAAGAGGAACATTAACAAGGTATTCTTTCAGTTTCTGTGTCTGGGGCGACAATAACCGGGGTCTCTTGTCCTCGGCCGGCTGCAATCCCATCCATTCGATCAGGGCAAAAGCAAATTCGAAAACCGTGTCCCGGTTTCGGGTTAAAGATAGCTTTTCTATGAAAGCGTTTAATTCCTCGATATTCATTGAGTGAAAATTTGAATGATCTCACTTAGCGGCGCTTTCTCTGATTTTTCTTCGGGCCTGTATTGTATGGCAAGGTCTATGAAATTCTGGATCACTTCATCTCCGATATGTTTGTTGTTTCTTGCCAGCCGGGCAACCAGCCTGACAAGTTTCATATTCTGTTTATTGAAATAGGCGTTTTGTGAATACATGATACAGTTGTACACGTTTTCAATGATATCGACCGGATAGCCATATTCAATCATTTTATTCCGGAGTAGAATAATGGCTTCCTCCTGAGATTTATTGAACCTGTTCTTATGATCCTCCTCTGTAAACTGATAGGTTTTTATAAAATTGTTAATATAGCTTTCGGTTTGGGGCTTATTTTTAAAGGTGTCTTTAAACTGTTGATTCTGGTCGCTGGTGGCTTTGATATGCAACAAGCCTTCCGTAGCTGTTATCAGTTCACCTGTCCGGTTTTTATCAAAAGCCACAAAATAGCCTGCTTCATTTTTTTCATCCACCATATGTGCCAGGTGTACGAAATCATCGTCCTCATTCCGCATCTGAACAAATCCCCATTTTCCTTTTGGAAGGTTTTTAACAGAATTCTTATAGGTAAATACCAGCACTTTGGACTCCTCATTTTCATCGAGTTTATCTGCAAGAACCTTGATTTTATTATCCTTTTTGATCAGCAAGGCAAGTTGTTCTTTCAATACGGAAATGATCCTGAGGTCTTTTTCAATATCCAATTCATCTTCCTCGGCACGTTGCTCATTATATGCATCAATGGCCTTATTTAGCTTTTCAAGATTCTTTACGGAAATGATCTTGTTATATTTTTCGAGTTTCTCTTTGAAATCTTTCAACTTCTTCTCATAATTCAGGATTGATACCTGTATGGAATATAATGATGATTCCAGTCGTTTCAGGAAGATGGTTCTGAAAATGCCATAAATACCGATCTGACGCGACAGTTCCCGGTTTTCATCAACATTCAGTTTCAGTTCACCCCGTTTCCTTTTGTAATAGGCATGACGGTAAATATGGTACCTGTAGCAAGGGAATCCAAAGGTCAACAGCCCGGAATATAATACTTCCAGTGAAGTTTGAACCGGTTTTTCCCGTTGTTTAAAATGTTCAAAAAGATCAAGAGGATGGGCCAGGTATTCAAGATCTGAAAGACTATCATCGGTATAACTATATGCCTGGAGCAGCAGATCGAATTCAGATGCAAATATGAGCAGCTGCGTTTTATATTGGTTAGGAAGCTCATATTCAAGATTATATGGATAAGACTGTGGGAATTTCTGTAATTTCCCGTTGATCTCAAAACCTTCCGGATACTCATTTTCGATTCCTTGCCGGGATCTCCTGATAATAAAACGATTCAGGAGCGGAGTAAACTGTTCTTTGATCTGCTGATAGTTCACCATTCTGTTTTCACGTAGTTGTCGTTTAATTTCATCCTGTAACGTTTGTAACCGTTCCTGCATGGTATAAAATTTCTGACGTCCCCTGTCATAAAATCTGCCAAGCTTGTGAATTTCTCCTCCTGAACCAAGCATGATCTGGTTCGTTAAATCCGAAAGCTGGTTGTTTATCGGGGTAACGGTTACAAGTAATGTGTTAGCATTCTCATTGGCCTGTCGCCATTTGATGAACACGTCAAAGCGTTGTCCGCCCGAGCTTCGGAGGTTATGACTTTCATCAAAAACAAAAAGCCCTACAGGGATTGATTTTAATTTTCCCTTACATCTTCAATCCTTGAAATATCCTGAAGACTGTAAATTTCAGGAATCTGAACAATTTTGAATTCGTCGAATGCTTTTTCCCATTGAGCTTTCAGGCCCGCCGGCGCTATCACCACAACCCGCTGGTTATAAAATTTTCTATAATATTCAATGACTTTGATTGCAGTATACGTCTTACCCAGTCCCACGGAATCTGAAAGCATGGCAACACCCTGCCGTTCAAGTTTCTTGATAATTGAGTTTGCATTCTGAATCTGAAACTTCAGAAGCTGAGGTTTACCGGATGAAGGATCATCGGGTTCTACCCTGTTCTCTTTTTCATCCAGAAGATCCTGCCCATAGATCCGGTACAATGCATGAACATACATTTCATACGGACTGAAGCATAGGCTCCCGTGCTTGCTGATATCAAGTATTTCTTCTTTGAATATACCCGACCATTCTTCGCTTTCATTCCATAAATCTTCAAACCAGGAGCGGTGAGTTGGCTGTTGATCAAGATGTTGCCGGATATAATTTACCGTTGCATTATTGGCTTCAAGCTGGTTTAATTCCAGGTTACCGAACATTCCCTGACTGGTAAAATTGGAGCTTCCCAATATTCCGATCGCGTTATCCTCAGTACTGCCAAAGATGTAACATTTCGCATGCAGAAAATTTTTCCGGTAAACTTTGATCTGAATCTTCCCATTTTGCCTCGTGTAAGATAAAAGCAGATCCACTACTTTCTGATATTCATCCTTCAACTCAAGTTCTTCCAAATCCTTTTTCAGATATTTCTCAGGAAATTCGGGATCCTGTCTTTGGGGATTTTTAACCTGGTACGCACGGACGTAAGGTTCTTCTCCCAGTAAAAGCCGGAATAATGTACTTTCCCGTTCAAGGAACGACTTTAATTCATCATATATCCCAACCATTCCGGGTAAGTCCCAGTATCCTGTTGCAACAGAAACCTGGGAAAACGAATGAGCGATGATCAATTCCTTAAGAACAGTGCCCAAAAAATAATGTTCAGATGAATTGTCAATCAGTATGAGTCCGGGTTTCATCCTTTATATTTCTTTTAACGATTTCCAAAGCTTCTTCGGCGAGTGACATTTCCTCGCTGATGATGTACTGTACTCTATCTGCAAGCCATAATGTCAACAGTTCATTTTTATCTGCTTTCAGGAACCGGGCAATCCGTTTAACCTGTTCACGGTTAGGTTTTCGTTCTCCCCGTTCGAATTTACTTATGAGCGCAGTATCAATTTCAAGGGAAGCAGCCATCTGCCGTAACAGAATCCCCTTGTTTTCCCTGAGTTCCCTGATGCGTTGACCGAAATTACCCAATTGACTAAAAATTGACTTGACAGAATTCGTCAAATATAATAAATAGAAAGAATATTTTCAATGTTGTTGATAACTTTTTAGAAAGATCAAATCGTTACCTCAAACCCCAGCTGTCTCAGGAAATAGAGGAAGATCACTGGTTTCATGGCGATGGTAAAGATCAGCCCGATCATAGCTCCCCATAAATGGGCATCGTGCCCGATGTTGTCTTTAGCCCTTCTGCTCATCCAATATTCATAGGCGATGTAGAGTAATCCGAAAATAATGGCCGGGATCCCTATTGGTATAAAGAAGAGATAGATCTTTTGTGTAGGTGCGATGATGATGCTGGCAAATACGACCGCAGATACAGCGCCTGAAGCCCCTACCGAACTGTAAAAGACATCGTTTTTGTGCTTTCCGAATGAAGGAATGACTGAGAGTAACAAGGCCCCGATGTAGAGCAACAGATAATAGAGGATGTATTTGCTGTGGAAATAATACCGGTAGGCTTTTTCAACCATCTCCCCGAAAGAATAGAAGACAAACATGTTGATGAGCAGATGAACCCAACCTGCATGTAAAAATCCATAGGTAAAGAACCTGTACCATTGTCTGCTATGCTTTACATCATAGGGATTAAACTTGCATTTATTAAAAAGATTCTCGTTGTTAAATCCAAGAATGGATACAAGCACGGTAACGGCAATAATACTGATTGTTATCTCCATAACAGATTCCAATTATCAGATGTTTATTCCTGAATTTCTGTCTGCTGACCTTCTTTGGTGTAGTCTATTTCCGAACCGAGGACACTGTGAGGGATCATATAGATAACAAACAGGACCACTGCTGCAGCAACGGCCCAGCCCTTCTTCTCCCTTCTCCAGATCTGGTAACCGAGTGCGACAAGCCAGAAAATAAATGCCAGCAGCGATTTATTGTCGGTCAGGTCATTGCCAAAGGGCCATCCGGTCCAGTAAGCGTCGAACGCGTATTTCTGAATGACCGGTCCGAGAATCATCCCACCAACAGCCAGAAAGATCACTGTCAGCCAGGTGTAGAGGTAGGTGTATTTTAACTTGAACAACACCTCAAATGCCGTTCGTGTGCTGAACAGCATGGCCAGGAAAATAGTGATGATATGTGCATAGAGTACTCCCAGGGGAACGAATCCTTTGAAACGGATGACTGCAGGCTCTTCATTGAGCAGGTAGTTTTTACCGTTTTTCATCAGCGTAACATGATACATCACTTTACCGGCCATC
Organism: Bacteroidales bacterium; assembly: GCA_016783905.1. Classification (GTDB taxonomy): domain Bacteria; phylum Bacteroidota; class Bacteroidia; order Bacteroidales; family FEN-979; genus QYOJ01. The sequence continues at coordinate 22,356 of JADHVQ010000003.1, read as the reverse complement.
TCCTGATGAGGAATAGTGCCGGCCAGCTTATCTCCCTGACGTACCATCGGGGTAGTGCTCCATTCGTCATAGCTTTTGTACCGACGTAATCTCAGTTCTCCTGATACCTCCGGGTCAGAAATAGTCAGCTCAATGGGTGCATCGTCACTTCCGTCATACGTACGGATCAGTTTGTATTTATAGCTCTCTCCATCAATGACTGCTTTCCCGCGGATTTCATAAGTAGGGCCCGTTGTACGCTGGTAATAGCCAGCTGCTACCGTGATGACAAAGGCCAGTATCCATAAGAGAAAAGATTTCAGTCTTGGATTCATAGTTCGGATTTAGATAGATATATACGTTTCAGGTTGCAAATGTAATCATTTCCCGATTTCTGGTTTGATGATCTCAACCATCTTTTGATGGATACCGGTCCGGATATTCATTTGAGAGATTTTCGGATTTGCGGCATCAGGATAGATCCGGTTTGACAGAAATACATAGATCAGTCCGTTTGCCGGATCAGCCCACATATAGGTTCCGGTAAATCCTGAATGGCCGAAGCTGGCGGACGACGCCGCCTCGCAAGCCGGCCCGTTGGGATCGTATTCAGGCATTGGTTTGTCAAAGCCCATCCCTCTGCGGCTCTCTTTCCCAGGGAACTGCTTCCTGGTGAATTCACGGATGGTGGAAGGGAGCAGGTATTGTTTCCCTCCATACGCTCCATGGTTCAGTAACATTTGCAGGATGACCGCCACGTCAAAGGCATCACTGAACAAGCCGGCATGACCGGAGACGCCCCCAAGCATAGCAGCTCCCGGATCGTGAACATCTCCCCGGATGAGTTGCTTCCGGAAGAGTGTATCGCATTCGGTTGGCATGATCCTGCTGAGTGAGACCCGGTTCCGGGGATGGAAACCCAGGGTGGTCAATCCCAGCGGCCGGTAGAAGGTCTTTTCAAGATAATCAGGGAAGGGTTCCCCTGTTTTTCGTTCGATCATCTTTACCAGGAGATAAAACCCAAGGTCACTGTATTTATACTCTTTCGTATCCCTGAGTTCTGACCGGATGATCCATGTATAAATGCTGTCACGATAGGCCCGTTTCATATAAAGATGTTCAGCAACCCGGATCGGATGTAGCATAGAAAAGATGGTATCGTAGATCTCAAACTCCGACAGACTATCCCCAAGAGTTCGCTCATAAAAGGGGATCCAGGGATAAAGCCCAGCCTGGTGGGTCATTACCTCCCGGATGGTTATGCGTTCTTTATCCGTGGCCCGTAATTCCGGAAGGTGTATAGAAAGAGGATCATCGGGGTGTATCATTCCCTCCTCATAGAGTTTCATCATAGAGAGGGTGGTGGCCGCCACTTTGGTCAGGGAGGCTATGTCATACAGGTCGGTTTCGGTCACCGGTATGCTATCATTGTAAGTGGGATTTCCGAAGGCTTTGTAATAGAAGATCTTGCCATCTTTGGCGAAGAGAACCTGGCATCCCGGGTAGGCAGACGAATCGATGCCATTGATGACCAGACTGTCGATGGATGCCAGCTTTTCAGATGGAATTCCAATCTCTTCCGGAAGAGCGAAATCCAGCCGGATCTGATCAAACAGTACCCCGGTTCCTGATGAGAACCCGGCTGTGGAGACCGGCAACTCGCCTCTTGCAGGAATGCCTCCGAAAATGATCTCTGCCGCTACCTTCTCTGCTTCCGGCTGATCCTGGTAAGTGACCAGGATTGCTTCCAGGTTTGAGGTATTTTTCAGGGATTGGACGAGATAGGGATTTCCGAACAGGGTGAGGATGGTACGTTTTTTTCGGCTGATGTCGTGAACAAATGCAAGGATCTCATCCGGATTGCCGAAATGTTGAGCCGGATAGAGGTTGTTCCGATGGACTCCCAGGATGACCAGGTTGTATGGGGCGAGGTTTTTCTCCAGTTCTTTGAGCTCTTCGGATGAGGCATTCTTTAAAATCTGGAAATGGGTAATTGGAGCATACCAGTTGAGAGATTGCTGAAAGGGTGTCATGGAGGTATTCCCGATAGAGACACAAGCAATCCGGCGTCGTTGCAGAAGGGTTAACGGGAGGAGGTTGTTCTCGTTTTTGACCACCGTGACGGCTGATTTATAGATGCGGTTGGTAATATCCAGGGAGGCGGTTGGATTCAGGTCTGCAGTCAGATTCCCGAGGTTCACCGGTTGGTAAAAATCGAGACCCAGGTCAAATTTGAGTTGGAGCATTTTGAGACATCTTTCTGCGATGACTTCACGCGGGATGATCCCATGTTCGACGGCCTGCCGGATTGATTCAACGGCTGCCGGCACATCCTGTGGAAGCAACAGGATGTCGTTTCCGGCCAGGAGGGCTTTCACTTCAATCTCCCCGGGAGAAAAGAACCTGGTTACCCCTTTCATATCGAGCGCATCGGTGATCACCACACCCTGAAAGCCCATCTGTTGTTTGAGGAGGCCGGTTACGATACGGGGAGAGAAGGTGGCCGCGAGATCTGGTGTATCATCATAGGTTGGGATGTAGAGATGGGCGATCATGATGCCGTTGATCCGGTTGGCAATGACTTCGCGGAAGGGATATAGCTCCACCGACTCCATGCGCTCTTCCGGGTGGTTGATCACAGGGAGATCCAGGTGGGAGTCGGTGTCGGTATCGCCGTGGCCCGGAAAGTGCTTCGCTATGGCCAGAATTCCATTGTCCTGTAATCCTTTCATATAGACCACTCCTTTCCGGGCCACGGCGAAGGGATTCTCACCGAACGACCTGAAATTGATGACCGGATTCCGCGGGTTGTTGTTCACATCCACCACCGGCGCCAGGTTCATGTGGATCCCCATCCGCTTACAGTCCCGGGCGATCGCAGCAGCCATCTCATAGATCAGTGAGTCATTAGTGGATGCACCCAGTGTTATCTGGAAGGGGAAATCGTAGACGCTGTCCAGCCTCATTCCTAATCCCCACTCTGCGTCGATGGCAATCAGAAGCGGAGTTTTAGCAGCCTGTTGCCAGCTGTTGGTAAGGATTGCCTGGGCAACCGGACTTCCCTGAAAAAAACAGACCCCGCCAACGCCATATTTTTGGATAAGTTCTCTGATGCTATCGTTGTATGCTTTGTCGCGGTTGGAGTAAGCTCTGATAACCAAAAGCTGGGCGATCTGTTCGTTGAGCGAAAGGGAACGAAAAACGGAATCCACCCACTGTTCTTTGCGGATCTCATAATGATTAAAAGAATGTCCGGCCTTAGAGGAGCTGATATTTTGATGAAAGGAAAGCAGGATGACAATTACCAGGCTGATGATTTTCATGAGGGGCAGAAATTGACGTGTGGTGCTGCAAAAATAACTTTTTAAATCTTATCCATTTTTATCAACACGCGGCCCATCGAAAAATGTAAAAGGGCTATCTTTGACTCGACAGGTACATGTTATTTAAATATATCATTTTCAATGGTATCATCCACAGATTTGACAAAAATAGCATCCCAGGTCAGAAGGGATATCATCCGAATGGTAAATGGTGCCTCCTCAGGCCATCCGGGCGGATCTCTTGGGGCGACCGATTTTCTGGTGGCACTCTACTTCGCTGTCATGAAACCCGATCCTAATAAATTCTCTTTGGACGGGACGGATGAAGATATCTTTTTCCTTTCGAACGGCCATATTTCTCCTGCATGGTATAGTGTTCTGGCACGTTACGGTTATTTTCAACCGGCCGAGCTTGAAACTTTCAGGAAACTGGATTCCCGGCTGCAGGGGCATCCTTCCGTGATGGATGGAACGCCGGGGGTACGAATGGCATCCGGATCCCTGGGGCAAGGATTATCTGTAGCACTGGGCGCGGCCATTGCCAAGAAGCTGAACGGAGATACCCGTACCGTTTACTGCCTGGTAGGGGATGGAGAGTTGCAGGAGGGGCAGAACTGGGAAGCGCTGATGTATGGCGCTGCCAAGGGAGTGGATAATATCATTGCAACCGTTGACTTTAACCAAAAACAGATTGATGGACCCCTGGAGGAGGTTCTTTCCCTTGGGGATCTCAGGGCGAAGCTGGAGTCATTCGGCTGGCTGGTACTGGAGATGAACGGGCACGATATGGCAGAGATACTGGATCAGCTGACCTTTGCAAAGCAACAATTAAACCAGGGGAGACCCGTTATTATCATCATGCACACCATCATGGGATTTGGTGTAGACTTCATGCATGATAACCACGAATGGCATGGAGTGCCACCGAACGACGAAGAGGCAGAACGAGCGCTCGCACAGCTGGAAGAGACGATGGGAGACTATTAGAAATTACGATTTACGATTTACGAATTACGATTTACGATTTACGAATGATGCACTGGCCTGGTAAAGTTTTGATCCTTCTTTTTTTTGCTGCCATGGTTGGCGCAGCACAATCCCAGGTTGTCGTGGAACGGGATCTGCCAGTACCGTTAATCCGCATTCTCTTTGTATTTGATGCTTCGCAAAGCATGGCCAATCACTGGCAGAGCGATACGAAGTACCGGATTGCCATCAACGTGCTATCGGGGATCCTCGACAGCCTTCAGGGACAGGAGAACCTGGAGATCGGTTTACGGGTTTACGGACCGAAACGGGCACCGGGTACTGATTGTGAGGATTCCTATATCATGGTACCGTTTGGAACAGATAATTTTTCTTCAATCAGATCTGTGTTGCACGGATTGAGTCCTAGCGGAACTACCCCAATCGCTTATTCGCTGGAGCAGACGGCTTCGGATTTTCCTCCATGCAGTCATTGCAGGAACATTGTGATCCTGATCACCGATGGCCTGGAAGCTTGTGGAGGGGATCCATGTCAGGTTTCAAAAGAGTTGCAACGCAAGGGCATCTTCCTGAGGCCCTTCATCGTTGGGATTGGTGAAAACATGCAGGCACAATTCAATTGCATGGGTAACTATTACAATGCCGTCAATGAAAATGACTACCGGCGCGCCCTTCAAACCATAGTTGCTTCTACACTTAAAGCCGCTTCGGCCCAAATAAACCTGCTGGATAGGTTTGGGAATCCCTCGCAGACAGATGTTCATGTGACGCTCTATAACACCATCACCGGCACTGCTAAATACAGTTTCGTCCACACATTGAATCCCAATGGATTGCCCGACACCCTTGAACTGGATCCGCTGGTGACCTATGATGTAGTTGTTCAAACCATCCCTCCTCTGCGGAAAGAGGCGGTTTGGATTGAGCCGGGCGAACATACAACGATCACCCTGGATGCCCGCCAGGGTTATCTTTCCTTTATCAGTGAGGATGAGAAGGTGTTTTCATGCATCATTCGCAGGAGTGGTACCGGGAAGGCTATCCATGTTCAACCCAGCGACCGGATGGAGAAGTACCTGGCCGGAAATTACGATATCACTGTGTTGACCATGCCGAGGATGAACTTTTCCAACGTGGAGATCGCGGCTGATCAAATCACCCAACTCAGGATCCCGGCCACCGGAGCTGCTATGCTGAAGTACAGTGCCCCGGTAGTGGGTTCAATCTACATGGAGGTGGCGGGAGAGTTGCTGCTGGTAGAACACCTTCGTTCCGATAATACAACTGAGACCATGCAGCTTCAGCCGGGAAACTATATCATTGTGTACCGGCTGAAGTCATCCCACCGGCAGCAGGATACCCGGCAGAAGCAGTTTAAGGTTGAAGCAGGAGAAACGGTGGAGGTAGAACTATAAATACGAATTACGAAATACGAAATACGAAATACGGATACAACCAATTATATTACATCAAATTTCATGCGAATGATTGATTTTACAAATCTTGGTTCCAAAGATACCCGCTCGGGATTTGGAGAGGCGCTGCTGGAGCTTGGCAGAAAAGATGAAAATATCGTTGCCCTGTGTGCTGACCTCACAGGTTCGTTGAAGATGAACGCTTTTGCCAAAGAGTTTCCGGAGCGGTTTTTTGAAGTGGGGATTGCAGAGGCCAACATGATTGGTCTTGCAGCCGGTCTCACCATCGGAGGAAAGATCCCATTCACCGGTACGTTTGCCAATTTTTCGACCGCACGGGTCTACGATCAGATCCGGCAATCGGTGGCCTATTCGAACAAGAACGTGAAGATTTGTGCATCGCATGCCGGCATTACCCTGGGGGAAGACGGGGCCACCCATCAGAGTCTGGAAGATATTGGCATGATGAAGATGCTCCCAAACATGACGGTGATCAGTCCCTGCGACTTCAACCAGACCAAAGCAGCCACGCTGGCCATTGCCAGGCACATTGGCCCTGTCTACCTGCGTTTCGGCCGGCCCAAGGTCCCTAACTTCACGCCTCCCGACCAGGAGTTTGTGATCGGGAAAGCCGTGTTGCTGGAGGAGGGGAATGATGTGACGATCATTGCCACCGGGCATTTGGTATGGAAAGCGCTGGAGGCTACCCGGATCCTGGCCGGTAAGGGAATCCGGGCCGAGGTGATCAACATCCATACGATCAAACCCCTTGATGACGAAGCGATCCTGGTGTCCGTGAAGAAAACGGGTTGTGTTGTTTCAGCGGAGGAGCACATGCGAAATGGCGGACTGGGCGACAGCATTGCGCAGTTACTGGTCCGGCAGTTTCCGGTACCGATGGAGATGGTGGCGGTGGATGATACATTCGGGGAGAGTGGAAAACCGGAAGAGCTTCTTACGAAATATGGGCTTGACACCCCGGAACTCGTGGAAGCAGTACAACGGGTGATCCGCCGGAACTAGTGATGCTTCTTCTGGTCATGAGGAGTTAGAAGTACAGGAATCTCCTTGTCGACGTAAAGGGGTACTGTTTCAATGGTCACGTTACTGGTATCCAGCCCTAAAGCCCTCACCTCACTGATGCCGAATTTCTTGAAAATATCGTACATGTCCATGATGAACTGCTCTTTGGGCGGAAAATCAAAGTCGTAGTTCTGGATCCGGTCGATGACAATAAACCGGAAGTCACTCATGACATGGAACTTCCTAAGGGACTCGTATTTACTCACCAGGTCTATTTCGTTGTTCCGGCTCATCTCTTCTATCACCTGGTGGAAGAAGAGGTTCACACGCGGTTGAACCTTGAACCCGATCTTGAAATCCACTTTGATCAGGATATCGGGGATCAACTGAGTGATCTTGTATTCCAGCACATGCGGATCATCGAGAATATCGACATGTAACAACCAGTAAACATCAGCACGTTTTGGTTGTTTGTTGAGCATGGAATAGATGATCTTGGTCTCCACATCGGTGGCCTTATTTGCTTTTGTAAGAAATACAAGGTGAGTGGCGTATTTGGGGATCGATTCGTCGATGTGAAGCTCTTTGATGATCTCGAAGTAGTTTTCGATTTTAACAAATTCGATGAAGGAGTTCTTGATCTTCCGGCCGTTAAACCAGACATACATCACCACAAACAACAAACTACCAAGCAGGAAGGTGAACCATCCACCGTAGATAAACTTATTGAGATTGGCTACCAGAAAAGACCCTTCAATGAACAGGTAAATCGCCAGAAAGAGCCCGATCAGGTAGACCGGCACTTTCTTTTTGAACAGGTAGACGCTTAACAGCAGCGTAGTCATCAGCATGGTGATGTTGATCGTCAGTCCGTATGCAGCCTCCATGTTTGCTGATTTCTGGAAGAAGAGCACGACAAAGCCACAGCAGAAGTAGAGGATCCAATTGATGCTGGAGATGTACATCTGCCCTTTGATGTTGGTCGGGTAATTGATCTTGATCTTGGGCCAGAAGTTCAGGGATATCGCTTCACTGATCAACGTGTAAGATCCGGTGATCATAGCCTGGCTGGCAATGATTGCCGCTACCGTAGCAATGCCGATCCCGAAGATCAGGAACCAGGAGGGCATGATGGCAAAGAAGGGGTTGGTCCATTCGTTCACATAATCGGCATTGATCAGGATCCAGGCTCCCTGGCCGAAGTAGTTCAGTAACAGGGTGGTTTTTACGTAGCTCCAGGAGATCCGGATATTTTTCAGTCCGCAATGGCCCAGGTCTGAATAGAGTGCGTCGGCACCTGTGGTACAGAGGAACACAGCTCCCAGCAACAGGAAACCTTGCGGAAAGTGGGTCAGGAAATAGTATCCGTAATAGGGATTGAGTGCTTTGAGGATGATGGGATACTTGATGATCTGCAGTAATCCCAGTGTCCCCAGCATGGTGAACCAGACCAGCATGATGGGACCGAACGATCGGCCCACCACCTTGGTGCCGTATTTCTGAATGAAAAAAATCACCGTGATGATGACCAGGGCAATGGGAACAACCGGAACACGGGGATTGACGATGATGAGCCCTTCCACAGCCGAAACGATGGTAATGGCAGGGGTGATCACCCCATCCGAAAGCAGGGTGCATCCCCCGATCATGGCAAACAGGTATGCCCATTTGGCCCGTTTCCGGATCAGGGCAAAGAGGGCAAAAATCCCTCCTTCCCCTTTGTTGTCAGCCCGCAGGGTGATGGTGATGTACTTGATAGTGGTTTGCAGGGTCAGCGTCCAGAAAACCAGGGAGAGGCCACCCAGGATGAACATCTCGGAGATGGTATCAGCTCCATGGATGATGGCGCGCATCACATAGAGAGGGGAGGTCCCGATATCGCCGAAGATAATACCGAGGGTGACCAGCACACCGGCAGTAGAGGCCCCGGTGATCTGGCTTTTATGACCCGAGCGACTCATACACTGTTTCTACGTTTCCGGGTTTCCAGGTATTTTCTGACACCGGCGATGATCATGGGAAGTATGGATACAAAGATAATCCCTAAAATGGCGATGGTAAAATTATTTTTAATTAACGGAATGTTTCCGAAGAAATATCCCGCCAGGGTGAAGAGCGTCACCCATAAAATATTCCCCACGATACTGAAGGAGACAAAGCGGATGTATTGCATGGTGCCTACTCCTGCCACAAAGGGAGCGAATGTCCGGATGATCGGGATGAACCGGGCGATGATGATGGTGATCCTGCCGTGTTTCTCGTAAAACTGGTGGGTCTGATCCAGGTATTTCCGTTTGATGAGCTTGTAATTTTTCTCGTAGACCTTATGCCCCAGAAACTTCCCGATGAAGTAATTGGTGTTGTCGCCAAGGAATCCAGCTGTAATCAGCAGTGGAATGATCACCCAAACGTTAAGTGGATTGCCCGTCATGGCAGCGATCGTCCCGGCTGCAAATAACAAAGAGTCACCAGGGAGAAACGGTGTTACAACGAATCCTGTCTCCATGAAGATGATGGCAAAGAGGATCAGGTAGGTCCAGGTCTGGTAGTCAGAGACAATTCGCAGCAGGTGCTGGTCAATGTGGAGGATAAAATCGACCAGGAATTTGAGCAGGTCTAACATACTTCATCGTTTCAGTTCGGGCGCAAAGATAAACTTTTTTACAAGGATACGGACCTCCCGGTTCTTCTAAAAGAGAGCTTCAATAGTAATGGAGTGATCAGGGTAGTGATCAGTGCCAGTAACACCAGGATCGAAAAGAGGTTCAGATCGATCAGGTTTTTATTCAGAGCAATGTTGGTAATAACCAGGGCCATGACTCCCCCGGCATTGATCCCGATACCCAGGGTCAGGGCATCGCGTGAATTCATCCCGGAGAGTCGCCCACCCAGATATCCACCGAGGATCTTACTGGTAAAAATGGTACCGGCCAGGATCAGAAAGAGGGTGTAATCCTGCAGGGCTGACAAACTGAAGGAGGCCCCCATGGCAGCAAAAAATATCGGCACCAGAAAACCGGAAGAGATCCCGGAAGCGGCCTCTTTTACTCTTCGGAAGTCATTTCTGGAAACGATAACCCGGGGGATCAGGATGGTTCCGAAGAAGGCTCCCACAATGAAATAGATCCCAAGCAGTTCAGATATGCTGGCAAACATGAGGACGAAGAGCATCACCAGGGCAAACATCGATTCCTTCCCTTTCAGAATGAGCAGAAACCTGTCCAGTTGCAGACTGATGAAGTCCAGCTTCTGCGAGGCATATCTGATCAGCCGGAAGGTTACATAGAGCAGGGAAATGAACAGGATCAGCTTTAGCACAGTAATCCCGACGGAGATGATGAATTGCCGGATAGATCCGGACTCCCCGGGAAAATCAAGAAGTATTCCCAGGATCAGAAGGGACAGAACGTCATTGAAGATCGCTGCGGTGATGATCATTTGTCCGGTATCACTCTGAAGCCTGCCCAGGTCCATCAGGATCCGCACGGTGACCGGCAATGCTGTGATGGAGATACAGAGGCCCAGGAACAAGGAAAATATGGGGGTATATCCAAGAAGCATTCCCGCAGAGATGCCGCTCAGGAAGGGGACACAAAAACCGAACACGGCAATCCAGATGGTGCCGGGTTTCAGGGCCTTCCGGATCTCCTCCGGCGAAATCTCCAGGGCTGCCATGATGATCAGCAGGAAGACAGCGAGATCGGAGATCACATTGAGTTCCGGGGAGGGAACCACCAGGTTGATGAGGGAGGGGCCAAGAATGACCCCGGCCAATACCTCCCCAACCATGGCGGGTGAACCGATCCGTTCAAATAGTTCGCCGAGTACCCTGGCCGACAATAGTAGGAGAAGCAGTGTTACAATCAACGGCAACTGAAAGTGAGCCACAGGTGGCATAGAAGGAAGGATTTGAAGAATCGCGCAAAATTATATCATTTCCTCCATGCTCCGTCATTTTAAAATATCTTTGCCCCGTGATGTTAATAACTTTCGTTTCGTGCTGACCGATCCGTTTGTCATCCTGGGAACTCAAACTACCATCCTGGAGATCGTGGCTGTTCTATGCGGTCTTGCCAGTGTATGGTTCATGAAGAAGGAGAATATTCTTGTATACCCTCTAGGCATCATCAATGTTTCGATTTACGTCTATATCTGCTTCCATTCCAGGTTATATGCCTATGCAGGGATCAACGTGTTCTATGCGGTCATGAGCGCTTATGGCTGGTACAACTGGTTGAGGAAAAATGAACAGGATGAGCGGATCAGGGTAACCCGTCTTTCGATACGGGGCCTACTGATCTATGCCCTGATCATCCTGGGTTTCTTCTTTAGCCTCAGATTTCTTCTGGTTCAGTTTACAGATAGTGAGATACCAGCCTGGGATGCAGTGACCACAGCCATTTATATTGTTGCCATGTGGTTGCTGGCACAGAAAAAGATCGAGCACTGGATTCTCTGGATCATCGGTGATATAATCTCTATCGGGATGTTTGCCTGGCTCAACCTTTACTTCAGCTCCTTCCAGTTCCTGGTGTTTACAGTAATTGCTATTTTTGGGTTTATTGAATGGAGAAGGAAGATCGAGGGACGAAGGACGAAGGACGAAGGACGAAGGACGAAGGACGAAAGACGAAGGACGAAGGAGGTGAATAGTGAACAGGCCGGAAGATAGATAATGCTGAATCGAATCGCAATAACGGGACCGGAATCTACCGGAAAATCGATGCTCGCGGAACAGCTGGCCAGCCATTACAAAACGGTTTGGGTGCCTGAATATGCACGGGAGTACATCGACCAGTTGGACCGGCCTTATGCGGAACACGATATTTTGACGATTGCGAAAGGGCAGCTGATAAGAGAAAAGGAGGGGGAGGCTCTCCTTGAAAAAAAGAAGGAGAGGAGACCGTACTTATTTTGCGACACCGAGTTTCTGGTCACCAAGATCTGGAGTGAGGTGAAATTCAGCCGGTGTGATGCCTGGATCCTGCAACAACTGGATGCCCATTCCTATGATCTTTACCTCCTTTGCTACATCGATACACCCTGGGAGGAGGATCCGCAACGGGAGCATCCGCACATGCGGGAACAGCTCTTTAACCTCTATTACGACGAGATGCTGGAACGTGGCTGGAACTTCCGTGTTGTTTCCGGCCTGGGGGAAGAGCGGTTGAGGAATGCAATAAAATTCGTTGACGCATGTTTTACATAGTGATTTGATGCCGGATGCCGGATGCGCGATACGTGATACACGATACGCGATACTTTGCTCTCAATTCGTCATTCGTCATTCGTAATTAGTAATTAGTAATTTCGCTTCATGTCCGCCTCTCCCCTGAATATTCTCTTCTTGCCTCGCTGGTATCCTCACCGGTATGATCCGATGCCGGGATTGTTTATCCAGCGGCAGGCTGAGGCGCTTACCACCTGGCATCATGTGGTGGTGCTCTATGTTCATCCTGATCCACATTGCCCGAGTGAATTTGAGATCGATTTTGCAGAGGAAAACGGTGTGACGGCTGTCCGGGTCTATTACAAGATTCCAGAGACAGTCCTTCCCGGGATCTACCAGGCGTTGAACCTTTCAAGCTTCTACCGGGCTCACCAGAGAGGGTTAGAAGTTGTTGGTGATTTTATTCCTGATGTCATACACTCACATATTCTTACCCGGACAGCTTTGATCGGACACCTTATGAGTCGCCGGTACCGGGTTCCTCATGTGATCTCTGAGCACTGGTCAAGATATTTTCAGGAGAATGGCACTTACCGGGGATGGCTCAGGAAACCGGTTACCCGGTATGTGGTTGGGAAGGCGGCGGCCATGATAGCAGTTTCTGAGGCGCTGAAGCATGCGATGATTGCTTGTCATCTATCTAACCTGCATTATTTTGTGGTTCCCAATGTGGTTACATCTCCCCTTCGGATTGATAAGCATCAGCAGAGACATGGTTCCCGGAAACAGTTCTTACATGTTTCCTGTTTCGATGACCGGGCCAAGAATATCAGCGGATTGTTTGAAGCGATTGCTGAGCTGTTGAAACGAAGGTCAGATTTCCGGTGTCTGCTGGCAGGTGAGGGGCCCGACCTGGAGCGGATACAGCAGGTGGCTGTAGATCTCGATCTAATGGGAAAAACTGTGTTCTTTGTAGGACTGAAAGCACAGAAAGATCTTACAGGACTTTATGAACAGGTTGATTTTACGGTACTATCGAGCCGGTATGAGACCTTTGGCACCGTACTGATCGAGAGCCTGGCCTGCGGCGCTCCGGTCGTCTCCACGGCGGTAGGAATTGCTCCCGAAGTGATTACTGACCGCAATGGAATTTTGGTCCCGGTGAATGATAAACAAGCGCTGGTTGAGGCCATCGATCGCATGCTCGATCAGTTCAGTTCCTTTGACCGGGAGGCTATCCGGGCTACTGTACAGGACCGGTACTCGCCTCAATCGGTGGGCAGTCAACTCTCAGCAATTTATACCCAAATCATGGGCAATGTTTAAAAAAATAATAGGCACCATCATTACCAGGTTTCTGGTAGCCATCTTTATGCTGGTTATTGTGGTAATGAATGCCCGGTATCTTGGTGCCGAAAAGGTGGGAATAATCAGCCTGATCATTCTGGCCATCACCATCGTCCAGATGGTGAATAACTTTATTGGCGGTGCGGCGCTGGTATATCTTGTCCCCAGAACCCCTCTGTTAAAACTTTTTATCCCCTCTTACATTTGGGGAGTGATTGCCTCTGTTGTCTGTGCCGGAGTACTTAATATCACTGGTTCCATTCCGGAAGGCTATTTTCTGCATGTGATGATCCTTTCCTTGCTTCATTCCCTCTTTACGGTGAACACCATGATTCTTCTTGGTCAGGAGCGTATCAGGGCCATCAATGTACTCACAGTGGCTCAGTTCACCGCCCTGATCGCCACCCTGATGGCGTTTTACCTTTTAACCTCAAACAGGGAGGTAATGGTCTATGTATACGCCATGTATGTTGCATATATCGTCATGTTTCTTCCCAGTTTTGCATTGATCACCACCCGGTTGAAGCGTAGCGAGCTGAGCGGTATGAAACAGGTTATCCGTGAAATCCTTGCGTTTGGCACATGGGCGCAAACAGCCAATATCTTCCAGCTCTTCAATTACCGGCTGAGTTATTACTTTATCGAACATATGATCAATAAAGCCGCACTTGGCGTATATTCTACCGGTGTTCAGCTTTCGGAAGGAGTCTGGATCATCCCGCGCAGCATTTCCATGGTACAGCTTTCAAGGATCAGCAATGAAAAGAGATGGGATTATGCGGTGAAGGTAACCCTCGTTTTCAGCAAGGTAGGAGTGCTGGTTTCCACCCTGATCGTAGGATTGATCCTGATGTTGCCAGCCAGTTTCTTTGTGTTCGTTTTCGGACCTGAATTCAGTGGAATCAAACCGGTAATCATCAGCCTGGCTGTCGGGATCATTTCACTCTCTTTTTCCATTCTCCTCAGCTCCTTTTTTGCTGGGATGGGGAAACCGATGCACAGCGCCATAGCGTCCGGAATCGGTCTGATCTTCACCATCGCCCTCAGCCTCTGGCTGATCCCTGTTTACGGAATCATCGGCGCTGGGATCGCCGCTTCCTGCTCTTACACTGCAGCCACCATTTATCAGCTGATCGCCTTTTTCGTATTATCGGGAGTCAAAGCCAGGGATTTCCTGATCAGGAAGGAGGAGATCAAGCTACTGATACAGGAGGTAAGGCAGGGAATCTCCCCGGAAGCCAGAAGTCAGAAGCCAGAATAGCTGTGTACAACTTTTTGAAAACTCTTTTACCGGCTATACTTCATGGCAGGTCGTTTCTGTTATATTTGCACCGCAGAAAGGAAAAACAGGATGTTTCAGCCAGATAATTATACAGAAGATACCATTCGATCGCTCGACTGGAAGCAGCATATTCGTATGCGTCCGGGGATGTATATCGGGAAGCTGGGTGATGGTGCTTCTCCCGATGACGGCATCTATGTGCTGATCAAGGAGATCCTGGACAACTCTGTGGATGAGTTTGTGATGGGATTTGGAAAGACGATCGAAGTGACCATTCACGATCAGCAGGTTTGTGTGCGTGATTATGGACGGGGTATGCCGCTCGGGAAGGTGGTGGAATGTGTATCAAAAATCAACACCGGCGCTAAATACGATTCCAAGGTTTTTAAGAAAGCGGTAGGACTCAATGGGGTAGGAGCCAAAGCGGTCAATGCACTCACGAACTACTTCAAGGTCCAGTCAATCCGTGACGGCAGGACAAAGATCGTGGAGTTTCAGAAAGGGATTGTGCTGAATGAGGAGGATGAGAAGGAATGCGAACTCCGGAACGGCACCATCGTAACCTTTACACCGGATGACGAGCTGTTTGGAAATATCCACTTCATCCCGGAGTACATCACCAAGATGCTCTGGAATTATGCCTACCTCAATAATGGGCTGACCATCATTTTCAATGGTGAGAAATTTCACTCCTCCAACGGCTTGCTCGACCTGCTGAAGAGCAACATCGATTCCAATATCCTCTATCCAATTATTCATGTGAAAGAGGGGGATTTTGAGTTTGCCTTTACCCATTGCGAAATGTACGGGGAGGAGTACTACTCTTTTGTAAACGGACAGCATACCACCCAGGGAGGGACTCATCAGTCCGTCTTCCGGGAAGCCCTGGTGAAGACGATCCGCGAGTTTTACAAAAAGGATTTTGACACCAATGATATCAAAGCTTCCCTGCTGGCATCGATCAGCATCAAGGTGCAGGATCCCGTGTTTGAATCTCAGACCAAGACCAAACTGGGTTCACAGCTGATTGAACCCGATGGACAGACCATCCGGAATTACATCATGGATATCGTGAAGCGGCATCTCGATAATTATCTTCACATCAACTCCGAAACGGCCGAATCGTTGCTGAAGAAGATCCTGCAGAGCGAGAGGGAGCGTAAAGAGCTGGCAAATATCAAAAAGATCGCCAAAGATAGTGTGAAAAAGGTCAGCCTTCACAATAAAAAACTTCGCGACTGCCGCATTCATTATAACAATCACGACGACCGGAAGTTTGAGACGACCATCTTCATCACCGAGGGGGATTCCGCCAGCGGATCCATCACCAAAGCAAGGGATGTCAACACCCAGGCGGTATTTTCATTGAAAGGTAAACCGCTCAATGTTTACGGACTCAGCAAACGGGTGGTTTATGAGAACGATGAGTTCAATTTGCTGCAGGCTGCGTTGAACCTGGAAGAGGGCCTGGAGAACCTCCGTTACAACCATGTGGTAATTGCCACGGATGCTGATGTTGACGGGATGCATATCCGACTGTTACTGCTCACTTTTTTCCTGCAGTTCTATCCCGACCTGGTGCGTAACGGCCATCTGTATATCCTTCAAACCCCGCTGTTCCGCGTCCGGAATAAACAGAAGACCTTTTATTGTTATTCCGGGGAAGAGAAACAGCAGGCTATTGAAACGCTGGGTGGGAATCCGGAGATCACCAGGTTCAAAGGATTAGGAGAGATCTCTCCGGATGAGTTCAGCCATTTCATCGGAAACAACATCCGTCTCGATCCGGTCCTGCTTTCCAAAGATTCTTCTATCCAGGAGGTACTCGCCTTTTACATGGGGAAAAATACGCCTCAGCGTCAGGGCTTCATCATTGATAATCTCCGGATGGAGAATGACCTCCTGCTAAATCCGCAATTGAATTAATCCTCTTTCCTGTGCAGCGGCCAGAAATGGGTTGAAAGCCTCAAGCTCGCTTCCCGTTTTTTTATGAGATCCTTCAGTTCGAACAGCATATGCTGGTTGACCTCCTTTGCCATGGGGAGAACAAATCCCTTCGTCTCTTCGATGTATTTTTTAATAAACTCTTTATCGAAGGTATCCGAATGCAGGTCAGTAAGGTTGCTGATACGGTCGGCACACTTGAGAACCTTGGCATGGGTGGATCCCTCTTTCAGAATACGTTCGAGGAACGCAGTTTTGGACTCGTTTTTTTTTCGGGTAACCTCCATGACCAGGTCAAATACTTTGGGCCCATCCTCATCGAGGCTTATGATCTCCTCTTTGGATACATATTTTACATCCTCAAACACATCATGAATCATGGAGGCTTTCAGCAGGACCGGGTCGATGTAATGATAATCCAGGAGGATAGCGAAGGTTCCGAAGGCGTGGCGGAACTGATTCCCTCCCACATACCTGAACTTTCCGCGAAGCGCGGTGCTTTTTTGTATGTAAGGTGCCAGAACAAGTTGTTCCAGCGCTTCTTCTTCATAATTCTCCATAAAGCGATAAAAATGCGTTTCCGAGGTGGTTGATAATCTTTCCGGCGGTCAATGCCTCCTGGCCGGTGATTTCCGCAGCCAGGTCACCGGCCAGTCCATGCAGGTAAACACCCAGCAAACAGGCTTCCAACGGAAGGTAGTGCTGGGCAACCAATCCGGTAATCATTCCGGTCAGCACATCGCCACTTCCTCCGGTAGCCATGCCGGGATTTCCGGTGGTGTTGAAAAAGCACTTCCCGTCGGGTGTCGTGATGGCGGTGTAGGCTCCTTTCAATACGATGTAACAGGAGTATTTGAATGAGAGCTCCCGTTGCACCTGGTTCCGTTCGAAATCGTCGGATGTTTTGCCTGCTATCCGTTCAAACTCTTTGGGGTGTGGTGTAAGGATGCTGCCTGGCGGAAGAAAGCTGAGCCAGGTTTTATTTTCACCCAGGATATTGATGGCATCGGCATCGATGACCATCGGGATTCCTTCCTGAATCAGATGTTTGAAAGCATCCCCTGTGGATTTTTCCAGACCGATACCCGGACCGATCCCAATGGCTGTGTATCCTTCCAGTTTGGGAAGTTCAGAGTAACACGCTTCATCCGGGTCGATCGCAAGCATGGCTTCCGGGACTGCCGTTTGCAGGATCTCCACTCCCGAACGGGGAACCTTCACCGTGACCAGTCCGGGGCCCGAATGCAGGCAGGCTTTTGCCGCCAGCACGGCCGCCCCCATCTTCCCTTTT
The DNA here is from genome assembly GCA_016783905.1 of Bacteroidales bacterium. Lineage (GTDB taxonomy): Bacteria > Bacteroidota > Bacteroidia > Bacteroidales > FEN-979 > QYOJ01. The sequence goes on along the minus strand of JADHVQ010000003.1, from coordinate 4,595 downwards.
CCGCCACAGATCAGCAGGGCGTGGCCAAAGTTTCCTTTGTGAGCGAATTTATTGCGTTTGCGTAAAAGTGGTTTGACACTGGCGGCGGTAATCGTAAAATTTTTCACCTCCGCCTGTTTCAGATACTCGTCGGAAAGTCCGATGTCGAGCAGAACCCACTCTCCGATATAGAGGTCATTTTCCGGGAAAAAGAGGGCGAGTTTTGGCGGGGCAAAGGTGAGGGTGTAATCGGCCCTAATGACGACCGGCTCTTTTTCACCTGTTACCGTTTCATCTATAAAGAGACCGGAGGGTACATCGATCGCTACCACCATGGCTTTTGTTTCGTTGATGGCCCGGATCAGATCAGCGTGGAATCCGGTGACCGGGCGGATTAAGCCACTACCGAACAAAGCGTCAATCACTACGTCATTTGGGGAGAAATTCATTTCCAATTTCCCCTCCCTTAATGGGGAGGGGATTAAGGGGTGGGGTAGTCGCTCGTAATTGATCCGGCAACTAGGGGAGAGTTGCTCCTTTTTACCTGCCAGAAATACCTCTACTTCATACTCCTTCTGGGCAAGCATCCGGGCGATGGCCAACCCATCTCCACCATTATTTCCTGTTCCGGCGAATACCGTAATGGAGCGGGTGGAGGGTATGTGCTGGTACAGCCAGTCAAAACATTTGCCGGCAGCCCGTTCCATCAGGTCGATGTCTGTAATCGGCTCGTGTTCAATGGTGTACGCGTCTGCTTCCCGGATCTTGTCAACAGGGAGTATTTTCATGGCTAATCGATCATTCCCCAGAAGGGCATGGTGGCAAGAATTCCGAAAATGATGAGCATAATGATCACGAAAAAGATGATCGCCACAGTAAGGCCGATGATCGCACAGATCCTTCCCGCTTTCAGATTGTTAAAAGAGCTAAGGGTATACTTTGAGCTGTTGGAGGCATAGAGGCTCATGTCCTTTGAGGAAAGAACCAGGGCCACAATACTGAGGATCACACCCAGGATTGAAACATACCAGATGCTGAATACAATGGACAAAATCCCCAGGACCAGGACCGCTGTTGAGTTGGGAAGATGTTGTTGTGCTGGTTGTGAGAACATGTTATCCTGGTCGGGAGTGGCATGTGCATTTTGTTCTTCCATGATTGCCGGATTAATTAGTAAAACGCAAAGGTAAAGGTAGGGATTTTTTCAATCTCCTCAGAAATAGATGGCATGAAATTTAAACTGACCTTTTGTATCGTATTCAAGTGCCGGAAAGGGAATCTTAATCAAATTGAGGATGGTGAAGATTCCTTTTAATGCTTTTGACCTGGTTGGGATCCTGGTGAGATCCACATCCAGGGACAGGAAGAATTTCCGGTACCTGTCGAACTCCTGGTTGTTTACACCTAAACCTTCGGCCCCATATCCCACGGCCACATTTAACCATTTGGGAAATTTTGAGTGTTTGGGCAGGAATGAGTGGATATTTCCCGAGAGCCAGAACGACATTCCGTTGTAATCCTTCACCAGGTTCTGGATCAGGTTCCTTCCAAGCAGGTCAGGATTGTATTGCGGATATTTACTCGGGTGATAAGAGTATTTGAGCAAGAAGCGCTGTTCATCCCAGCCAAACTGCTGTCCCACAAAAAGAAGGCAACCGGCCGTATTGGCAGCGAGATCCCCCCATGAGAAGCCCCACTCTGCCGAGAACCCGTCCAGGATTTCAATGTTAAGCATGAATGCATAAGTGAGCAAGCTTCCGAAAAGTATCGCTTTTTTGCGTTCCACTCCGGCCCATCTGTAGGATGTATACATGACACGGCTGAGGTAGTAGGAGGAGAAAACATGCCCCATTTTGTCCATCTGGAGCCATTCGTTGTTATCATTGAAAAAGTGAAAGTTGCTTTGCGCGTAATCCTTATACCAGAGGTAATAGAGCCCGGTGAGGGATCCGAAATAGATGACTCCCTGGGCAGAAAGAACTCCGATGAGCCTGCCTTTGTGGAGTGTGTCGGGATAGAGAGGATTTGGCTCAAAGGACCGTTTTTGAGCCTGAACAGGGGAGCCGGAGATCAGGAAAATGAACAAAACTGGCAACCAGAAATAGAGTTGCACAGAGGTCAATCGACCATGAATACTACTTTGAATTGATTGGTCTTTTCTTCTAATCATCTAATCATCCAGTCATCCAGTCATCCAGTTGTCTTGTCAAACCTATTTCCTCTCTCTTCTCGAAAATACTTGCTGGTACCTTCGTGCATTCCTGTTGTGCTCATTTAATGAGGTGGAGAAGACATGGTATCCAGAGAAATCATCCCTGGCACAAAAGTACATATATCCATGATCCCGGTAGTTGAGGACTGCATCGATCGAAGCGATGGACGGAATACAGATTGGACCCGGAGGAAGCCCTATGTTTTTATAGGTGTTATAGGGAGAATTTATCTCTTTGTGTTTGTTCAGAACCCGGTTGATTGTGAAATCATCCCATGCAAAGATCAGTGTGGGATCGGCCTGAAGGGGCCATTTTTTTTGAAGCCGGTTGATGTAAACTCCGGCAATCAGGGGCTTTTCATCATTCATTGCGGTCTCCTTCTCAATGATGGAGGCAAGTGTTACCACTTCCGGAATGCTCAGCCCGATAGAATCGGCTTGCTGCGTTCTTGCCCCTTTCCAGAACTTCCCGGATTCCGTTGCCATTCGTGCCATGAAGTCTTCTGCCGTGGAATTCCACCACATCTCATAGGTGTTGGGGATGGTCATGGTGAATAGAGTCAGGACAGTTACCTCGTATTGAGACAGGAATGTGTCATCAGAAAGCGCCTTCAACAGGCTCAGGCTATCAGCTTCGATCTGACGGGCAATCCTTCCCGCAAGCTCCTCTTTGTTCCGGATATTATGAAATGAAACCTTCACCGGGGTTTGGAGTCCCCTGATCAGCATATCCACCAGTTCCTGTGCACTCATCTTGTTCCGAAGCCTGTATCGCCCAGGCTTGAAATAGTGGTCGTACTTCCCCAGTTCAACGTAGTTCTCAATGAATTTCTTTTTATTGACGTAACCATGATAATACAAGCTGTCTTTTACCTGGTTGAAACCTGCCCCGGTAGGAATAGTTAACCATGCATGATCGGCATCTCCCAGATCGATTACAGACGTATGGATCCGGAAATAGAGCCGCTCCGTTCCCACAAGCAGAGTTGCCAGGACAAGGAAAGGAATGATGCGCAGGACGGTAATTCGAAAAAAGAGGCGCATGGGTGTTACAGAATCAGTTGGTACATATATTCATCCATCCACCCATCGCCAATATTGAGCCACTCTTTTTTCTCCCCGCAACGGATGAATCCGAGGCTTTCAAAAAGCCTGATGCTTATTTGGTTATCAGATGAGATATGGCAGAACAGCTGATGCAGGAGAAGACTATCCACTGCATACCGGATCAGGATCTTCAGGGCTTCCGCTGCATGACCCTGTTCCCGGAACTCTTCGGCGATCATGATTCCAATCCCTGCCCGGAGATGCACCGGGTCGAAATCGTACAGGTCAATGGTCCCGATGGTTACCGGAGGATCCACGCCATCAATACGGTCAATCATCAGCCTCAGTTGCCGGGCAGAAAAGATATCCCGTTTGGCATTCAGGACATACTCCTCCAACTCAAACCTTGAATAGGGGGTGACGGTATTACTTACTTTCCAGATGGATGTGTTGTTCTCACACTCGAGAAGAAGATCAATGTCAGATGGCTCCACCGCACGGAGTTTCAATTTTTTGCCGGTTAAAAGATCATTCGTCATCCGTCGTCGGTTATTGGGTATTGCAAAGGTACAGTTGTTACACGAAGTGACACGAAGGAGGCACGAAGATACACGAAGAATTTTAATAGAGAAAACCGAACAGCCAGAGAGGAATTTTGTTTTTATCGGGATACTCCATGTTTTACTTTCATCTGATTAAGAAAGAACGTTTCACGAATCGTTCCCGGATCTGGAATTTGCCTCGTAAGAGAATACATCAGGTTGCTGTTTTGCAGGTAAAGTTTTTCGGGTTTATTTAGATAATTGATGCCCGAAGTATCCCGGCTTAACCAATTTACGATTTCTGATTTCTCAAGGTAAAACAGGTATTTAAGTAAAGAATCCCTGGTTGTTCCGGTCTGTTTCGCTAACTTCTCGACATTTTGTTTGTATGGAACTATATCAGCGATGATCGAAAGTAATTTTTTTATTTTTTGAATGGAATAAAAATCGATGTGATGAACCGCCGGTAAAGAAAATATCATCCAGGCTAGCATATAGCGTTTCCGGACCTTCTGGTAAACGGGTCTTCATATATTGAAGCATCTATAATTAAAATCACTTTTTCGGAAGTCAGGTCAAACTGCTGATCTCCACCAGTTTTTCTTGCTGTATCTGGAGCAGTTTTACATGTTTTCTTGAATCCTGAATAATCCACTTGCAAAACATGTTCAGGATGGTTATATTTGGACCGGATAAATCATCGTAGTCATGAAAGCCAACCTGGATAAAATCATAGTCGCCTGTCTCTTCTCTTTCCTGATGCCGGAATTACTGGTTGGTCAGGTTATAACGCAAAAAGAAACAAGTTTTATTAA
>JADHVQ010000111.1 GCA_016783905.1 Bacteroidales bacterium | reverse complement strand
GGATTCAATCGTTCCTGCTAACGACTACAATCGACACGAATGGATTGGTGTAGTTTCCAATGGAAATACCGTTGTCATCTATGGTGGGGCGTCTCATTACATGGCGAGTACAGATGAAGGAGAAACCTGGAGGTATGATTCAATACTTGGCATGTCGGGGGGGACCAGACCTGCAGACATAAACCATATGATCATGCTCAATCCCCAAACATGGTGGGTAGCATGTGATGAAGGTCATATTGCCCTTACTACTGATGGAGGTTCAACCTGGACAATACAGCAAACAGGTCAGGGAGGTTACTTCCTGGTTGGGATTGATGCCTGGGATAGCCAGCTGGCATTGGCTGTAGGAACGTCTGAATCGTTGCCAAAAAATGTGCCAATCCTTAAAACCTCCAACGGGGGAACAAATTGGGAAGTAAAGCAAACCTTTAACGCTGACTTAAACAAAGTCACCTTCATCAAAGACTGATTCACAGATTTCAATACTTTGCCTGGGATTTTCAGTTAATTTTGTGTTTTCCTATTCTTATGAAAACGGTTCGCTCTCTCATTATACTTATGACTCTTACCGGATTCGTCTTCACATCCTGCAAGAAAACAACCACTCCTGAAACTCCCGAGAACAACAGCGTGGTTGCCTGGGCCGTAGGGGCCATGGATACCAATAATGTAGGGATGATTCTTTATACCGATGACGCCGGCGAGACCTGGAAACGCCAGGGGGAGGCTACTATGTTTCAGGGGATTGAGATCAACAATGTATGGGCCATTGACCAGCAGAACGCCTGGATCGTCTGCTCCGGCAACCGGATTTATCGTACCATCAACGGTGGAGAGAGCTGGATCCAGGTCCTAGCACCGAATATTCCGGGGAATCCTGACCTCACCGGGATTTCGATCATCGACAACACCACCCTCTGGGTAAGTGGCGATCGTGGTACGGTATACAGCTCTTCCGATGCAGGGAACAACTGGACGGTATATGATACCACCAATTTCCGTCACGGAATGATGCAGGGGATCCATGCCATCACCAGAAACATCATCTATGCAGCCGGAGAGTTAACCCTTCAGATGGGAACCTGGGGATACCTGGTTCGTACTCTGAACGGGGGGATTACCTGGGATTCGATCTCTCTCCCAGGCAATTATAACCAGCATGCCTGGATCGGCGTGACCGCCACCGATTCCAACAATGTGATTGTCTATGGCCAGACCGGCCACTATGCCGTGACCAGGAATGGTGGAAATTACTGGTATACGGCTGATCCTGTCTCCCCAAGTGATATCAACAGCCTGGTGATGCTGAGTCCTGAATCTTTTTGGGGAGCATGTGATTTTGATCTGATCTTTAAAACATTCGACGGCGGTGAGACCTGGTTGGAGCAGACAAGCCAGGGCCCGTCAAACCAGTACCTGGTTGGAATCGATACCTATTACACGCAAACAGCACTTATTGTAGGAGAATCAGCTGACAGCACCCGCTCCGGCAAGATCCTGAGGACCCGGGATGGGGGTAACAACTGGTCGCTCCGTCATGTGTGTGCAGCGAAACTGAACAAGGTCTCATTTGCTAAACCCCAGGGGAAATAACAATCCCTCACCCCTTACACCAATTCATACCTGTAAGAGTCCTGTCGGATAAAGATGAACAGTAGCAGGGTGAAAGCCCACAGGGAGGATCCGCCGTAGCTCAGGAAAGGCAATGGGATCCCGATCACCGGCAACAGCCCCAGGGTCATCCCGATGTTGATGGCAAAATGGGCAAAGAGCAGGGCCGCCACCGAGTAGCCATACACCCGGCTGAACCTGGCCCGTTGTCGCTCCGCAATGATGATGATCCGTACGAGGAGTCCGACATAAAGGGCAATCAGCACCAGGCTGCCCAGAAATCCCCACTCCTCTCCAACAGTGCAGAAGATGAAATCAGTGCTTTGCTCGGGTACAAAGTTGTATTTGGTCTGGGTGCCGTTCAGGTAGCCTTTCCCCAGAATCCTTCCAGATCCGATGGCGATCAGCGATTGGTTCACATTGTATCCGGCGCCCTTTGGATCGCTGGCCTTCCCGATAAACACATTGATTCGCTGACGCTGATAGGGTTGCAGGATACGGTTTACAGCGTAATCGACCGAAAATATATAGCCGGCCGAACCCACAAAGATGGCTAAGACAATCAAAAAATGGCGGAACTTCTTCAGGGTAAACAGGTAGAAAATGACGGCTCCGAAAAAGAGAATCCCGATCAGGATAAATTTATTGATCAACAGCGCCAGGATGCCGATCACGGGAAGTGCTACCAGGGCAAGTAACATATACCCGCTCATGCCAAAACGGTAGAACACCAGCAGAAATACCAGAAACACCAGGGCGGATCCGGTGTCCCGCTGAAGCAGTATCAACAGCACGGGGAAGAAGACCAGAATGGCTGCTTTCAGCCAGGTTTTTACCTTCTTCAGGTTGAGATCGATCTTGCTGAGGTACCTGGCCACCACCAGGGCAGTTGCCATCTTGGCAAATTCGGCTGGTTGAATGGCCACACTGCCCAGGTGAAACCACGACCGTGTGCCGGAGACATCCCGGCCGATGAAAATAACCAGGATCAGCAACAGGATCAAACCGGAATAGATGAGCCACGCAAACTGGGAAAAGAACTTGGGATCGATGGCCAGGGTCACCACGGCCAGGATCAGGGCTGCCGCAATCCAGACCATCTGTTTCCCGTATCGCTGGGTGAGATCGAAGATGCTGGGCTGCATTTCATCATACACCGCAGAATAGATGTTGAGCCAACCGAACAGGACCAGTATGAGGTAAAGGATTACCATTACCCAGTCGACCCGGTGAAATATGCCATGCTCTCTTCTCATCTCCTGATCAGGTTACCGTTAGTCATCCGTTCTTTGATCTCCTGCCGCTTCACCTCTCCGCGCAGGTACTGTTCAATCATCAGGCTGGCAATGGGCGCCGCCCAGGTAGCTCCCCATCCGGCGTTTTCCACAATGACCGACACAGCGATCCGGGGATTCTCTTTCGGGGCAAACACTATAAATATAGAGTGGTTATCCCCATGCGGATTCTGGGCTGTACCTGTCTTGGCACAAATCGCCACACTATCCAGACGGGCATTGGTAGCTGTCCCGGCCTGGACCACCTTTTCCATCCCGTCAATCACCACGTCAAAATGGGCCGGATCCACACTACAGTAATGTTTTTGCATGAACGTTCTGTTCACGCTGTTGGGTTCACCCACCCCCGTTATCACGTGAGGGATGATATAATATCCACGGTTGGCAATCAGGGCTGTCATATTCGCCAGCTGTAACGGGGTCATCAGGATCTCTCCCTGACCGATGGCCAGGGAGATGACGGTCAGGGATCTCCACCTGTTTCTGCCGTAATATTTGTCATAATAGGCAGTGGAGGGGATATTGCCGCTCAGTTCACTGGGGAGGTCTAAACCGGTTCTTTTTCCCATGCCGAAGCTCAGGATGTGGTTCCGCCACCGGTTGTACGCTCCTTCTGTATTGTAGAAGCCGTCCTTGTCGAGGATCAACTTGAAGACCTTGCAAAAATATGTGTTGCAGGAGTACTGGATCGATTCGACCAGGTTGAGGGGACTGCCATGGTCGTGACAACCAACCACCTGGTCGTTCCCCAGTGCAAAGCCACCCGGGCAGCTATACCTGGTTTCAGGAGTCAATACACCTTCCTGTAATCCCACCAGGGCATTGGCAGGTTTAAAGGCGGATCCCGGCGGATAGGTCGCCATCAGGGCGCGATTGAACAAGGGGATGTTGAGGGTATCGGCATTGAGAAGAGAGAAGTTTCGGTTCCGGATACGACCTACCAGGAGATTCGGATCATAGGCAGGACTGGATACCAGGCAGAGGATCTCCCCGCTGGAGGGTTCAATGGCAACGATGCTCCCCTTTTTGTTTTGCATCAACGTTTCTCCCAGGAGCTGCAGGTCGGCATCGATGGAGGACCAAAGATTTGTGCCGGGAGATGAGAGGGTATCGTATCGGCCATCCTGGAAGCTCCCCATGTCCCGGTTATGCACATCCACCACCCGTATCTTCATCCCTTTCCGGCCACGTAAAACCTCTTCGTAGGATTTCTCGATGCCGCTGATCCCGATGTAGTCACCAGGTTTGTAATAGGAATTACGGGCGATGACGGAGGGACTTACCTCTCCCACGTATCCAAGCATATGGGCAGCAGTGGGATACGTGTATTTCCGCAGGGTTCGGGGTTGAACGAAAAAACCGGGAAACATAAACATCTTCTCCTGGAGCGCCCCAAAATTCTCCCGGTTGATCTGCGACTCAAAAACGGAAGTTTTATATGTAGAGTAATCGCTGGTCCGTTTCAGGCGATTCCTGAAATCGGCCAATTCAATCCCGAGGAGACGACAAAACTCTGCCGTATCCATCGCCTGTACCTGTCGTGGAATCACCATCATGTCATATGCCGCTTCATTGAAAACCAGCAACTTTCCGTTCCGGTCATAGATCAGTCCCCGGGCAGGGTATTGCGTGATGTACCGCAGCACATTGTTGCTGGCAGACAAGATATACTTCTCGGCCACGATCTGGATGTAAAAAAGGCGGATGATAAAAACCAGGCCGGTCAGCAGAAAGAGCCCGATGAACATATATTTCCGGTTCAGGTAGTGCTTTTCCATGACTACCGTTACTTCCTGAGAGGGATGTCGGTGGTGGTCAGCACGTTACTCTTGTTCAGGTCCCGGTCGTAAATGAAAAATTCAAATCGTACCGTATCAAAGGCGGGAGCCGGATCCATGGCAAGCGTATCAGAGACGAAACCTTTGATGGCCTTGCCCGGGTAGTCGGGATTCAACACAGGAATGCGTGCACTGAATGGAGGATCAAGAACCACTTCAACATAGATTGAGTCCTGCTTCTCGAAATAACGGATCACGAGGTTATAGTAATAGTCGCCATCCCGGTTAAAGGGAGGAAAGGTGTCTCCCGGATTCAGTCCAATGTCTCCGTTGCCATCCTGGAAATCGAAAGAGAGAACTCCTTTGACAGCGTATTGACCCATGTCGAATATCAGCACGAAGGGCCGCAGGGAGATCTCCGGGATTTCAGAATACTTTTCCTGCTTGACACAGGAGGAGATGATCAACAGTCCGATCAGCGTTGTCATCAATACCCTGATCTGAGTTTTGGGAGAATGCCGATTCATTTTGTATCTTTGATGAGACGCTAAATTACACAATTTTCCGATTGTCAGGGTGTTTCAGGTTCAATGATTTTTTCGCAAACGATAGGTCAGATCCAAACAGAGGAGCAGTTTAACAGGATGGCGCTGGAGGCATTCCGGCATCAGCTTGCACACAACAGGGTCTATGAAGCCTTTGTCAGTGCGCTTGGTAGAGATCATACCAACGTAATCCATTACTCAGGCATACCGTTTCTGCCGGTCGAACTCTTCAAAACAAGCCATGTCTATGCCTGCCAACGGGATCCGGAGATCACCTTCCGGAGCAGTGGAACGACAAGGATGCAACGAAGCACCCATGCAGTGGCCGACACCTCACTCTATCGTTCTTCCTCTTTGGGAGCCTTCCGGCACTTTTACGGAGAGCCGTCCAACTACACTATCTGCGCCCTCACCCCATCGCCTGTGGAGAACCCCGAATCCTCCCTGGCTTACATGATCAACACCTTGATCAACGCTGGAGCACATCCGGGCAGCGGCTTTTACCTAGACGAACCGAGACGGCTTGCGGAGATACTCACAAGCACAGGTCACAGGGGCACAGAGGCACAGATTCATCCAGTCATCCAGTCATCCAGTTATCCAGCCATCCAGCATCCAGCATCCAGCCCCGAACTGCCAACTGCCAACTGCCAACTGCCAACTCTTCTTCTCATCGGCCTTACCTACGCCCTGCTCGACTTCACAGACCATTACCAGATGCCGCTTTCCGGAGCCATCATCATGGAGACCGGCGGGATGAAAGGGCAACGAAAGGAGATGGTAAGGGAAGAGGTACACGCTCTCCTGAAGGAGGCCTTTTCGGTGAAAAAGATTCATTCCGAGTATGGCATGTCAGAGCTGCTGTCGCAAGCCTATTCCCGTGGCGAGGGAAGGTTCCACACTCCTCCCTGGATGAAGGTCCTGATCCGCGATCCCAACGACCCGCTCTCCTGCAGCGAATGGGGCAAAACCGGCGGGATCAACATCATCGACCTGGCTAACTGGTACTCCTGCCCGTTCATCGCCACCCAGGACCTCGGCCGGTTGCACGAAGACGGTTCGTTCGAAGTCCTCGGCCGGTTCGACTATTCGGATATTAGAGGTTGTAATTTAATGATGACCGATTAGGGATTATTCCTTATTCCTCATTTTTTCGTCCCTCGTCCCTCGTCCCTCGTCC
>JADHVQ010000110.1 GCA_016783905.1 Bacteroidales bacterium | reverse complement strand
AACGCGAGCGATTCCCTCAACATGATCCTGCAGGGGCTGGGGAACCCCGGCGATCATGTGATCACCACCATGCTGGAACACAACTCGGTATTACGGCCATTGTACCATCTGTCGCAGCAGGGGATCCTGGAATTGACCTACATCCCGTTCGACGGCCAGGGGTATGTGAATCCGGACGACTTCCGGAAGGCTATACGGAAAAATACCTCCATGGTGGTGGTGAACCATTGCTCCAATGTAATTGGCACGGTGCAGCCCCTGGCAGAGATCGGCGCTATCTGCAAGGAACAAGGGCTGCTTTTCATTGTAGATGCCAGTCAGAGTGCCGGAGCCATCCCTATTGACATGAAGGCGATGGGGATCGACGTAGTGGTATTCACCGGCCATAAGTGCCTGATGGGTCCAACAGGGATAGGTGGCTCCTATGTAATGGAAGGGGTCCCGGTGAGGTTAACACGGTTTGGCGGAACCGGCGTTCGTTCAGCTCAAAAAACGCACCTGGAGGAGTTTCCTTACCGGCTCGAATGCGGCACCCTTAACCTGGTTGGAGTAGCCGGCTTGCATGCCGGGGTGAAATGGGTCCTTGATCAGGGAATCGAAACACTCCACCGGCAGGAGATCACCTTATGGGATAAACTGCGCCAGAGGGTTCAGTCCCTCGACAACGTGATCACCTATTGCGCCGACAGCCCCGGAAACCGGAACCCGGTGCTGAGCCTCAACATCAAGGGATTCGAATCAGGAGATGTGGGAACCATGCTGGATGTGGATTACAACATCGCCTGCCGTACCGGATTGCAATGTGCCCCACTGGCCCATGTGGGGATCGGAACTGATCAAATTCATGGCACCGTTCGTCTCAGCCTGGGCCCCTTCAATACCGAGTCCCACATCGATACAGCCATCCAGGCCATCGAAGAGATCGCTGCAATACGCAGGTAAGCGCACTTTCTGATTTATTATCTTTGCGGGGAATGAGCACCGAACTCCTCTTCTCGCCCCTAAATCCCCTGAAGGGGACATACTCCCGCTTTACGGGAATATCCTTCTGAAAGGAGGAATAAGCCCCCTTCAGGGGGTTTGGGGGCAAGTAAAGGATGAAGGGGTGAGGGGATGAATATTTTATGATTGTATGACCGGATAACAAATTAAATCGTAAATCGAAAATCGAATCAATCGAAAATCATGAACACTTTTTCTACACTTCGCACACTGGGCAAATCTGATCTTCAGGTCACCCCGATCGGCCTCGGCTGCTGGCAGTTCAGCAAACGGAACAACATGGCCGGGAAGTTCTGGCCCGATCTGGAAGATGAACTCATCCGGCAAATCGTCAAGGCAAGCCTCGAGCTGGGCATAAACTGGTTTGATACTGCAGAAGTTTATGGTAACGGCGCCTCTGAACGAGCCCTCTCCGATGCACTGCAACAAGCAGGAAAGAAGCCCGGCGAAGTGATCATCGCCACCAAATGGTGGCCGATGTTCCGGTTTGCCTCCAACATCCCGAGAAGCATCAATGCGAGGTTGAGAGCGTTAGACCCTTTCCCGATCGACCTTTATCAGGTACATCATTCCCAAGGGTGCTCATCTGCCACCGAAGAGATGAAGCGGATGGCGGAGTTGGTTATGGAGAACAAGATCCGGTACATTGGTGTGAGCAATTTTTCGGAGCAGAAGATGCGGGAGGCAGCCGAAGAGCTTCAGAAGCGGGGCCTCTCTCTGATCTCCAACCAGGTAAGGTATAGTTTGCTCGACAGAAAAATAGAGTATAACGGTGTGTTGACGGCGGCCAAAGAGCTGGGCGTTACCATCATTGCTTACTCTCCGCTGGCACAGGGAATCCTCACCGGCAAGTTTCACGACAACCCCGAGCTGTTGAAAAACGTGGGATGGCGGAAGAGTTCAGGACCATTCAAGGCGGAGAACATGAAAAAGAGCAAGCCGTTGATCGATCTGCTGAAAGAATTGGGAGTAAAATACAAGGTCTCCGCGGCCCAGGTTGCCCTCAACTGGCTCCTTTATGCTCACGGTGATACCGTGGTGGCGATCCCCGGCGCCACGAAGCTTTCGCATGCCGAAGATAATGCCGGGACGATGACATTTCAGTTAACGGCTGAAGAGATTGAGAAGCTCTCCCGTGCAGCCGCGCTCTACTCATAACAAAACCGCTTCATCACCTTATAGGCATCGGGGATGCCGAGCTCTCCGGATTTGCTGAGGTATTTGCAGCCGCCATTCTTATCTTTCATCAGCAGGTAGATCAGTCCAAGGTTGTAATACCCTTCAGCGAAATTCTTTTTCAGGTCAACGGCCCTGCGGAAGTCGTACAACGCCTCCTGGTAATTCCCCAGGGTAGCGTAAAGAACTCCCCGGTTGTAATAGGCAAAGGGGAATCCGGGATCAAGCAGGATGGCCGTGTTATAATTATATAAGATCGCTTCGATGAGGATGGCATCCTCTTTCACCCTCGCCGAATCTATCTCAGCCTCAGGTGTCTCTCCGATCCCGGGAAGCCTCTTTGCCTTCTCCTCCTCCTGACGGAGCTGGTAAAGGCCATATATGGCATTCGCCCGGGCAAAATAGAGCAAAACAAAACCGGGATCCAGCCGAAGAGCCGAGTCGCAGTCGGCGATGGCTTTTTCAAATTCGTCTAATCCCGACAAAGAGACGGCCCGGATCAGGTAAGATTCAGGATTTCGGGAGACCGAATCGAGCAGGATCGTCTGCCGTGATACAATTTCTCTCCGGGCCGAGTCGCTCAGCAGGTACGACTTGTTTGCCAGGGAGATGATGCTGGTGTAGTAGTGCTCCTTGGGGTAGGAGTCGTAGAGTTCGATCTGGTCATATCTGGCCTGACCGAAGAAGAGGTTGAACCCAGGTGATAATTGGATGTCGACGTACTGGTTCTGGAATTTGCTGGACATTGTGTTCATCTCCTCGAAGTTGCCCGTTAGCTTGATCAGGTTCTTGAGGTAGTTTTTTTCATCGAAAGCCAGGGTATCGGGCCGGTTCCGGTTGCGCCTGGCCGCCTCTATCCCAAGCTGATGGTCTATGGCAGCACCTTTGCGGTCCTTCAGCTTCTCTTTCACATTCGACCGGGCCATGTACCCATCCGTATAATCGGGAAAGAGTTCGATGGTTTTGTCAAAATCTTCCAGGGCACCCTGCAGGTCGTTGGACTCCATCCTGAGCAATCCCCTGTAATAATGACTGAGGAGATTCTCGGGATTGAGGCGAATCACCGTGGTGAGGTCACGGATGGCAGCACCTTTCTCTTTCAGTTCACTCAGGATGATGGCCCGGTTGAAATAGGCATAGGAGTTATAGGGAGAGAGGCTGATGATCCGGTTAAGATCCTTCAGTCCGCCCTCTTTGTCTTTGTTGTTGATTCGTGCCAAAGCGCGGTTGAACAGGGCATAGATGTTACTGGAATCGAGTTTCAACGCCTTGTCGAGGTAAAATATAGCAGAGTCGGGGTGCTCCAGCTCCATCCATGCCGCACCCATCTGAATGAGACCATAAGCATTCCCGGGATTCTTCTCCATCACCTTCTGGAACGATGTGATAGCGGTATAATGGTTGCCCAGCCCTATCTCGGCACTTCCCTTCAGCAGGTAGACCATCTCATCGGAATCATCCAGTTCGATAGCTCTGTAACAGTCGTTGATACAGTCGTCAAAGTGCTTGGTAAAGAGGTTGATCCGGGCCCGGTTCAGAAAGATGGTGGCGTTGGTGCTGTCGAGTTCCAGGGCACTGGCAAAATCTTCAAATGCCCCGTCAAACTTCTCCTGCTGACTGCGAACGATGGCTCGGTTGATATAGACATCGGGCTGATAGGGAAAGAGCTCGATGGAAGTCGTGTAATCCGCTTCCGCCCCGATGTAATCATCCAGCCCGTATTTTGCATAGCCCCGGAAGAAGTAAAGATCCGAAGCTGTTGGTTCATACCGGATGGCGTCATTGAGGGTGTTCAACGCTTCCAGGTACATCCCGTTCTGAAGCTGTGTTACCCCGATCTGCCGAAGGTTTGAGCGGGGCTGGGAGAAGAGAACCGCGAAAGGAAAAAAGGGAAGAAGGAGGATCAGGAACAGACGATAGAACATTTTTTGTGGTTTGTCATACGGTCATACAGAAATTGGAAATTAGAAATTGGAAATTAGATCTTTTTTTACCCCTAAATCCCCTGAAGGGGACTTACTCCCCCTTTAGGGGGTTGGGGGGTATTCTCCTTGTCCCTCATACTCTCACACCCTCACACCCTCTTACTCCTTCATAAAGTTCAGCGCACTTCCCGCTTTGAACCATTCGATCTGCAGGGGGCTATAGCTGTGGTTGACCCGGATCTCTTCGGTAGTGCCATCGGCATGGTGGATCGCCAGGGTCAATGGGATATCGGGTGCAAAGGCGTCCAATCCGGTCACATCCAGGATGTCATCTTCCCGGATCCGGTCGTAATCTTCGGGATTGAGAAAGGTCAGCGCGAGCATCCCCTGTTTCTTCAGGTTGGTTTCATGGATCCGGGCAAATGATTTCACCAGCACCACCCGGGCGTTCAGGTGCCGGGGTTCCATGGCGGCATGCTCCCGTGAGGAGCCCTCGCCGTAATTTTCATCCCCGATGATGATGGAGCCGATTCCCTTGCTCTTGTAATCGCGGGCTACCTTCGAAACTTCGTCGTATTCACCGGTGGTTTGATTTTTCACCGCGTTGGTTTTATCATTGAAGGCATTGACAGCTCCCATCAGCAGGTTGTTGGAGATGTTATCCAGGTGCCCGCGGAACTTCAGCCAGGGCCCTGCCATCGAAATATGGTCGGTCGTACATTTTCCTTTGGCTTTGATCAGAAGCCGTAATCCGGTCAGGTTTTGGCTATCCCAGGGGGCAAAGGGTTCAAGTAGTTGTAACCGTTCCGATGCCGGATTCACATCAATCCTGATCTGGCTTCCATCTTCAGGAGGTGCAAGGAATCCGGTCTCTTTCACCTCAAAACCGTCGGGAGGCAGTTCATGTCCGGTCGGTTCATCCAGCATCACCTCCTGGCCCTCCTCATTCAGGAGGGTATCCTTCATCGGGTTGAACGCCAGCGTACCGGCCAGCGCCATGGCGGTGACGATCTCCGGCGAGGCAACAAAAGCATGGGTGCTGGCATTGCCGTCGTTCCGTTTGGCGAAGTTCCGGTTGAAGGAGGTAATGATGGAGTTTTTTCGGCTGGGGTCATCCATGTGGCGCGCCCATTGTCCGATGCAGGGTCCACAGGCGTTGGCCATCACCACGCCGCCTATTTCATTAAACACATCCAGCAGCCCGTCACGCTCGGAGGTATACCTGATCTGTTCAGATCCAGGTGTGATCACGTATTCTGATTTGACCGTCAGTTTTTTCTCACCGGCCTGCCTGGCAATGGATGCGGCTCGTGTAAGGTCTTCGTAGGAGGAGTTGGTACAGGAGCCGATGAGTCCTACATCCAGCTTCTCGGGATAGTCGTTCTTCCTGAGAAAGGTTGCCAGCTCCGAAACGGGATGGGCGGCATCCGGAGAGAATGGGCCGTTTACATAAGGTTCCAGGGCGGAAAGGTCAATCTTTATATATTGATTGTAGTAAGTCTTCGGACTCTTTATCACCTCCTCATCAGGGATCAGCAGGGGAGCATGTTCATCGGCCAGGGCTGCGATCTTTGACCGTCCGGTAGCCTCCAGGTAAGCTTTCATTTTGCCATCATAGGCAAAGAGAGAACAGGTGGCCCCGATCTCAGCTCCCATGTTGCAGATGGTTCCTTTTCCGGTGCATGACAGGTTTTCTGCGCCTTCGCCGAAATACTCCACGATGTAGCCCGTTCCCCCTTTCACCGTCAGGATGCCGGCCAGTTTCAGAATCACATCTTTCGGGCTGGCCCAGCCATTGAGTTTCCCGGTCAGCTCCACCCCGAAGACCTTGGGCATCTTTAATTCGAGAGGCATTCCCGACATCACATCCACCGCGTCTGCACCTCCAACGCCTATGGCCACCATCCCCAATCCTCCGGCATTGGGGGTATGGGAATCGGTCCCGATCATCATCCCTCCCGGAAAAGCATAGTTCTCAAAGATCACCTGGTGGATGATCCCGGCGCCGGGCTTCCAGAATCCGATCCCGTATTTTGCCGAAACGGCCTGCAGGAAGTCGTAGACCTCTTTATTGGTTTTCAGTGCCTGGGGAAGGTCACTGTTCACTCCCTCTTTTGACTGGATCAGGTGATCGCAATGAACGGTTGCAGGTACCGCACTGGTTTTACGGCCAGCGGTGATGAATTGTAACAGCGCCATCTGGGCCGTGGCGTCCTGCATGGCCACCCGGTCGGGCTGGAAGTTCACATAATCGGCTCCCCGTTTACAGGGCGTATCAGGAGGGGGATCAAATAAATGCCCGTAAAGGATCTTATCCGTCAGGGTCAACGGACGGCTTAACAGATTTCTTGCGAAATCCACACCGGAAGCTAGTTTCCGGTAGGTCCCGCGA
>JADHVQ010000109.1 GCA_016783905.1 Bacteroidales bacterium | reverse complement strand
GAGAGATAGCAAATAGTGAATTGTCCATAATCGTGAATTCTAAACCAGAAACCAAAAATACGGAATTATTTCACCATTTCACCATATCACTATATCACCACTGCACCATGGCATCATGGCACCACATCTCTATTTCACTCTGGTGCTCCCCCAACTGTTGGAAAATGCCGTGAAAAATCCAATCCCACCGTTGCTGATGTTGCCCTGAACATTAGCCGGAGGTCCGGTGAAAAAGGGGATGTTGAATCCTGAGAGCTGTACCTGGTAGATGAAATCGTAATACTCTCTGGTGATCCCCGACATCTGGAGGGTGACCTTATCGCCTGGATGGAGAGTTTCCCATGGATTTTCGTTGTTGACGTAGACTGCCGTGATCCCATTAATGTAGTTGCCGTTGAAGTATTTGTCATCCGAGATGGCAACCTTCCAGATTGAATCGGTCATCAGGGTGTCGTTGCGGAAGTAATGGAACATGTAGTAGTTGACTTCATCTCCAGGCTCCTGGGCAAAGAGCTTGATTTCCCAGAACCCTTCCGGACCCCAGTCGGGCTGGAAAGTCACCTGTATGGAGTCCAGCCGCGCTACCTTCATCATCCGGCACGTAGAGGTATAAGTGGTCCGGTTGTCGATGGGTTGATCCAGCTCAATCGAAAGGGTGTAGGTCTCTCCGATCCTTCCGGAGAAGGTAGAGTCCGTTTCGTAAAGTCCTGATTTCCCGGGTTCTGTTTCGTGCAGAGGGTAGTGAATGTTGCCATCGGTTAAATTAACCATGGCATTGACAACCCGGGGAGTGGGTTCGTTGTAGAAATAGTTGGCTGTCTTGGTAAGGGATATCTGGCAGGAAGTCGTATCGTTTGAGATGCCCCCGTCAACCACCAGGCGGGTGTATGTTTCATCGAGCGTCAGATCAATTCGTTCGGTACAGGCGCCTGCGATAAGGCTGAGGAAGATGATATATAAAGTGAATTGTTTCATTTGTCAGATAGCCTTAGAAATGGAAGTTGAACGTAATGGATGGGACAATCCCGAAGAGGTATATCTTTTCAGCATAGGTAATAGTTGGATTTTCGTTATCCTGTACAAAATTGACCGACCAGGTGTTGTGGCGATTATACACGTTGTAAGCAGAGGCGTTGATGTCCCATTTGAACCGTTTTCCCTCTTTTACTTTCGAGTAGAATGTCAACGACAGATTGAGGCGGTGGTAATCCTGGTACCGGTATGCATTCCGGTCACTGTATATCGGGATGACTTTTCCGCCGATCTCAGCCCGGCCGATAGGGAACGTAACCGGGTTGCCCGTGGCATACACCCAGTTGGCTGAAACCGACCAGCGGGGGTGAATCTGGTAGTTCGCCACAATCGCGATGTTGTGAGGTTTGTCGTATGGAGCAGGGTAGGGGTTGCCATTATTGATCTCCGGGATCTTCCGCATGCTTTTAGAGAGGGTATAGCTTACCCATCCTCCGAATTTTTTCTCATTTACCCGTACCAGGAATTCAGCGCCATATGACCATCCTTTGCCTTCCCTGACTTCCCCTTCCAGTTTTTCGTTAAGCAGCAGTTCAGCGAAGTCCTTGAAGTCGATCACGTGATTCATGTGTTTGTAATAGACCTCTACAGAAGTCTCAATGGTGTTCCTCCGAAAATTCCGGAAATAGCCGAGAGCCCCCTGGTCGGCCACCTGCGGCTTCACATTGGGACTGGCCGGGAACCAGATATCCAGCGGAGTGCCTGCAGTTGAGTTCTGTGCAAGTTGCAGGTACTGATTCGTACGGGAGTAACTGGCCTTGAAGGAGGATCTCTCGTTGAAAGTATACAAAATACCGATCCTGGGTTCTATCCCAACGTAGGTGTTGTAAAACTTTCCCGCTGTATAAACGGTGGAATCGATTGGATTGTAGAGGGAGTCGAAGTTGAAGATGGTTCCTGGCCCGATATTCTGAAACATAGAGAACCGGATCCCGTACTTAAACGTCCAGTGCTCTCCTGCTTTTTGTTCATTACTGGCATAGACTCCGGTTTCGAGGGAGAAGTTTTCCGGTACCTTTACTTCCGAATAGGCGGTTTCACTGCCGATTCCCCTGGCAACCCCCGGGTTGATCATGTGATAAATTCCTGAGATGCCAAACCTGAACGTGTTGTTTGTATTGATATAATAACTGAAATCACCCTTGATGCCGGCATCCCGCAGACTCGAATTCCATTCAAAGGAGGTGGTGTACCCTTCGGGTGTCCCGAGCATATACCGGTAATCGCTGTATACTAATGTGAAATTAGCGAAGAGCTTCTTAGTGAAGAGGTGGTTCCACCGGATGGTTCCGGTTCCGTTCCCCCAGCTCATCTTGGCAAAGTTGTTCCTGAAAACATCACGACCGAAGTACCCCGACAGAAAGAGGTGATTGTTGTCATCGATCCGGTAATTCACTTTTGCATTCAGGTCATAGAAATAGAGTTTATTGTCCCTCAGTGCCTCTTCACTGGATAGCGCCAGAAACAGATCGGCATAGGTGCGCCTGCCCGATACGATGAAGGAGATCCTGTCTTTCCAGATAGGTCCCTCCACGGTGAGGCGGGAAGCGATAATGCCGATTCCTCCGGTGACCTCAAACCGTTTCGAATTCCCCTCCTTCATCCGTACATCCAGTACCGAGGAGAGACGTCCACCGTACAAGGGAGGAATATCCCCTTTGTATAGCTTTACATCCTTGATTGCATCGTTGTTGAATACGGAAAAGAAGCCCATCAGGTGAGAGGCGTTGTATACGGTGGACTCGTCCAGCAGGATCAGGTTTTGATCCGGAGCTCCCCCACGAACACTGAAACCACTTCCTCCTTCGCTTACTGATTGCACCCCGGGCAGCAGCTGGATCGCTTTGATGATATCCACTTCACCCATCAGAGAGGGGATGCTTTTGATGGTCTTGATATCCATCTTAAATGTGCTCATCTCCGGGCGTACTATATTTTTATTAGCCTGTTCACTGGTGATCTCAACCTCCTGGAGCGTCTCCGGAGAGGGAGTTAATTCGACGTGTATGGTGAAGCTTCGATCCAGCACCACCTCTTTTCTAACGGTCTCAAACCCGATAAAGGAGTATTGAATAGTATATGTTCCTTCAGGCAGAGTCAGTGAGTAGTTGCCATAGATATCCGAAACAGTGCCGGTGTTCAGTTCCAGCACATAAACAGTGGCTCCGGTCAGGTCTTCACCGTTTGATCCGTCGCGAACAGAGCCGTTGATGGTCCATTTTTTGGGGAGTTCTGTGTCTGCTTTGAGGAGGCTTGCAGGAAAAACGGTGAAATAAACGAGAAAGACAGAGAGGAAAAATTTCATTGATGTTTCTTATTTCCGGATGATCTCAAATTCCCCGTTGGTTTTTAGCTTGATGATGGTGGAGGGTTTGGTCTCCTGAATCTCTTCCCGGCCAAGGTTAACCACGTAGTCTACCTGGGCGATGATCTCTTTGGGAATGCTTTTATACATCAACGGCGTAGGCTGACCAGTAATATTGGCCGAGGTGGAGACAATCGGTTTTTGGAACATCCGGATCAGCTTGTAACAGAATTCGAAGTGTACCAGCCGGATAGCTATCGATCCATCAGGGGCTATGATATTTTTCGCGAGATTTCTGGCATTGGGGTATACGATGGTCAGAGGAGTTTTAACGATGTCCAGCAAATCGAGAGCGATATCGGGGATCGTGTCGATGTAATGATATAACCGCTCCTTCCGGTCGAGGAGAACAATGAGACTCTTGTTCTCCATCCGCTTTTTGATCTTGTGGATCTTTTGTACGGCTCTGGAGTTGGTGGCATCGCATCCGATCCCCCAGATGGTATCGGTGGGATAGAGAATGGTTCCGCCCTTTCTAAGTATTTCGATACAGGTTCTGATCTCCTGTTTCATGGAATCTTCATGCATCCCTGTCGTTAGATTTTTTATGCAAATGTATGAAATATTGTGGATACATGCATAAGAGGTTAATAACTTTCTCAGGTTGTTAAAGACGTGATCTCAGTACCCCCGGATCGATGCCCGTCGCACACCTGAAATGATGCTCGGGGCAACTAGTTCGCCCATGCAATCCACAGGGTCTGCAGGATAATTGTTCCCGGATTTCGATGATGGCGGCGTCATCCGAAAGAGGGCCAAAACCGAAATCAGGTGTAGTGGAACAATAGACCACTGTAACCAGTGCATTGACCGCTGAGGCCAGATGCAGGGGAGCAGAGTCGTTGGTAAAGTTCATCCGGGCTCCTTTCATAAGAGCGGCGGATTGCAGTAACGTCAATTGTCCGGCAAGATTCACGATAACCGGATCACTGGATGACTGGATAACTGGATCGTGCGTTATCTTTTCGCAGAGATCAATGTCGGACTTCGACCCCAACAAATAGACCGTCGCCTCTTCCGGCATCTCACGGATCAGCTCCAACCACTTCTCTGCCGGAAGCTGTTTGGTGAACCAGAGGGAGGCGGGGGAGATCGTGTAGTAGATCTCCGATTTTTGATTTTCGAACTCCGATTTTAGATTTTTGATTTTAGATTTTCGATTTTCCCCTCCCTTGTTGGGAAGGGGACCCAGGGGTGGGGCATACAATTTGGGTTTTGCGGGCTGTGAATCGGTCAAATCAACGATCAGCTTCTGGTTTCTGTCCGTTTCATGAATACCCGGGCCTATTTCATGGTGGATTCTTTTAGTGAAGAAGCGGGAGAGAGGGTTTTTATCAAAACCATTCGTGGTTTTTGCTCCTGAAAACATCGTCAGGATACCGGTCATGGCAAAACGCTGGATAGTGATCAACAGGTCGTAATGCCCGCGGCGAACTTCACGGAGTAACCTGAAGAAGTCGCGGTACTTCCTTGATTTATCCCATAACAGCAACCGGTGAATGAAAGGGTGCTCGTCAAAGAGGGATTCCATCCCTTTTCTTACCAGGAGGTCGAGTTGCGTATCCGGATAAAAACAATGAAGTTTCTCCAGCAGGGCTGTAGCCAGGATCACATCCCCGATGGAGGCAGTTTGGATGACCAGGATTTTTTTCATACTGGTACGTCGAACTCCCGAAGTGCGTGGTTTAACGATGTTTTACGATCGGTTGACTCGTTGCGTTGCCCGATAATCAGGGCGCAGGCAACCTGGAAATCCCCAGCTGGAAACGATTTGGAATAGGATCCGGAGATCACTACTGAGCGGGGAGGGATGCTTCCACTGATCTCGACCGGTTCACTCCCTGAGACATCGAGGATGCGTGTGGAGGAGGTCAGTACGACATTTGCACCCAGAACGGCCTCCCGTTCAATCCGGACTCCTTCCACAATGATCGACCGTGAGCCGATAAAACAATCATCCTCCACGATCACAGGAGTGGCCTGAACTGGTTCCAACACTCCTCCGATGCCAACGCCTCCACTGAGGTGAACATGTTTCCCGATCTGTGCACAGGAACCTACCGTGGCCCAGGTATCCACCATGGTGCCGCTATCCACATAGGCCCCAATATTGATATAGGAGGGCATCAGTACCACCCCTTCGGCGATGTAAGAGCCATAACGGGCTATGGCATGGGGAACCACCCGTACACCCAGTCTGCCATAATCCTTTTTCAATGGGATCTTGTCATAGAATTCAAACGGATCCACCTGAATGGTCTCCAGTCTCTGGATAAGGAAATAGAGGATCACCGCCTTTTTGATCCACTCAAACGTGATCCATTCGGACCCGTTGTATTCTGCAACGCGTAACCGGCCCTTGTCAAGCAGATCGATGACCAGCCTGATGGCCTGCTGTGTTTCCGGTTGTTTCAACAGTTCCCGGTTTTCCCAGGAAGCCTCAATAAGAGCTCTGATGTCCTCTGTCATAGATCCAGGTTTAATCAGTCAAAAGTAGCTAAAAAAAATTAGTTTCTTACCTTTGCACTCAATACGTGTATGGGTAGAATCCTGGCAATCGATTACGGCAAAAAGCGGGTCGGACTCGCGGTTACCGATGAACTGAAGATCATCGCTACGGCGTTGGGCACGGTTCACGCCGGAGATGTAATCGCCTATCTGAAACGGTACCTAAGGGATAACAAGGTGGAGTGTTTTGTGGTGGGAGAGCCCAAAGATATGACGAACCGTCCTTCAGAGGCCGAACGTTTCATCACGCCATTTGTTAAAAACCTGAAAAAGAGCTTCCCGGGTATCCGGGTCGAACGGTTTGATGAACGGTTTACCTCCCGGATGGCTTCGCAGGCAATCCTGGCAGCAGGAGCAAAAAAGAGCGACCGGCAAAATAAATCACTGGTCGATGCCGTTAGTGCAACGCTGATATTACAGTCTTATCTCGAATCACTGGCACTGAACAGCTAAACAAGATCTATGTTGTTACCCGTTGTTGCATATCCCCATCCTGTCCTGAAAAAAGTGACTGAGGAGATTGGCCCCGAATACCCGGAACTGGACCAGTTCCTGACCGATATGTGGGAAACGATGTACCATGCCGATGGTGTGGGACTGG
>JADHVQ010000031.1 GCA_016783905.1 Bacteroidales bacterium | reverse complement strand
ATTGAGCTGGTCACCTTTTACAACATGCTGGGAGAAAGGGTCTATGCCATGAAACTGGTCGCCAACACAAACGAGGTAGTAATCGATCTCACAGCGAACATGCGTCAAACCGTACTTATGGTGGAGGTGAAAACCAGGAATAACCGGGTATCTGTGCAGAAAATTGTGATCCGGTAACAGGCAGGGGACAGCATGAGACATATACTGATCCTTTTCATCGTCCTACTGTTTCCCGGACTTCTACACGCACAGCTTTTCATTATCAAGGGAACCGTAACCGACGCTACCACGGGAGAGTCCCTGATTGGTGCCTCCATCCTTTATGGAGAGGGCAAGGGTGGGGTCACCGACCTGGAAGGACAGTATGAACTGAAAGTTCCGAAAGGGAGCTATACGCTCAGGGCATCCTATGTTGGCTATATCGGGCAAACGCAAACGGTGACCACTGCAACCAAGCCTGTAATCCTCGATTTCAAACTCAAAACCATGACCCTCACCGAAGTGGAGGTGGTTGCCGATGTGGCTTTAACGCGGGAGACCCCGGTAGCCTTTTCTACCATTAAGCCCAAAGTGATTCAGGAAGAGCTGGCTTCACAGGATATTCCTATGATCCTGAATAAAACACCCGGAGCCTATGCTACCCAGCAGGGGGGAGGTGACGGGGATGCCCGGATCAACATCCGTGGATTCAGTCAGCGGAATCTTGCCGTGATGATCGACGGGATCCCGGTCAACGACATGGAAAATGGCTGGGTTTACTGGTCGAACTGGTTCGGACTGGATGCCGTAACCCGTAATATCCAGGTTCAACGGGGTCTCGGCGCATCTAAACTGGCGTTGCCCTCGGTAGGCGGGACCATGAATATCCTTACCCAGAGCATAGAAACCAGGCTGGGAGGCAGCATCAAGCAGGAGGTGGGGAGTGATGGCTTCCTGAGAACAACCCTTGGTGTTACGACCGGCCAGATGAAACATGGGTGGGGCGTAACGCTTTCCGGTTCCTATAAACAGGGGAAAGGCTGGGTGGATAATACCTGGACCAAGGGGTGGTTTTTTTACCTCAGGGCAGATAAAAAACTGGGAAACCACCTGATTACCTTGTCCGCCATGGGAGCGCCCCAGAAACATGCACAACGGTCGTATAAAAAGACGATTGCGACATTTGATAAGGCCTATGCGGCTGAACATGGGGTAGACACCACGGGTTTTCTCCCTTCATTCGGCATCCGGTACAATCCCAACTGGGGCTATTTAAACCGTTGGGAGTGGGGCCCAAATGGGGAGAAAATATACCAGGATGAGCCGGAGAAGCTGTCGCAAGCCATGAACTACTATTTTAAACCACAGATCAGCCTCCGCGATTTCTGGTGCATTCACCAAAAACTATACCTTTCCAACATCCTCTATGCCTCCTTTGGCCAGGGTGGAGGTACAGGAACAGCAACATCCGATAAATTTGGCTCACCAGGAAGCTCTACGCCCCCTCTTGATCCGTCAACCGGCCAGGTAATGTTTCAGAACTATTACAATGCCAATATGGATGATTCAACCGGAAGATCGAGCGGCATCCTGCGCAGCAGCCGGAATAACCATTACTGGTTTGGATTGCTGTCTACTTTCAATTGGGAGATCACCGGTGAATGGACCCTGTCGGGGGGGGTAGACCTTCGAACTTATCGTGGTGAGCATTACCGTGAAGTATATGATTTGCTGGGAGGGTCCTTTTTTCTGGACAACTCCAACAGAAACAAACCCTGGGATCAGCATCTGTTTGAAGGGGATAAAATCCTGTATAACAACGACAGCAAAGTTCGGTGGGGAGGTTTGTTTGTGCAGGCAGAGTTTAAACGGGGAAACTGGGCCGCTTTTTTAAACCTGACTGCCGCACTCTCTGCCTATCAGCGGATTGATTTTTTCCGGAAGAAAGATATTACCCTTGATAATATCAGCTATACTGAAGTTGTTGGTTATGGTGATATCTTTTATTACAATGGTTCTCAGAACCTTACCTATTCAATGACAGGCGGTGATACCCGGTTTCAATCCAATGATACGACCTTCGTCGTAAAACGGATGGGATCTACCCGTGATACCCTCTACATTGTGAATGCCACCGGCTATGATATCAACTCCCCGGAAGCCCGGTTTACCCGGACTCCCTGGCGGATCTTTCCTGGATTTACTGCAAAAGGAGGCGTCAACTACAACATTGATGAGCGGAACAATATCTATGTGAACCTCGGCTACCTCTCCCGTGCTCCCCGGTTCAACAATGTGTTTGATACGGATAACAAAGAGTTTCTGGAGATCCGCAACGAAATCATACAAGCCTTCGAATTGGGGTACAGCTATTATTCCAAACGGATCGGGTTGAATATTAACGGGTACCTTACCAACTGGAAGAACAAGCCGCTGGATAGCCCGATTTATGCTACGTTCGAAGAGGACTCCTACCCGGTGAATATCAATGGTATCGATGCTATTCATATGGGAATTGAATTGCAATTCGGGTGGAAGATCATCCCTTCCCTGCAATGGGATCAGGTGGTTGCCTTGGGCGACTGGCGTTGGATGTCGGCCGATACCGCTTACATCTATAGCGATGCCAACATATTGATCAAGAAGTTTTACTTCAATGCCAAAGGAGTACACGTTGGCGATGCGGCCCAGTTTCAGCTGATGGAGAGCCTGCGATGGGAAATCATTAAACGGTTGTATGTTTCAGGTTCGTTTACCCTCTTCGGAAAAAACTATTCAAACATGGATCCGGTTACCCTGAGTCCCGATTACAATCCAAACTATCTGAATGAAAATGGAAAACCAAGGGATTCATGGGAGCTGCCGGTATATTACCTGGTTGACCTGAATGCCGGGTACCGTTTTGTATTCAAGAATTTTAAATTGGATTTGCGTGGCACCGTACTGAACTTGCTTGACCAGAAATATATTGCCGATGCGCAGAACAACGATTCGTATGCAACAAGTAAGAAAGACTTTGATGCTGCCTCGGCCGGGGTCTTTTTTGGACTGGGTAGAAGGGTTAACTTTTCGATGATGATAAGCTATTAGTGCGAAATAGCGAAATTTGTCATTGCGAGGAAAGAAGTGACGAAGCAAAGTGAGATGGTGAAACAACTAAACAGCAGTTTGGCTAGTCATAATAGTATAAGGAATAAAAAAAGATGATGAAATATAGATTGATTTTTTTTGCAGCGTTCCTGGTTTGTATACAGACAGGTTTCGCACAAAATACCATTGCTGAGGCGCGGGCGCTTCCGCTTGGAACCACGGTGACGGTGAAGGGCGTGGTGACAAACGGAGGTGAGCTGGGGACCATCAGGTACCTCCAGGATGCCACCGCGGGGATTGCGGCCTACAGCTACTCGATGAACAGCGTGAAACGGGGCGATTCCATTGAGGTAACCGGGGTGTTGAAGAACTATAACTATCTCCTGGAGCTGGACCCGGTGAACTCGTTTACGGTGCTGGCAGAGGACAGGCCACTGCCCGCTCCCCAGGTGATTACGCCGAACCAGATGAGTGAGAGTTATGAAGCTGAGATCGTCAGGATCAACAATGCCTTATTTTCCAATGCAGGCAATACCTTTGCGGGCAATACCAACTACACCATCACGGCAGGAGGGGAGTCCACACAGATCCGGATCAACAACAGCTCGCCGTTGGTCGGACAGATCATCCCCTCGGGAGAGGTTGACCTGGTGGGGATCTGCTCCCAGTTCTCCTATACGAGCTCCACATCGGGCTACCAGTTGCTGCTGCGCGACGAAGAGGATATCCTTTCGGGGAGCTCCATCCAGATTGTCTCTCCCATTACCCCAACGAATATAACCACCACCTCTTTTACCCTGAACTGGGAAACCGATGTGGAGGGATCCACTGAGCTCTTTTACGGCCTCACACCGGAGCTGGAGTTGGGGCACCTTATTACAGCTGCCACCGGAACCACCCACGTCATCGACATCACCTCCATGGCTCCGTCTGATCTGGTGTATGTCAAAGTGTTCAGCGTGACCGGGCAGGATACAGCATTTGGACCGGTGAGGCCATTCATCACCGAGTCGGTCTCCACGGGAGATATCAAGGTTTACTTTACCGCGTCCGTAGACCATTCTGTCTCTTCCGGTGTGGATGCGATCTTTCTGGATGCATCTGCCGACGATACCATCATCCAGTACATCAACCGGGCGAAATATACCATTGATGTGGCGATCTACAATTTTACCATCGAGGGCATTTCAAACATTGCGACTGCGTTGAACGCGGCATTTTTCCGCGGCGTGACCGTTCGTGTGGTGACCGACGGATCTGCCGGTAACAGCGGTATTCCGGAACTGACCGGCGGAATCAAGAAAATTGGCCGTCTGGCCGGAGACGGAATCATGCACGATAAGTTCATGATCATTGACGGGAAATCGGCTGATCCTGATGATCCGATCGTGTGGACCGGCTCCTGCAACTGGACCGAATGGAACATCAACACCGATGCCAACAACCTGCTCTTTATCCAGGATATGAGTCTGGCAAGGGTTTATATGCTTGAGTTTGAAGAGATGTGGGGCTCTGCAACCGCTGATCCCGACCCGGCCAAAGCGAAATTCGGCATTGATAAAACCGACAACACACCCCATGAGCTGGTCATTGGCGGGAAACGGGTGGAGCTCTATTTCAGCCCATCGGATGGCGTCAACAGCCAGATCATTGACCATATCAATAAGTCGGACAACGACATCGAGGTGAATACCATGCTGATTACCCGTACTGACATCGGAGACGCCCTGGCGGCCCGGGCCAGCATCGGGATCAATACCCGGGTGATGATCGATGACGAGAGTACCAGCGGCACAACGGTAGTGGAAACATTGAAGAACGCACTTGGTAATAAGTTCAGAGAGTTCGGCGAACCGGGGATGTTACACAACAAGGCCATGATCGTGGATCAGTCCAACCCCTCCTCCGATCCTTTTGTGCTGACGGGTTCGCACAACTGGAGCAGCAGCGCCGACCAGAAAAACGATGAAAATACCCTGGTGATTCATGATGCCGGCACTGTGAACCTCTTTTACCAGGAGTTCAGCGAGCGGTATAAGAACGGGATTCCTGTGAATCAGCAAAACATTCTGAACCTGGGACCGGATCAGGAGGTATGTGCCGGGGTGGAGGTGATCCTGGATGCCGGGAATTTCAATACCTACAACTGGTCGACAGGGGATCTTACCCAAACCATCACCGTCGATTCTTCGGGGGTTGGAATCGGCACCAGGATGATCTGGTGCAGGGTGAGCGACGAATATGGATATCAATGGGATACGGTTTATATCACCTTCAGGGATTGCTCGGCGATCCCGGATGAACCTGGTTCCATCATGCATGTGAAGGTATTTCCCAATCCCTCGGACGGACGTTTTACCCTCACATTCCTGTCGGATCAACAGGCTGTCATGACCCTGGAGCTGACCTCCACTGACGGAAGGATCCTCTCTCGCATGGAGATAGAGGTTCTGACGGGTGAGAACACCATCCTCATCAACCAGACAGATCTGCCGGCTGGACTATACATGCTTCAGATGAGATCACAGAAACATTCATCAGTTAAAAAAGTCTACCGTGTCAGATAGTTTAATCATCATTCCCACATACAACGAAAAGGAGAACATCGAACGGATCATCCGGAAGATCTTCTCCCTGGAGAAGGAGTTTGACCTTCTTGTCGTTGAAGACAATTCTCCTGATGGAACCGCACAGATCGTAAAATCACTGATGAAGGAGTATCCTGGCCGGCTCTTCATCGAAGAGAGGAAGGGGAAGCTGGGGCTCGGTACAGCATATATTCATGGATTCAAATGGGGGCTGAAACAGGGCTACGATTATATTTTTGAGATGGATGCCGACTTCTCCCATAATCCTGACGACTTGCTGCGACTCTATGATACCGCCAGGAACCATGGAGGCGATCTGGTGATTGGGTCCCGTTACATCACCGGGGTCAACGTGGTGAACTGGCCCATCGGGCGTGTGCTGATGTCCTATTACGCCTCCAGCTATGTTCGCCTGATCACCCGGATGAAAGTGCGCGATACCACCGCCGGCTTTAAATGTTACAGGAGTGAAGTGTTGAGAGCCATCAATCTCGACAAGATCCGGTTTATGGGGTACGCCTTCCAGATCGAGATGAAATTTACTTCCTGGAAGCTCGGATTCAACATCATCGAGATCCCGATCATCTTTACCGACAGGACGATGGGGGAGTCGAAGATGAGCAAAGGGATCTTTAAAGAGGCGATCCTGGGTGTGATCAAGCTCAGGTGGAATAGCCTGTTTCACAAATACGAGCGGATGAATGCCTGACATGAAGGGATACCTGATAAAGAACGCGACTATTGTCAATGAAGGCAACATCTTCACAGGTGATGTGCTTATTGAGGGAGAACGAATTGTTAAGATTACCTCACCAGGTGGGCACAGGGCACAGGGCACAGGGCACACGGATCCAGCATCCAGCATCCAGACCATCAACGCCACCGGAAAATACCTCTTACCCGGCGTCATCGACGATCATGTACATTTCCGTGATCCGGGGCTGACTGCCAAAGGGGATCTCTATACCGAAAGCCGGGCTGCCGTTGCCGGTGGCGTGACCTCCTTCATGGATATGCCCAATACCAATCCGCAAACCACCACCCTGGAGTTGCTGGAGGAGAAATGTGAGCTCGCCGCCGGGAAATCATTGGCCAACTATACCTTTTTTCTGGGAGCTACCAACGATAACCTGGATGAGATCCGGCATGCTGATCCCCGAAAGGTCTGCGGTGTGAAGGTGTTCATGGGCGCATCCACAGGAAATATGCTGGTGGACCACCAGGCTGCACTCGAAGGGATCTTTTCCCAAAGTCCATTGCTGATTGCCATTCACTCGGAGGATGAAAAGATCATCCAGGCAAATATTCGCTCTTTCAGGGAGCAATATGGCGAGGATGTCCCCATGGAAGCGCATCCCCTGATCCGGTCGGCTGAAGCCTGTTTACGTTCATCGGAGCGGGCTGTCAAACTGGCTCGCAGATACGGAGCCCGACTGCACATCCTGCATCTCTCCACCGCCCTGGAGTTACCGTTACTTGACCGGGGAATTCCGCTTCAGGAGAAAAAAGTGACCGGCGAAGTTTGCGTCCACCACCTCTGGTTCAACGAAGATGACTATCCGCGGCTGGGAGCAAGGATCAAATGGAATCCGGCCATCAAATCGAAGGCGGATCAGCAGGCCTTGCTGGCTGGCCTTATCGATGGGACGATCGACCTGATTGCCACCGACCATGCACCTCACCTCATGGAAGAGAAGTCCAATCCTTATTTCTCCTGCCCATCCGGCGGTCCGCTCATCCAGCATAACCTGGTGGCCATGCTCGAGTTGCACCTGCAGGGGAAGATCCCCCTTGAGATGATCGTGCAGAAGATGGCCCATAACCCAGCCGATCTTTATCATATTGAACAGAGAGGCTACATCCGGGGTGGATATTTTGCCGACCTTGTGCTGATGGATCTGCATGCTCCGTGGCAGGTGACACCGGATAATATTCTTTACAAATGCGGATGGTCCCCCTTTGAGGGAATCCCATTTCAATCGTCGGTGGTGGCAACATGGGTGAATGGTCATCTCGCTTATCACCAGGGAAACGTCGATGAAACACACAAAGGAAAACGACTTTTTTTCTATGATGAATAGCATGCATTTTTTCGTGAGAAACATATCTGAAACCGCCTTCAGATCGGTGTTGCCGGGGCTCTTCCTCCTGTCGCTGGTCTCCTGTTCCCCCAAACAGAAAGTAGTGGATGAGAGCTATCCTGATGGTTCGCCCAGACATGAATGCTGGTACAAAGGAACAGGAGAGAAACGAGTGTTGCTGAAGGAGACCTTCTACTATTCCAACGGGCAGGTGGAGATGACCGGAGCTTATAAAGATGGGGAACGCGACGGATACTGGATCTACTATTATGAAAACGGGAATGTGTGGAGTGAAGGATTTTATCACAACGGGAAAAATGACGGCAAGCGGCTCACCTATTATGAGAATGGCCGTCTCCGGTATGAAGCCTATTACAAGGATAACGAACGAACCGGCGTGTGGAAGTTTTACGATCAGGCTGGAAACCTGATCAAAGAGGTTGACTATACCAAGCGCGCTGATACTCCGGACGATTCGCCCCTCCCGGAATATCCGGTTCAGTAATTTAAAATGGTATAGATAGGCAGGTGATCACTGAATCCTCCCTGGTAATCCCTTTTATAAGTTCTGAAAGGAATCCCTTCATTCTCTCCGGAGCGGTCGAGCATCCACTCTTCCCGGAAGATATACCCGTAGGGATAAAGAATCACCGGTCTGTTCTTCCGTTTGCTGATCAGCAGGTTTCCTGAGACGATGATCTGGTCAAAGAGATCCCAGTTACGATACCACAGGGTCCCTTTTTGCTCCTCATAGGCCTGGAAAAAGAGGTTATAAAGTTCCCCTGCAACCGGTTTTTTCTTCAACGGCAGCGCTTCCAGAGTAAGGGCGACGCTCTCATCGGGCGGCTCGTCATTCAGATCTCCCATGATCAGGATCCGGGTGCCGGGACTCCGGGTAAACAGAGAGTCCACCACCTCACGCAGGAGGGTGGCATTTTCGATCCGTTTGGACCGGGTCTTCTCTTCTCCTCCTGAGCGGGATTTCCAGTGATTGACAAAGAGATGCAGGGTGTCACCGGCGGGCCCCAGAAATTTGATGTAAAGAATATCCCTGGTCCTGTATTCATACGAAGCAGGTATGGCCTGGTGCGACAGGTATTGCAGTTTATCGGGACGGTAAATCATTGCTACATCAATCCCCCTCGGATCTCCTCCCTCTTCCAGGATGATCTGATAGGGGGCCTGCTGAAGGGTGGTCAACCGGATCAAATCCTCCAGTACCTCGCGGTTTTCCACCTCGGCAAAGCCAATGACAGCAGGCAATTCCAGGCTGTCGATAGCTGCAAGAACCTTTCCCAGATTGGTAATTTTGTGCTGGTAGCGTTCACTATTCCACTCTTTCTCCGACCCGGGAAGGAATTCATTGTCATTCTTGTGCTTGTCGTCAATGGTGTCGAAGAGATTCTCGACATTGTAGAAAACCACCTTTAACTGTTGTTTATCTTTCTGACAATAACCGGAGATAACAGTTATAATGAGGAAAATAAACGGGATAAATTTCTTCATAATGCTAAGAAAATAGAACGCAGATGACACGGATCCCGAGTTCTCGGGAACGCGGATCTACACGGATTTTGTATCCGCGAGAATTAGCGAATTATCCGCGTCATCCGCGTGCTATTAATCCGTAACGATCACCAGGTATTTGGTCACACTCCAGAATGCTTTCGGATCGGTGATCTGTAGTGCCTGCACCAGTTTCTTATCGCCGGTGAGTTTATAGGAGGTGGTCGGGTGTTTGGAGAGCACTTCGGCCTTTTTGCTTAGGATTGGGATTTTGGTGGTTTTCCGGATGTCGATGCGTGTAAAGCCATCTTTGTTGAAATCGTCGAGCAGCACCTTGCCTTTCAGAAAATCACCCTTGATCACTTCTTTGGCCTTAAGGTCTTTGGCTGTGCCAATGATGTAATAGGCTGTATTGAGAGTGGTAGTTTGATACTCAATAGTCTGGGTTTGATCAGAGATTTGATCCGTTTGTGCTTGTACCGTTTGAGATAGGTCATCGATCATCAGATTAGCGGCTTCAATGGTGATGTTCATCCGGGCCAGTTTCTCGCGGAGCTCTTCGATCGCAGCATTCTTCAATGAGATCTCTTTGTTCACGCGGTCGACCAGTTTCTGGAGCTCTCCCACCTGAAGGTTGGAATTCTTGATTTTTCTCTGCAGGGCATTCAGGGTATGCCTGTTTTTCAGCATCAATGCATAGATTGCCTGGATATCGCTTTTGATCTGTTCTCTGGCCGAGACCTTCAGCTCACCTACACGATCGGTACTGAGGGAGATGATGTTCTCTTTCATTTTGATGGTATCCAGCGTGCTCTGAATATCGTTGATGGATGAGATGAAGTCGTTGATGGCTTCATCTTTTTGCAAAGCCTGCGTCATCAGGCTGTCATTCCGCGATTGTAACTCTTCTGCCTGTTTTTTTGCCTGTCGTCCGCAGGCAAAGAAAACCGGGATCAGCAGAAGAAGCAAATACTTTTTCATGGTAAATTTGTTTTAATTATGGCAACAAAGGTAGAAAGAAATAACGCCAATACGATCACTGAAGTATAAATTTAAGTAATATCTGGTTTATGGAGATGTATTGATAGGTTCAGATAAAAAAAACAGCTGTATCACTCCGTTTTCGACACTGAATGGAACTTTCTCGATATTCCAGATATAGGCATTGAGGGAGGAGGCGCCAGTGGGAATTTGAGAGAAGAACATTCCGTTTTTAAAATTCTTGGTTGACTCGTTCCATGCCGGCCTGAACCAGTAAAGAGAAACACGTTCGTACTGCAGGGTCTTACCGGTTGTATCCTTGACCTCCGCAACAATCCAGGTATGAAATGGTTCAACCGGTGAGTAAATTTCCGCTGTGATTCCGAAGTAAATGGATTGACCTTCAAGGTTTGGAAGTTCTGCTGCATAGAGGCGAAAATACTCGTAATCTATCAGTCCGGAAGTTTGCACATGGCTATTTTGATCCATTAGCACCCTGATAGCCGGAACCTTCCGTTTCAGCAGATAGCGCCGGTTTACGACAGATGAATCTACAACAAGATAATCATCTCTGAAATGGATCAGATCTTTAGCATCTGCAATCTGGAAGTCGGAAAATGTCTCCGGGAAGTTTGTGAAAGATATCTGGGACTCGGTTCCCTCTTCGCAAAAATCATAAAATGACCAGCAAAAATGAGTCAATCTATGGCCGCTTACTATAGGTGGGAAATCACCCGGATTATGACTTTGTCTGACCGTTTTATAAAACGTTTGTGGAATTAAGTCTTCAATATAAAAACTGGCATGGGTCAGGTTAAGATATGTGAAAAAGTGGATCGGGATGAGTGTCAAAGGAATAAGAGATATAAGCGCTGCTTTGGACCTGAGAAGCTGCGGGAGGTCATCGGCTGCAAAACAGAGGGCTCCGATAAACAAGGGAAAGAGAAAAATCGTAACCCGGTTCTCGGGATAATTCACATGGAAGATCAGATGTAACAATATAGCTCCAGCCAGATTACCGGAAAGAAATATCACATAGATTAGCCTGGGGGAAAAAACATCCCGCTCTTTCATCAATCGGAGAATTCCTACTACCAGGATCAGGCTGAAGAGGATCACTACCAGGATAAGGAGAAGTGGATCATCCGTTGAAAATAGCCTTGAAAAGAGTGTTTTTACCGTCTCTTCCCATATCCCTTTCCCTCCACCGGTGTACAATAGACCTTTTGCTCTGAATTCAAAAGAGATTATTGAGAAGAGGACTAGAAACGGGATGCCGGATAAAACAATCCAGGCTATCGGGTTAATTCGTTTCCTGAGGGCTGAGATCCGGCCTGAGAATACGGTGAAAAGTAGAAGATAGAGGATCAGGATCAGGTAAGTATTAAATAGGCTCAAATTGGCCAACGTGGCGAATGCGCCAAAGAAGATCACGGTGATGAGTCTATGAAGTGAAAATTGTTCCGTCATCCGGATGAGGTAATAGATAGCCGGCATCAACAACGCCATAGAGATTCCATAACCGCGGGAGAGGCCGAAAAATTCAAGAAATCCGTGTGCCATCAATAGGGAGATGTAAAAGGCCCACCGAACTACCGGTTGAACGAAAATTGTGCCGGTTTTCCAAACATAGATACAAAAGAGCGGGAAAAAGATCAGGTTTCCAAGCCGGATGACCAGCGGGGATAATCCGAAAAACCTGTAAAAGAGTGAGGAGATGGCTGAGTTCAGGATGTGGTTGTTGGCATCCCAGTGGGAGGCATAGGGAAGAAAGCGGGCTATTTGTATATAATTGTGAAAGGTGGCTACTTCATCGTGGACAAGGGGCACGAAGATAGCCCGGAGCCAGAGGTAAGCCCATAAAAGAAGTGATAAAGCCAGGAATATTATAAGGGGGTACTTATGCTTCATGGTCAGGCGAAAAGTGTGAGGCGAAAATACATTTTTCCACCCTATTTGCCAGCTAATAAGTTTAATTTCATATGGAAGCGATCCGTTTTACGAAACAATCATCTATCGCACATATTTTTTTTATTAAATTCGATGCGTGTAAACCTGGATTTAAACCTTAATAGAAATCATTATCAAAGTATCCATGTTATGAAACCCAAAAACCATCTGTTTCTAATCCTGCTGTTGTCTTTGTCAATACATGCACTGGCACAAAAACAGCCTGACAATCCCAACCCGATAAACCGTGATCAAATGATGATATTTGATCTCAGTTCCCTGGATTGGATCAACGCCTTTGATTCTCTTCATGCCATCCTGGAAGAGAGATATCCCTTTACGGAATGGAAAGCCATCGACTGGGACCAGAAAAAAGATCTCATCCGGCCGAAAATTGAGGAGGCACAAAACGAAGGCGATCCGGTGAAACATACCGAAGCGCTTTATGAATACCTCTATTCGGTCCCCGACGGACATATGATGTACCGGGGGGATATTGGTGCATTCAGGCAGGCCATGCAGGCGGGAAGCTTCGGGTTGAATATGATTCCCCTGACAGATGGGAACATCGTGGCCAATATTGTTCCGGAAACCGGTCCGGCTTACTTGGCCGGAATCCGATGCGGGGATGAGATCCTGTCGTGGGATGGAGTACCCATACTGGAAATCCCTGCCCTGGAAGTATATAATAATTA
This sequence comes from Bacteroidales bacterium, assembly GCA_016783905.1. Taxonomy (GTDB): domain Bacteria; phylum Bacteroidota; class Bacteroidia; order Bacteroidales; family FEN-979; genus QYOJ01. The sequence continues at coordinate 13,282 of JADHVQ010000031.1, read as the reverse complement.
TGGAGGACTGGCAACCAACTATGCGACTGAAGAGGGCCGTTTGATCAGCAGGTATGAGGTCCTTTCCAGGGATTCGGTGGGCGCAGTGGTTGAGGTAACCTATTTATCTCATGGGACCGGAAGTCAGCAAACCGTCACAATGACTGCCATTGCAGATGATTATGCATTGATGCTTCAGGCCTTTTTTCTTACCATTCCGATGCCAGACTTCGACAGTACGGTTACCTGGCGGATCCTGGAAGAACAGGTTGGATATTTGCGTGTGCTGCAGGAAGAGGGTGATGATTCCTTAACCCTCGATGAGATTCGGCAGACTAAGTCCTACCTGGATGTAAAAGATGCGATCACATCCTTCAATGAACAGAACATCAATAAGTTGATTATTGATCTTAGGTTCAATGCAGGGGGGAATGATCTCCTGGGTTCAGCAATCTCCGGATTCTTTCTTGATTCGCCTGACTTCTATGAATACATCACCGGTACCAGTGATGATGATTTCGCCATCATCGACTCAATCATCACACAAGTGGAAAATCCCCATTTTGGAGGTGAAGTGGTGGTCATCGTCGGACCCAACTGCATCAGCACCGGGGAGGGCATTCCCATGATGATTCAGCGGTTGCCCAATGGAAGGGTCATCTCCTTCTGGGGTACAAACGGTTCGTTCGGGATTGTCCCCAATGTGGTGTTCATGACCGATTCCCTCCAGTATATTCTGTTCCCTTATTCCCGTTCCCTCGATGCTGACCAGGTCATTCAACTTGATTCCGATTCCACCCTGACGGGAGGCATCCAGCCTGATATCAAAATTCCATTAACGGTTGAACGGGTCATTGAAGTATGGGGAGAAGGAAAAGATGTGGAACTGGAATATGCGATCAGCATACTGCTGGACATCCCGGAAATCGAGCAGCAAAACGAGTGTAAAATTTATCCCAATCCAGCTAGTACAACTTTCCTTATCGAATACCTCTCTGAAAAACCAATAATCATCCGGATCACTGATTTAAGTGGAAGGCTGGTAAAACAGGTTGACAACTATGTTTCCGGACAGGTCATCAATATCAGTGATCTGAAGGCCGGTCTCTATTTTGTGAATATTAACGATAGTCAACCAAGACGTATGGAGAAGCTATTGATTCATTAACAACATAAAACATGAACCAATGAAAAACAGCCTAACCATTTTCGTTATCTCCATCTCATTGATGGGAATCTTACTCGCTCCAGCCTGCAAGAAAAAGAACAACGATCCACAACCACTTCCTGATAGTACCTTAGTCCAGAAAGTGGATAAGATCCTACAGGATCAGATTGCCCTGCATGGCGTTGCGGGAGCTACCCTGTTTGTCCGTGACACGAAAGGCAATGAAGCCTGGACCAGCGGTGGCCTGGCCAATATTAAAAAAGATATTAGCATGAACAGGGAGACGAAAATGAGAATCGCCAGTGTCTCCAAGACATTCCTTGCGGTAGTCGTACTTCAGTTGATGGAGGAGGGAACTTTCACATTGAACGACAAGTTTTCTGACTACCTGCCCGATTCGGTTGCGGCATTGTTTCCCTATGGTACCGAGGTCACGATCTTCCAATTGCTCGGGCACACCAGCGGACTCTACGATTTTGAAGATGAGCAGTTCGTGGGGATGCTACTGGAAGATCCTTCCTATCACTGGACACCCTGGGAATTGCTGGTGCATGCTTCTACCGCCGACTCAGCCGTTTTCTTCCCGCCGAGCACGGAGTACCATTACTCCAATACCAACTATATCATACTTGGACTTCTGGTTGAGAAGGTGACTGGGATATCCATGCAGCAGAATATCCGATCCCGCATCCTGACTCCTCTAAACCTTTCGAACACCTTTTCAGGAGGATTGGAGGTGGTGCCTCAGGATAATTATGCAGTAGGCTATTTCCCATTACCCGATGGAGCTATGATGCTGATCACGGATCAAAGCCTGCCATTGTATTTTGAGTGGGGTCACGGACAGATGATCTCCACAGTGCATGATCTGTGGCTCTTTTTCAATGCACTCAGCAAAAAGGAGCTTTTTCAGCAGCAATCCACCCTGGATGCCATGCTCACATGGAGCCCTCTTTCGGGTGGTTCGTATGGATTGGGTATTTCAAAATTTTCGCAACAACTGGGATATGGCCATGACGGGGATACGGCCGGATTTTATACATTTGCTGCCATCAACCCGGTGACCGGTACAGCCATCATTTTGTGTTTCAATCAATACAGTGAGACGTTTATGGGTGCTGTGGTGGGAGCGGTGTACCAGATAATTTCGTGACAGTCGTGACGGTCGTAACGGATGTAAGAACTTAAAGCTTTTCGTCTCTTGCTTTTAAGTTTTTTGCTAAGCTGAGTCTCAACAATTTTTTCTATGTTTGCAAACCGTTATGCTAGATTGGTTTAAGAAAACAGCAACATGTATCTTAATTCTGCCAGTGCTATTGCTGGTACTTCATGATGTGATACCCCACCATCACCATGCTGTTGGGATTCATGGAGTGGTATGCTCACACCAAGAACCCTCTGATTGTGAGGATGGAGATCATCATAACAAGCAACTTTGCGAATCACATCAACCTTGTGATATCGAAAACTGCGAGGCATGCCATTTCACTGATGAATTTGTTATCGATAACACCTATCGCAAATCGCTTTCTATTTTACCTCCTCAAACTGTATATTCTTTTCAATTATTCTACACGATACGAATTACCCCATGTTTACAGGCATTCATTCCCGATAATGTTTGCTTTCTGACATTTTATAAACGTGGCCCTCCTTCCAACCTATCCTGATCATTCCGCTTAATTTTTATTTTTTATTTTTCCCGGACAAGTCAATCCTGATTTGCCTCGTTAATTATATCAAGATGAAAAAGTTATTTGTAATTATTGTCGTATTATCTCTTTTCACAGTAGCTTGTCAAAATCGTTCAGAACAGGATGCCGCAGATAGCCATGCTGAGCACGAGAATCTCAGTTATACAATTTACTCAGATGAGCTGGAATTGTTTGTTAAATTTCCTCCTCTGATAACCGGTGAACGGGCAACGTTTATCACCCATTTTACTCGTCTTAGTGATCATAAACCTCTACTGCAGGGAGAGTTGACACTTACGTTGTCAGGGCCATCCACTCAATCTGTTGTGGTTGACACTCCGGCACGACCTGGAATATTTGAACCATCCATCATTCCTGACACCTCAGGTGATTTTACTTTGAGTTTCACAATTGAGACAGAAACACTCATTGTTGAGTTCATCATTGATCACCTGGAGGTATTTGACGATGATGAAGAAGCGGAAGCCCATGCTGCAGAATGTGAAGAGCATGATCATAGAAGAGGCGGTATCAGCTTTTTAAAAGAGCAAGCCTGGAAAATCGATTTCGAAACACAACCTGTTGAACGATCAGATTACCAGGAAATAATCAAAACGACGGGAAAGATTTTACCTGCTCAGGGGGATGAATATCTGATCACGGCCAGGCATGGAGGAATCGTGGTATTTCGGAAAAGAAATATCTTCCCGGGAAACAAAGTCCGGAAGGGGGAATCGCTGTTCAATATCTCTGCCAGTGGATTGGTACATGATAATATCCAGGAGAAATATTTGCAGACAAAGTCGAAATACGAAAAAAGCAAAGCCAATTATTTGCGCAATAAATCTCTTATACAGGATAAGTTAATCACTGAGAGCGAGTTTCTTGAAAGCAAGTATGAATTCGAGATCGATAGTAATGCGTTTCAGGTTATCTTAAATAATTATTTTGAAGGGGGTACTGAGATCAGGTTTTCCGAAACCGGATTTATTCAACAAGTATATGTGTCGGAGGGGGAGTTTGTTGAACAGGGTCAACCCCTGGCCTCCATCTCGTTGAATCAGGATTTGATCATTCAGGCAGATGTACCTCAACAATATTTCCATAAACTTGGATTCATCACGTCAGCGAATATAGAAACACCTTACGATAATAAGATCTATGATATTGATAATCTGGACGGTAAGCTGATCTCTTATGGAAGAAATACTGATCCTTCAGGGTTGTTTACTCCCGTCTATTTCCAAATTAAAAATCCTGGAAAATTAATACCCGGATCCTTTATCGAAGTATTTCTCAAAGCCAAGCCAGTCAGGGATGTAATTGTCATTCCACGTAGTGCCCTCATGGAAGAATTCGGTAATTATTATGTCTTTATACAGACCGGTGGAGAGTCGTATGAAAAAAGTGAAGTTACGATTGAGCATGATAATGGCATGAATGTCATGGTTCGTGGAGGCCTTCAAGAAGATGATCGAGTCGTCACGAAGGGAGCCTATCGAATCAAACTCGCCTCCATGAGTAACGACCTTCCTTCACACGGACATGTGCATTAATTGAACTTAAAAATCGGAAGAAGTGTTAGATAAAATCATAAAATATTCACTCGATAACCGGCTTATCATATTGACAATTGGTCTGTTGATCCTCTTGGCCGGGTCGTATATTACCTCCAGGATAGAGATCGATATTTTTCCTGATTTGAATGCTCCCACTGTTGTGGTGATGACAGAAGCTCACGGGATGGCTCCTGAAGAGGTTGAGAAGCTGGTCACCTTCCCCGTTGAAACAGCAATCAATGGGGCCACAGGTATCCGCCGGGTACGTTCATCATCTTCAACCGGATTCTCCATTGTTTGGGCAGAATTCAATTGGGGGGTTGACATCTATAATGCCAGGCAGATTGTTAGTGAGAAGCTGCAAACCATCAATGATGTGTTACCGACGGGGGTTGGCAATCCCATGCTTGCACCACAATCTTCTTTGCTGGGAGAGATCATGATATTCAGTATCAGTTCCGACTCTATTGATCCACTGCAACTTCGCACACTGGCAGAGTGGGAAATCCGCCCGCAACTTCTTGCTGTAGGAGGCGTAGCCCAGATCACCATCATCGGAGGAGAATATAAGGAATACCAGATCCTGGCAGATCCTTATAAAATGAAAAATTATGAAGTGACAATGAACGAACTCCTTGAAGCGAGTCAGTCAACCAACGAAAATGCTTCAGGTGGGTTTATCAACGAATTTGGGAATGAATATATCATCAGAGGAATTGCGCGAACTACAGATATTGAGGAGATCGGAAATACGGTTGTCAAAATGCGGGAAGGAGTCCCGGTATTGCTGAGGAATGTTTGTACGGTAAAAATCGGCGCTGCTCCCAGGATTGGAGACGGATCTTACAGGGGAGAGAGCGCAGTAGTGATCACAGTGAATAAACAACCCAACGTAAATACCATTGACCTTACCAAAGAGCTGAATGAAACGATAGATGATATCCAGAAAAAGCTTCCGGATTACATCCAATTCAACAAGGATATTTTTGAGCAGTCTGACTTTATCAATATCGCTGTAAGTAACGTGAGGAAAGCTCTCCTTGAAGGTGCTCTGTTTGTGGTGGTAGTTCTTTTTATTTTCCTGATGAGCTTTCGAACAACCATCATCTCCGTTGTGGCTATTCCACTTTCTCTGCTCGTCACTATTTTAGCGTTGAAGTTATTCGGATTTACCATCAATACAATGAGTCTGGGTGGTATGACCATTGCCATTGGTTCACTGGTAGATGATGCGATTATTTATGTGGAGAATATCTATAAACGTTTAAAAGAGAATGTCCGAAAAGAAAAATCAAAGAGGGAGAGTTCTCTTCAGGTGGTGCTTAATGCTTCCCGTGAGATCAGGTCATCTATTCTCAATGCAACCTTCATTATCATCATTGCATTTGTTCCGCTGTTTTTCCTGGGTGGAATGGAAGGAAGGATGTTAAAACCACTGGGGATTGCATATATCGTATCGCTATTTGCCTCCATGATTGTTGCCATGACTGTGACACCGGTGATGTGCAGTTATATGCTCACCAATGAGAAACGACTGATCAAACGGAAAGTCGGCAGCTGGGTGACCCGGAGTCTGACCTATTTTTATATGATCAGTTTAAAGCAGTCTCTACAGAAGAAATGGATTGTTGTTTCTGCATCCACGCTTCTGTTTATTCTGGCTATTATCGTTTTTCTTTCGTTCGGACGAACTTTTCTCCCCCCTTTCAATGAAGGGTCCCTGGCTATAAACATAGCCACAGTTCCCGGGATCTCCCTTGAAGAATCAAACAAGATAGGAGTAGAAGCTGAGAAGATACTTCTGACGATTCCTGAAGTGATCACTACATCCAGGAAAACAGGAAGAGCTGAATTGGCAGAGCACTCTTTTGGCGTGAACGTAGCTGAAATTGAAACACCGTTTAGATTACAAGATCGATCAAGAGCGGAGTTCCTTCAGGATGTCAGGGATAAACTGGGGCAAATTCAAGGGATCATTATTGAAGTAGGACAGCCTATCACTCACCGAATCGATCACATGCTATCAGGAACACGAAGTAATATTGCAATTAAATTATTTGGCAGCGATCTCAGGGAGATGTATACGCTGGCAATGGAGATCAGAAACAGTATTGAAAATGTTGAGGGTATTGCGGATCTAAATGTTGAACAGCAGGTTGAAATCCCTCAGATCCAGATAAAGCCAAAACGAAATATGCTGGCCAAATATGGGATTCCTGTCAGCGATTTCATCCGGTTTGTTGATGTGGCCTTTGGAGGTGAAAAGATCTCTGATGTATTTGAGGAGGAACGATCGTTTGACCTGGTCTTACGTTTTGATGATCCTTACCGTGGAAATATAGAGGCGATAAACAATGTACTGATCGACACATATGATGGAAAGAAGATCCCGTTGGCAACGATTGCGGATATTTCATCTACCTCAGGGCCTACCTCTATCAGCAGAGAGAATGTGAAACGAAAAATAGTGATATCAGCAAATATAGCCGGGAGAGATTTACGAAGTGTTGTCAATGATATTCAAAAACATGTTGACGAAGAGATCATATTTCCGGAAGGGTATTCCATCCAATATGGGGGACAGTTTGAAAGTGAAGAGCGAGCTTCCAGGATCATCTTGTTTACATCTCTTGCCGCTATCATTGTCATCTTCTTGATTCTGTACCAGGAGTTTAAAAAATCATCCCTGGCCTGGATCATCTTACTCAACCTTCCATTGGCTTTGATCGGCGGAGTTGCCAGCATCTGGCTGACCTCCGGTGTGCTGAGTATACCCGCCATCATTGGCTTTATCACACTATTCGGCATTGCAACCCGGAATGGCATTTTATTGGTTTCAAAATACGAAAATCTTGTCAGGGAGGGATATCATCTTCACGATACGGTGATCAAGGGATCAATGGATCGGTTGAGTCCCATTTTGATGACGGCCTTAACAGCAGCTCTCGCTTTGATCCCATTGGCAATCGCAGGTGATAAACCGGGTAACGAGATACAAAGCCCCATGGCAGTTGTCATCCTGGGAGGGTTATTATCCTCTACCCTGTTGAATGTATATGTTGTTCCGGTGGTCTATACGCTTATGAATTCGAAAAAATCAAATCATGAAAAATAAAATCTTCTTCCTTGTGTTCCTGATGTCATTCTCAGGAAGTGCATGGGCACAGTCGTACAACCAGATCATGCAATCGATCCAACAGAATAATGTATCCATTGCAGCCACTCAGAAATATCTCGAGGCCGAGAAGTATAATTACAAAACTGGCCTTGCCCCGGATGATCCAACTGTAGAATACGGATATTTCCCAGGCAATAAATCATCCATTGGGATAAAAAGAACCCTTGATGTGACGATGGGATTTGAATTTCCAACAACCTATTTCAATAAGAAGAAAATCTCCAAGAGCCAGGCAGAAAACATCTCCTACCTGGCACAAAATCAGATACAGGATATTCTACTCATGGCAAGAGATTATTATTTCGAACTTGTTTATCTAAATAAATACTATCTGGTATTAACTAGAAGGAGTGAACAGGCCAACGCTATTTTTGAAGCATATCAGCAAAAATTCAACAAAGGCGGTGCAAATATTCATGATCTCAATAAAGCAAAGATGCAGCTTGCTGAGACAGAAAGTCAGCTTCGACTTAACCTGTCGATGATTGCTGTTTATACGGAAAAACTGAGCATGCTGAATTATAACGACAAAATCATTGTTTTTGATACACTTTACCCTGTCATCCCGCTGAAAAACCTTGATACACTTTACAATGAACTAGTAGCGAGGCATCCTTTATTAAAAAGTTATTCCAAGGAAACGGAGCTGGCTAATCAGCAAATTTCCCTGAACAGGTCAAAGTGGTGGCCTGACTTTGAAGTAGGCTTTTCATCAGAAGATATTCTGGGTGATAATTTTAGGGGTATTAAGGTGGGGATGAGTATCCCATTGTGGCATGACCTGAACAAGGTTCGCTATTCAAAAATGTTTGCTGAATTTGCAAAGCTCAACGAGCAACGTATGTATAATCAGACGGAATCATGGCTTCGGCAAAAGTACCTGGAAGTGCTGGCTCTGAAAAAAAATTATGAAGAGTACGAGCACGTGTTAAATTCATCCAACAGCCTGGCCATGCTTGAAAAATCTTTGAAGCTGGGCCAGATCTCGCTGATCGAATATCTTTTCGAACTGACCTATTACTACAGGATGTACGACCAATACCTGAATTACGAGAAATCCTATTACCTGGCCCTGTCGGAAATGTACAGATTTAATTTGTAGAGGCACCCGGTGTTCTTTCAGCACCTGGGTGAGGTGCTGGGCCTTTCCTGGATAAGCCACCCAGGAAAATGATAACACGGGAGGATGGATCGATCAATAGCCTCTGTAGTAGCGGGGGCAGGATTCGAACCTACGACCTTTGGGTTATGAGCCCAACGAGCTACCTCTGCTCCACCCCGCAATATATTTTATGTACTTTTGTCCTTGAATTAGGGATGCAAAGATAGCAAACATTCCAAATCTCTGCAAATTTCAGAAAAATATGGCTCATAAAGCAGGCTTTGTATCGATCATCGGGTATCCCAATGTAGGGAAGTCAACCCTCATGAATGCCCTGGTGGGAGAACGTCTTTCCATCATCACACCCAAAGCCCAAACCACCCGGCACCGCATCATGGGAATCCTCAGCGGGGAGGACTTTCAGATCGTTTACTCCGACACCCCTGGAATCATCAAACCTCACTACCTGCTTCACCGGTCGATGATGTCGGCTGTGATGGTCTCCCTCTCTGATGCCGATGTAATCCTGCTGGTTACTGAAATCGATACGCCGTTCAGCAACGAACAGATCCTGGATAAGTTCGAGTCAAGTGATATCCCTTTGATTGTAGTGATCAACAAAGTGGATCTCTCAACTGAGAAGATTGTGAAGCAATCCATCGAACGGTGGAAGATGCAGTTCCCCTCAGCCGAAGTCATTCCTGTTTCGGCTTTACATACATTCAACCTCGGGAAGTTGCTGGACCTGATCATCGACCAATTGCCTGAAGCCCCTGAATATTATCCCAAAGATGAGCTTTCTGATCGGTCGGAGCGTTTCTTTGTTTCCGAAATCATCAGGGAGAAAATTCTAATGCAATTTGGTGAAGAGATCCCATATTCGTGTGAGGTGATCATTGATTCATTCAAAGAAGAGGAGAATCTGAGCCGGATTGAAGCGACGATCTATGTCTCACGCGAGTCACAGAAAGCGATCCTCCTTGGCAAACAGGGAAAAGCGATTAAAAAACTGGGCATGGAAGCCCGCAAAGAGATTGAAGCTTTCCTTGATAAGCACATCTTCCTGGGATTAACCATCAAGGTTGAGAAGAACTGGCGGGAGAATGAGCGTCTGCTGAAGCGATTCGGGTATATGACTGATAAGGAAAACTGAAAGATTTGAAAGAAGAGTCGGGTATCGACAGAAAATCCTCCCCTAAATAATTCTTGGGGGTTTTTTATGCCACAAAACCCCATCATCCCCCCCCTGTATTTGAATGGTCAAATAATCGGAGGTTTGTTTGGTTTAGGGTATGATAGTTTGATGGTCAAATTGTTGTAGTAAATGATAGTATTTAATATGCTGTATCAATCTCAGCATTTTATCGTAACTTTGGAGTTAAGGCGAAAAGCTCGTACTTTTGTGTAAATATTTGAAATAATGAATAATATGGAAGACCAGATTATCTATATAAATTTTGTTGCTGAGATAAACGAGAAGACTTCAGCACATTTACTTTTCTTGCTTACTGACCAGTTAAGAGCAGGTGTAAAAAAGTTCCATATAAATATTGCATCTAATGGGGGAACAGTTTTCCACGCCGTATCGATTTATAATTTTATTAGCGGGTTACAAGAAACGGAGATTCACACCCACAATCTTGGTCAAATTGATTCAAGTGCAAACCTTTTTTTCCTTACTGGGCACAAAAGAACTGCAAGTAAAGCATCTACTTTCCTATTACACCCACCACAGATGAATGTGGCAGGCAATGCCTCCTTAACGATTGACTTTTTAAAAGAAAGAGTTGGTAGTATCGAAAAAGACCAAATTAAAATGGCGGAGATTATTGGAAATAGAATCGGTAAAACTTCAAGTGATGTCTTGGAAATGTTTAGAGCCAGAAAAACATATTCGAGTAGTGAGGCTTTGGAATTAGGATTTATTGATAGTATAGAAGAGTATATTGGAAAGCCAGGAGTTCCAATGTTTTCAATTATGAATCAATAACGATATGATTCAATTAGTTGCAAATTTCAATACTGAACCCAGGTTAAGGGAACTCTTTAACAATCTTCGCTATATGGAATCCCTTTCGAACGGGGATGAATGCTATTTTGAAAATATCAAATACATAACACCTATTTCTATTCTTCCCATTTCCGCTGTACTCAATTGCAAAGACCTTGTAGCCAGATTACCTGAAGGCACCTGCTCAGATTACCTGAAAACAATGAAATTTCCCTCTGGGGTTCCAATTGTTACAGATGAATACCTTAACAAGACTTATATTCCGATAATTCATTTGACGGTAGAATCTTCAAACAGACAATGGCTTTCATACCAACTTACTCAACTTCACGAGCAATTCTTGGAGTTATTGCGTTCAAACATCATTGCCGATCCAACTTTCATTCAATTTGTAACTGATACTACACTGGGCTTTCTGGTGGGAGAAACATTAGACAATATTGAAGAACACGCAAATGCAAGAAATATTTATATATTTGCACAATATTGGCGAAAGAGTAACTCTTGTGAAATATGTATTTTAGACGATGGTGACGGTTTGTATGGGTCGCTTAATAAGGCTGGTCGTGATGTCACGGACAGCTTAGATGCACTGAAGAAGATAATTGAAAAGGGTTTATCAGCCAAGACAGGGGATCCTGACTCAATTCGTGGAACGGGAATAAAAAATATGAGGGATTCTCTTATAAATCAAGAAATTAACGGGGAGTTCATTTTAATTTCAGGGAATGCAGGTTTTTTTCAATCATCTCAACACGAACAACTTATAACAATAAGAGATTATTTCTGGAATGGCACAATACTTGCAATGAAAATCAATAAACCTTTAACGGTTTTTAATATGTATCGCTATGTTAGATGACCATATATTAGTATCAGACTTTCTTCATAGTTCCAGTTTGGTCACAAGAGAAGCAGCAAGGAATCTATTTTCCGCTATTTCCATCTTGCCAGCATCGAACATAACTTTGGACTTTTCCAAAGTCGACTATGTTTCACGCTCATTCTTTGATGAAGTAAATAGTCAAAAGCGAAAGCTGAGTTATTTAGGGAAATCGGTCACTATAATCAATTTAAAAGATTCTTTGGAACAATTACAACTGATAGTTCAAAACACACTCGACCAAAAAAACACAGGATTTTTTTCTAGTACTGCAAACGCAGAACTTGTATCTATGTAAAAAAAGTAAAGTTATTATCTGCCAGGTTAACTGAAAATTTGACAGACCAAAAGGAGGTCACTTCTGACCTCCTTTTGGTTTTATAAACTCCTGTTAGCATTATTGGGAATAAAATGAAATGTCACTGGTATATAACTCCAATTATAAAATAATCAGTTTTGTCATACTTTAGATAAGGAATCTTCTTTATTAATCAGCGGATCGTACCAATCAACCTTATCTCTCGCCCACTTCAACCAGTTCTGAATTTCATCCGTTAAGCCACCCTTCTCAATAGCATTAGCTTCAACCGCTGAAATATATTCCCGTATAAATCGGGCGCGCTGCCACAGTTTAGCCTGCTGGTAAAGGTCTTTGAAGTCGGATTTCTCCTTTTCAATCCGCTGCTGATGCTCCTGTTCGATTCGTTTTTCTTCTTCCCATTTATTATGCCATTCATCTCGTCGAATTCTTTCATCCTTTTCACGTTGGGCTTCAGTTTCGAGTCTGGCAAGAATTTCAGCCAACCTGTCCTCGATCAATACTTTCCCATCTATCCAATTCCTGCCGTGAAAATCATCTATTTTGAAAGAAAGTAGCCCAGTTGGTATGTATTCCGAACTTCCGTATTGATCGTCGATTTTAATCCTGTTGTGTTTCTCCATCAGGTTAATCTTAAACTTTTCACCATCGATTACAGCATAAGTTCGATCATACTCAACTTCAACCGTATAATCCCTTGACCGAAGAAGTTTAATCAATGCATCCATAAATCGAAGTGCTCTACCGACATTGGCAGGTGAGACTCTGATCATCGACCAACTCCCTGATGGTCCGGAATACTATCCAAAAGACGAACTCTCCGACCGCTCTGAGCGTTTTTTTGTTTCCGAGATCATCCGGGAGAAAATTCTGATGCAATTTGGTGAAGAGGTCCCTTACTCTTGTGAAGTGATTGTAGAATCTTTCAAAGAAGAGGAGAATCTGAGCCGGATTGAAGCGACGATCTATGTTTCACGCGAGTCGCAAAAAGCGATCATCCTTGGCAAACAAGGGAAAGCGATCAAAAAGCTGGGATCAGAAGCCCGCAAAGAGATTGAAGCCTTCCTGGATAAACATATTTTCCTTGGATTAACAATCAAGGTTGAGAAGAACTGGAGGGAGAATGAACGCTTGCTGAAACGGTTCGGGTATATGACAGATAGTGCAGACAAGTAGTTCGAATCCTGCCCCCGCTACTACAAAGCCTCCTATTCGGAGGCTTTTTTTGACCCTTTCCAATATGTATACTGCTTACGTATTACATTCCGAAAAGCATGACAAGATTTATATTGGTTATACATCAGATCTAGAGAAACGTCTCCTATCTCATAATTTTCTTGGCACAAAAGGATGGACGAAAAATTTCAGGCCATGGAAACTCTTGTATTC
>JADHVQ010000001.1 GCA_016783905.1 Bacteroidales bacterium | reverse complement strand
CTGGAACGCTGCCATAGAATCCGAGTTGAACATCACGGCAACTCGCTCGCTGTTCCCATCGTGGTCCAGATCAGCATAGCGGATGCTGTACAATTCCTGTTGAGGGAGATTTCCGGATTCCAGAATGCGGATCCTATACCTGCCAAACATCTCAGGCAGGAAAAAGATAATAATTGCTGTGAGAAGCATGGCCAGAAACCAGGGGGTGAGGAGTAGGAATTTAATACGTGCCACCATCAACTGGATAAATAATGTTGCAAGATAGGCTAAATTTCCATTATTAACCTATTCGAATTCTATCTTTTCACATAAGTATTATATCCTTGATTTTGCTCTTTTCATCCTTAATTAATAGCAACTCGGAAAAGGGGGAAAGAATTTCTTGCAAAACCTAACTGTTTGATTTATAATTACAAATTAAAAAAACCAATTAAGTTTTACAGTCATGAAGATTAAGATGCTTATTTTTTTGTTCGTTTTCATCCAGCTCACCGTATTCTGCCAGTTATCAGACCATTTTATTATGGCATCTGCTGGCGATTATTTTGTAGGCTACAATGCAACATTAAGTTGGACATTAGGAGAGCCAATAATAGAACACAGTGCTTTTAATAATTATTCCCTTACTCAAGGATTTCAGCAGGTGTTTCTTCAAACGGTCGAGATACCAGAAATACCTTTAAATCCTTCTCAGATCTCCGTCTACCCAATACCTGTTCGGGATTTTCTTCATGTTGTTATCTCTTCACCAATATCTTCCGAAATCTATCTCCTTGAGCTATATGATCTCATGGGCAAAGCATTGTACTCCAAGGAACTGGAAGGCCCTGTAATTCATGAGAAGATATCAATGTCTCAATTCGTATCGCACCTTTTTTTGTTAAAGGTTACAAACACTTTTATTCATGAGACCAACATTGTGAAAGTATTAAAAGTCAATCAATAAAATTTAACATTATGAAAAAACTTGTTTTAACAACTATCGGTGTATTCCTGGTTTCCTTGTCGCTTTTAGGCCAAGTGCCACAAGCTTTCAAGTACCAGGCAATCGCCAGGGATATTAACGGTGATATTCTAGCCAATAGACCTATCTCACTCCAGATAAGTATTTTGGAAGGTGATGAGAATGGATCAATTCTATATTGCGAGGTGCATGAAGTCACAACCAACATCTATGGTTTAGTGAATCTGGAGATTGGAAAAGGGTCGCGGCCTTCACATGAGTTTTCTAGTATCAACTGGAGTTTGGGGGATTTGTTCTTAAAAATGGAAATGGATGAAAACGGAGGTACAGCTTTCAAACCTATGGGTGTCTCGCCGCTGCTCTCTGTTCCCTATGCTTTATATTCAGCTGAAAGCGGTAATGGGGGAAGCAGAAAGAAGCTATGGGATGAAAATAAAAATTCGGATGATATTTACAACACAAACTCTGGCAATGTCGGTATTGGCACTCAAACACCAGTCACACAATTAGAAGTTGTTGGTACAATCACTGCCGTTGGTGGAAATTCAGAGGAATGGAACGAAGCGTATAGTTGGGGTGATCATTCACTGGTTGGATATCTGACAGCAGAAACGGATCCTGAAGTAGGAACAAACACAATAAATTACCTGCCAAAATGGGATGGCACCTCTCTGGTCACAGGTTCAATCTATGACAATGGAAGCGTAGCTATTGGAACACAAACGCCTGATCCCAGCGCAGCATTTGAAATAAATTCAAGTGATAAGGGATTTTTACCTCCTCGTTTAACCACAGCAGAGCGAGATGCAATTACATCTTCACCAGCTGGATTAATGCTTTTTAATACGGATTATAATGACTTTCAGTACTTTAATGGATCTGATTGGATTTCAACATCTTTCAATCAAGGTATAAATGTAGGTGATATGCTTTACTGGAATGGCACTGGGTGGATTGTTGTTTCGGTTGGTTCAAATGGTCAAGTCCTAGTCTTAAATGATGGTATTCCTACATGGGGAGGGTCTCAACTGCCAATCATAACTACTACGCCGCTTTCAAATATTCTTGAAAATACAGCTACTAGTGGAGGAAATATTATAAGTGACGGTGGTTCACCTATTATAGCTCGCGGCGTTTGCTGGAGTACAACTCCCAATCCAACCATTTTAAACAGTTTTACGATCGATGGAACTGGGGAAGGTTATTATACGAGTACAATTACAGGATTAATATCCAATACCAACTACTACGTTAGATCGTACGCAACTAATATTGTGGGAATTGAATACGGGAATGAAATAAATTTTACCACCCTCGACTTTTCTTGTCCAGGTATTACAGAAATAATTTACGAGGGGGAAACATATAGTACTGTTCAAATTGGCACTCAATGTTGGTTAAGAAAAAATTTAAACATCGGGATACGTATTGATGGGGTAAATAACCAGACCAATAACGGAATCATTGAAAAGTATTGTTACCAAGATATTGACGCAAATTGTACCATTTATGGTGGGTTGTATCAATGGAATGAAATGATGCAATATGCTACAACGTCAGGAGGTCGCGGCATTTGTCCTCAGGGTTGGCATGTACCGACAAAAAACGAATGGGATCAATTGTTGGTTGGACTTGGTGGGTCAGGCGTAGCAGGAGGGAAACTCAAGGAAACAGGCACATCTCATTGGTTAGCCCCAAATACAGGCGCAACAAACATTAGCAGTTTTACGGCGCTTCCCGGCGGATATTGTTATCCAACGTCAGGGTTCTATCTATTAAGCCAAGAAGCCAGGTTATCATCCAGTTCCATCTATAGTGTTTCTAATCAACAATCCTGGGCCCCGGAGATTTATTATAGTAACACCTCTATTGCATTTAATAATGGACCATGGATAGCAGGCTTTAGTGTTAGATGCATTAAAAATTAGAATTTGACATATAGGATGGTAGTCAAAGCTAGGTCTTTTGGGATTATTTAACCCTACCCTTACAAACTAAAATACTGGTCAAGCCTGTATTGATGGCTAACCCGGCTTGTGATCCTGTCGAGAAGTTCAGGAATCTGGCCCATTTAATTGCTTGATTTTGTATTTGCAGTCAGTCTCCATCAGGAATGCGTCTAGTGCAACCTGTCGTATTAGTGCCAGGAATTTCGAGTTTTCACTGAAACCTGAAAACCCCTTAGATCTTTGACCGAGGATGAGATCCTCAAATACTCCAGGTAAAGGTCTTCTAAATGTTTATCTTGAGATATTCTGTCAGCCAATTTGGTAACAGATGTATTTACGAGTACCTTGTGCATAATTAGTAATTTTTTTTGTCTTTGCTATAAAATTAGAGGTTCCCCACCAATTAGCGACCAATTACGCCAGCTATTTATCCTACGCCATGTTTTGGTTTATGAACACTTGAAATTAGAGTACAAACCTGCGTTTAATAATTGTGATAAGCCGTTCACATTATCTACAAGGTACTTAATTGCAAATCTTACCCAAAGATAGCTTCGTAAATTTTTAATCCGCACGGCCAGGCCCTCCGGGTGCCGTCATTTTTATACATCTTCTATTCTCTATGGTATAAAAATGACCGGCAGCCTGCGTATTATAATTTACTCCGCTTATTGGATGCCTAAGATTTGCAATTAATGTCAATTTTTATCTGTAAAAAAGAGGCTACATCGGAAGCAAAAAACACGAACTCACGTACTTCTTTTTTACACAAAAGTATTACTGTAAAGCTTGTTTATAATGTACATGACAGCATCTGCAACCTTTCTTTCTTCAGGGATTTCAGCGAAGGCCAAAGCAGATAATTCCTTGTTGTAAGTACCTCTTATTGCATCCCATAATTCAGGAAATTTGAGAAACAACGGTGCTTCAGAAACTGATTGATCCTGCCACCCTTCCGGTTCATTAAAAGCAACCTGATCATGTGACCAGACATTATGGAATTGAGTACAGAAATCTTCAGAATCTATGAATGCTCTACAATCTTTATCATCCATGAGGTAAAACAAATCATAGAAATGGCGGATTTTACCAGAAAGGCCAGCGGCCGGGTCTTTCTCAAAAGAAGATCTGAATAAAGAAACCAGTTTTTCAAGCAGAGTCTGGTTCTTATGAAGTATATTTATTGCGAATGGCATTAATTCATATTTCCTTATCAGTTCATTTTGATTGTTCAATGCGAGGGAAGTACCTATAAGGCTGTCGATTTCACGCATTTCGTAAGGAAATGGATTGGCAAAGGAATTTATTTCAATAATCAACTTGTCTGAAACGTCCTGATAAAAGCGAGAATCTCCTGTCTTAGGATAAGTAAAAACAGATTTTCTGTAACGTGAGCCCTTACTTGCAAGTGGAGAATCTGCACTTTCTTCCAAGTCTACAGAAATATATTTCCCCACATCACGAATAAGATTTTTCACTTTATTGCCCGACATATCTGGAACATCGATTACGGCAATATCAATGTCTTCAGAAAAACGATTGATGAGTTTGTGTCCCTTAGCGAGAGATGTACCCCCTTTGAAAACAACACTTTCATTGAATTTGCTTTCTGAAAGTCTTTTAAGTACCAATGTAATCCAGTAGTCTTTCTCAATAAATACCGGAAGTATGCCTAATGTGTCGGATGCAGCCTGTATGGCGGCCGTGAATGACTGTTTATCGTTGTGCAGATTCATAGAATATTCCATTTTTGCATGTTGGGCAATATGTCTGCTGCTATTCCAAATTTGTAAGATGAGGATGGATTCAATGATTTGTACAGTGGCTCTGCTGCTTTTAGCCCAAAACAAATTTCATAAATTGCGCCGGCCATAGCACGGGTTGCAGGATTGTATTTTTTGGCAAGACGAAGGAATGTGTCACGGTCTGATTCATTGATTTCTTTAATGAGTGTCAAAAGGCTTTTACAGGATTGATCGATAGTAGTATCAGGTATCTCTTTGATGTTACGGATGGCATCGAGAATGCGCAGCAGTGAAATGTTTTCTCTGGTTATTTTGTTTGGTTGTTTTATAAATCGGATTTTATAAATGCCCCGTGTAATGCTTTTTTTTACTTCGTTGGTACCAATCTGAATGATACCGGAAATCTGAGTTGTAAGGCCGATTTGGTTGTATACAGAATATCCGGTAAGGTATCCGGTAATTTTACCATTTTGTTCCAGCAGGTCCTTCACCACCTGGTAAATTTCGGGTTTCAGTTCTCCAAATTCAGTAAGTATGGGTTTATAGAATCTTCCTGGAGAGAGTTTGCGAATCCTACCTTCCTGAACCAAACGGCTAAGGGCCTTGGTAAGGGCATTAATCTTGTTCACCGGAAGATCAAATGACTCATAGGTGAAAACATAGCCAGAAGGAAGTCTGTTTATCTTATCGCCAATAATATCAGTTATTTTCATTGGAATATACATTTGATGCAAAGATAAAAAATGTCAGGTAATAACCGGTATTTACCTGACAAAATAAGATATCAATAAACATTCTGCTGTGCTGAATACTATAAAAAAATATTAACAATAGTTGGTTATAATACTAATTATCAGTATATTTGTAATAGCAAAAAAGTTCTTTGCAAAGAAAAATACTGCAAAAAAGTAGGTGGACTTCGAGGTGGACTAAAACACCTTGAAGTGTTGAATCCCTTTATTAATAAGCGTTTCGAGAGTAGGTTCGAATCCCTCTCTCTCCGCCTTCACCCGCCGAAGTCCGGATTTATCGGGACGAAGGTGGGCTTCGTTTTTCTTATTTACCCTTCCCCGTTCTTTTATCTCCAGGGCTTCGGCGGATGCCATCCGCATTCCGGTTAGCAAAAAGTTGCAAAAAACAATAATTGACCAGTTAAATTTTGCAATTTATGCAAATAATTTGTTTTACTACATACTTGGGTTACTTTTGAATCATAACAGATGAGTTTTTATGAAGCCTCAAAACAAAGTCAGCCATGAAAAATTTAACCTTACTCCTGATTTTAATAGTTCCGGTTTTCACTTTTAGCCAAATTATTCATATACCGGACAACTACCCGGCAATCCAACTGGGAATTGATACTGCAAAAATTGAGTATAAACCTAAAACCATCGGTGCGGCAGTAGGGTCTGCAAAAATTAACATACCAATTAATGGGAATCAGGGAACCTATGAACAAAACAGGAAAATGTTAAAAAGGTATTCCGATAAATAAGAGATTGCTCACAATCACATTCGGTAAATCAATGAATTGATATTCATTCCTGCACCAACGGAAGCGAAAACGAGGGTATCCCCTTTTTTTATTTTGAACGTTTTCAGCTTGGCTTTCAGCATCAAATCCAGTAAGGTAGGTAAGGTTGCAACGGACGAGTTGCCCAACCATGCAATGGTCATGGGCATGATGTTCTTTGGGATATCAACCATATCATAAAGCTTGTAAAGCCTTTGCAGGATGGCATCGTCCATTTTTCCGTTGGCCTGGTGGATGAGCACGTTCTTGATCTCTTTCAAGTGGATTTTGCTCTTCTCCAGACACTCTCTGATCACCTGGGGAACTGTTTCCAGTGCATATTGATACAACCTTCGTCCATTCATTTTCAGAAACAGGGTATTCATGTTCCCATTTTCAGGGTTGTAGGATTTATCCATATGCAGCATCCTGGAATAGAGTAAGGTGTCTGAACGTGTAGTGTGCGCCAGGATGCCTATGGGATCTTCACTCTCCCGGGCTTCCAGAATGGCTGCACCGGCACCGTCGGCATACAGCATGCTGTCTATGTCATGCGGATCGGCAACCCTGGATAATACCTCTGCCCCGATCACCAGTATCTTCCTGGCATCCCCGGATTTGATGAAATAGTCGGCCTGGATAACAGCTTGTAACCAACCGGGACAGCCAAACGTTAAATCATAAGCGATCGTGTTGGGATTTTTTATCTCTAATTTGAACTTCACCCGTGCGGCAATACTGGGTACAATATCCGACATCTTGTTGTCATTCTTTACATCGCCAAAATTGTGAGCCACAATGATGTAATCTAAATTTTCTTTATCAATGTCCGCAGACTGAATCGCATCCACAGCAGCGTAATAGGCAATATCAGAGGTCACCAGGTTGTCGGTCACATATCGTCTCTCTGCTATGGTTGTAATTTCCTTAAACTTTTCAATGATCTCCTGATTTTTTTTACCAAGCTTCTTTCCGCTTTCATCAAAAAAATCATGGGTGAGAAAATCTTCATTTCTGATACGCACAGATGGGATATAATTCCCGGTTCCAACAATTACACTATAAATCCTACCTGTCATAGGGATAATCCTCCTCGTGAATAATACTACAAATATAATTGAAAATCACGCAATTTTTACGAAAAGCATCAATCGAATGGAATATCTGCTCATTCAACCTCATACGCCTCCACAACAATTGGCCCAGACTTTCGCATGATCCTGAGTTTTCTCGTTGAAATTGGGGCTACCGACGAATCCCTGAAAAATGCCAATATGGTGGTACTCTATGCCCTCAGTTTCGTGCTGATGTTTGTGATAGTGATCGGGATTGCCTTCATTTTTTCGGGATATGCTCCGGAAGAGGTGTCGTGGGTATCCGGACTTTGCCTGGGGACCCTGACGGCGGTTTGTTTCACGAAGACCGCCATCGGTATCAATTACCTCTATCAGCGCAGGTCGGTCACCCTATGTCTGATCGACGGCTTCTACATGTTTATCGGGTTGGGGATAGCAGGAATTATACTCGGAACCTGGAGGTAAAGGTAGCAAGGTAGTGAGTTTGTGAGCTTGTGATACTGTTACGCCGCAACATCCACAACTGTTGGTTTGCGTGTCCAACTCCCGCTCAAAGATGTATGGCCACGGAGGACAGATCCTCTATGTTTGCCTGTCTTAATATTCGCATGGCTACTGGCATATGCCATTGGCAATGTAGGAAAACTCTATGACCGTATAAAAATGTTTGAGCTCTGGTTCCGCCGGGTTGTTGCCATTCTCTTCATCCTGGTTGGGATCTATTACATCGTAATATTCTTGATGTGACACAGGTTCCATGAATGAGTTGCATAGCTTGATATGGAGATACGAAAAGAGCTGAAGATCCTGGGATGGATCGTGGTCATTTTCCTGGTTGTTTTTTATCTGCCGGTAACTAACCATGTATTCAACACCGCAATTGACGCTGCTATATGTTCTTATTGTCGTTATCCTGTCGACGCTCGCAGGAATGATTTTTGGGATGATCTGATCAGGATTCAGCAAGGTCAAATTGTCAATTGTCAATTGGCAATTCCCTCTTCCAATAGTCCAACCAGATGTTCTCAATGTAGTTCCGGCTCTGGCTTCGCAATCCCTGCAGAGCGATCAGCCGGATCCGGATAACCTCATCCCGTTTCTCCTGAGATTCCAGGGGACGTTGCCATAGAACTGCGGGATTTGTAGCGAATCGGGGAGGCTTACCATGGCCATCAGGGTGTATTTATCCATCCCTTCGTTGATCCCTTTCACCGTGGCATCATGCACGTACTGAATGGCATCCCGGTACCTCTTCAGTTTGATCCAGGCATATTTGCGTACGGTAGGAGTAAAGACTGTGGATCAACTGCGCAGACAGATCAATAAATATAAAGCGAAATAGAAGTGAAATGATGTGCAATGATGTGCAATGATGTGCAATTACAACACCTTCTCCTTCTCCAGGTACTCGAAAAACTCCTTCTTATATTTGTTCCCGATCGGGATCTTGTGTCCGGAAATTATGATTGTATTCCGTTCGATCCGTTCAATCTTATCCAGTGAAACAATATAGGATTTATGCACCCGCATGAATCTTTCGGGGGGTAATACCTTTTCCATCTTCATGAAGCTCATCAGGGTCATGATACGTTCGTTCGGGAGGTGAAGCCTCAGGTAATCCTTCATCCCTTCAATGAATAGAATGTTTTCGAGCTTCACTTTATGCATATGGTAGTCCGCTTTGATGAAGATGAAATCGGCAGGCGGTTTTACCTGATCCTCTTTTTCCATGGACGGTTTGGATGCCCTGTCGGCACGGCTCTCTCTCCCCACCTTGGTTACCGCTTTCAGAAACCGTTCAAAAGAGATGGGTTTAAGGAGGTAGTCTGTCACGTCGAGTTCGTATCCCTTGAGGGCATAATTATCATAGGCTGAGGTGATGATGATCTTGGGGGGATTCCGGAGGATCTCCAGCAACTGGATGCCGGTAAACTTTTCCATCTGGATATCAAGGAACACCAGGTCGGTCTTCTTGTCGCGCAGGAATTCGAGTGCATCGATGGCATTATCGAAGGAGGCCAGTAAGTCGAGGTAAGGGATCCGTTTGATGTATTCTGTGATTTTTTCGATAGCCAACGGCTCATCGTCGACAACAATGCATTTGATCTTCATAATGGGTTGATTTCTAATACAATCTTATATTGCTCTTCCTCTTCGTCAATCGATAATGAATACTGCTCGGGATAAATCAGGTCCAGCCTCCGGATGACATTGGTCAGACCAATTCCCTTGCTGTCATCTTTCACCTGCTCATGGTGCTTCTCGATGAAGTTCACCACTTCGAACCGGATCTCCCGGGGTTGGATCCGGAGATCAACCGTAATAGCCGGGATCCTTTTTCCTTTCGAGCCATGCTTATAGGCGTTCTCCACGAAGGGAATAAATAGCATCGGGGCGATTTCCATGCCTCCCAACGAACCGCTGACCTGGAACCGGATAAATTCCGGATCTTTATTCCGGATCCGTTGCAGCTCTATAAAATTTCGCAGGTAATCTATCTCCTTTTGCAGGGGAACTTTGTCGGTGGTTGCTTCATAGATAAAATAGCGCATGATTTCTGAGAGCTTCACCACAGAGTCGGATGCCTGGTCGGGATCTTTCCTGATCAGGGTGTCGATGTTGTTCAGGGTGTTAAAAAGAAAGTGAGGATTCACCTGACTGCGTAACAGGGCCAGTTCGCTCTTGCGGTTCTGGATCTCCAGCTCGGCCTTATCCTGCTGCGATTGCAGCCAGTGGCGCGAAAGCTTGATCGCAGAAGCCAGGAGGATCACAAATCCGAGGGAAACATAGATCATCAAACCCGATCCGGAGAAATAACTGATGGTGTCCTTCCAGCTTTCATAATCTGAGTAGATAGCCGGGTAGAGGATGAAGTAGTTAATGGTCCATTCAATGATGACCACAATGGTGAAGGAGAGGATGAAGGTCAGGATGAACCAGAGATAACTCTTTTTCAGCAGCAATTCAGGTATCAGAAAATAGATCAGGAAATAGGTGTAGAGCATGTCCAGCGGCAGCGTACCGAGAAGTATTTCGAACATCTCGAAATACTTACCGCTTCTGATCCCATAGATGAAGGTAAAGAATGCAATGATGAAAATCCAGAATAGGATATGAAAGAAAAGCCGGAGAAGTTTGTTTCGTGTCATCTTGCGCAATGTTACAAAAATAAGCTATCTCATTGAAAAAGTTTGGATCAACATTCCGTTTCTATATATATACAGGAACTCTTGATCGAGTAATCTGTCAATATGGAAAAAGGCAGATAAGGCGGCAAATCCTGGAAAATATTCATGGTAAAGTTCCAGGGGATTTGCATGCCTTTGATTCCTTCAAACTCAAAGAAACCCGGCAGATCAGATGATGAAACAAAGAGACGGCCAACCTCTGCTCGACCTTGTAAAACGGTCAGATGATAGGATGAAATACATTGCCGATCACTTTCCTGCAGCGATCCGTGAAACAACGATCCCAACTGTTAACGATTCTCGTCCGCAGCCGGATTGACCTTGTATAAAATCCGGTTCTCGGTAAACTCCATTCCGATGATCCGGAGCGAGATGAACCGGATCAGGATCTGTTCTGCTTTATAACGGCTCAATCCGGTCAATCGTATGAATTTGCTGATCGTGATCGAATCATGTTCTTCCAGGTAGGAGAGAAGAAGTTTTTCATGATCCGTGAATTTAATAGTTACCCCCTTCGGGAGTTTTTCCCGTTCCCACACTTTCAGCAGGACTCTGTTGGCCGGAAAGTTCTGGTCTTTTACCCGGATATAGGCTGCCCACTTTCCGGCCGGATCTTCTGCAAAATGAGGCTTCCTGTCGCTTTTTGGAAGGATTACCTCCAGAACCATCTTCCCCGAAAAAGTCCACTGTGTAGTATGGAAGGGGACAGGAGGGATGCAATAGAGGTTGGCGGCTGCATCCAGCATATAATACTCCTCTTCTGACCGGATGCCTCTGATGGCTCCATTATCTTTCACACCAATCAGCAACCGGCCACCGTCAGTATTTGCAAATGCCGAGAGGCTCCGGGCTATCTTGTGGGCATCGGAGATCTCAAACTTAAAATCGAGGAGCTGGTGCTCACCCTCGGAGATCAGTTTGAGAATATGGTGATGTGGTGACATGTGCAACTGGTGAGTTGGTGAACTGGTGAACTGGTGAGCTGGTGAGCTGGTAACTAGTGCCCCTGTGCCCCTGTGCCCTCTTCTAGAAAAACACCATATCATCCTTCGCCGTAATCTTTTCGCAGTACCTGCAACGGAGTTTGAGCTCTCTCTTGTCGATGACGGTGAAACGGGTTTCCATCTCTTCGTTGTTGGTGATGCAGTTGGGATTGAAACACTTCACGATCTTCTCTACCTGGTTGGGGATTTTGACCTGCTTTTTCTCCGTGACATTGAAATCGTGGATGACAATGAGAGTTGCCGTGGGGGCTACCAGTGCTATTTTATTTATCTCCTGGGGTTCGAAGAACTTGTTACTCACCTTGATGATCCCTTTTTTCCCCATTTTCTGGCTTTCGAGGTTGGTCCCGATCAGCAGCTGGTTGGGATAGTCGGTCAGGTTGAGGATCCGGATCACCTGAAAGACATTATGAGAGGGAATATGATCGATCACGGTTCCGTTCTCAATCGCTGAAACCTTAAGCTCTTTCCTGATTTCTTTCTTGGACATGTGAGGTTTTTTTGAATTATTCAACTACACCTAAAATCGAAGCCAGCAGGGCCTGACGCACGAAAACGCCATTCATTGCCTGCGTAAAATAGTAAGCCATTGGGTTGGAATCCACATCAATAGCAATTTCATTGACCCGTGGAAGAGGATGCAGGATCCGCAGGTTTGGTTTGGCCTGCTCCAGCATCGATTTCCTCAGGACGTACGAATTTTTGACCTTTTCATAATCGAGGGGATCTGAAAAACGCTCCCTCTGGATCCGGGTCATGTAGATGATATCGACTTTTGGGACCACCTCCTGGAGCTCGGTATACTGGTGATAGGTGAGTTTTTTATCCTTGATGTGGATTTTTACAGAACTCGGAAGCTTCAACGCTTCGGGAGAAACCAGGTGAAAGGTAGTGGTGTAATTACAAAATGCCATCACCAGGGAGTGAACGGTTCGTCCGTACTTCAGGTCCCCAACAAAAGCGATTTCCAGGTTGTCGAGTTTCCCCTGTGTTTTCCGGATGGAGTAGAGATCCAGTAATGTTTGGGTCGGGTGCTGATTGGCCCCGTCACCTGCATTGATGATCGGTACCGAAGATACCTCACTGGCAAACCTGGCGCTTCCTTCCCTGGGGTGACGCATGATGATGATGTCACTGTAATTGCTGATGGTGCGGATGGTATCCCGGAGCGATTCCCCTTTCTGCAAACTGGTGCTGGCCGGTTCTGAAAATCCGATCAGCTGGGCCCCTAACCTGGAGGCGGCCGACTCAAAACTAAGGCGGGTACGGGTTGAGGGTTCAAAAAAGAGGGTGGCTACCACGTACTCTTCCAGGATCCGCTGCGTAGGCTGCCTTTCAAAATCCTCTGCAAGATCAAGGATCCGGATGTGTTCTTCAGGTGTAAAATCGTTGATGGAGATCAGGCTTTTGTTTTTCATGTAAGTTACTTTTTACTTTTTATTTTGCACTTCTTGAGGAAGTCCTCCAGGATGGTGTCGAAGTTAGGATGACCGATCTCCTGGAGATCATAATAGACCCGTGTGTTGGGCTTTTTGATCTTCACCAGCCGGGTCAAATCAATCGGCGTGGCAATCACGACGGAGTCACATTGGGTTTTGTTAATGGTGGCTTCCAGATCCTTTATCTGCTGGGCATCATAGCCCATGGCTGGCAGTAACTGTCCGATATTCGGATAGATCCGGAACGTTTCTCCCAATTTGCCAACGACAAACGGACGCGGATCCACCAGTTCAGCAGCCCCATATTTTTCAGCAGCCACCACACCGGCGCCGATCTTCATCTCCCCATGTGTGAGGGTGGGACCGTCTTCGATCACCAAAACCCTCTTCCCCCTGATCACATTCATGTCATCCACGCTGATAGGAGAGGCGGCATCTACGACAATGGCTTTCGGGTTGACCTTGCGGATGTTGTCACGGACGGTTTTAATGTTCTCGGGATAGGCTGAATCGATTTTGTTCAGGACTACCACATCGGCAATCCGGAGGTTCACCTCACCGGGATAGTAATTCAGTTCGGCACCCGGTCGGTGCGGATCGGCCACGGTGACCATCAGATCCGGCTTGTAGAAGGGAAAATCGTTGTTTCCGCCGTCCCAGAGGATCACGTCGCAACCGTTGGGATCCTTTTCGGCAGCCCGCAGAATGGCTTCATAATCCACCCCTGCATAGATGACATTTCCGCGAACCACGTGCGGTTCATACTCCTCCATCTCCTCGATGGTGCACTTGTGCCTGGACAGGTCTTTGATGGTAGCAAAACGCTGAACTTTCTGGGCAACCAGGTCGCCATAAGGCATGGGGTGACGAACGGCAACCACGTTCAGGCCTTTTGCCATCAGGATCTCGATGATCCGGCGGGAAGTCTGGCTCTTTCCACAACCGGTGCGGGTTGCACATACAGCGATGACCGGCTTGGTGCTCTTGATCATGGTATCCCTGGGACTGAGCAAAAAGAAGCTGGCACCGGCAGCATTCACGATGGCGCTCAGGTTCATCACATGCTGATACGTAACATCGCTGTAAGCAAAATTGCAGATGTCAACGTTGTATTTTTTGATCAGCTTGGGGAGCTCCTCCTGGGCGAAGATGGGAATGCCTTTCGGATAGAGTTTTCCTGCCAGTGCGGCAGGGTATTTTCGCCCATCGATGTCGGGAATCTGTGCAGCAGTGAAGGCAACAACGTTGAAGTCGGGATTGTTTCGGTAGTACGTGTTGAAGTTATGGAAATCCCTTCCCGCAGCGCCAATGATGATCACATTCTTTTTCATTAAAACCTTGTTTTTTGTTAGTGAATTTCTTTTTTGCAAACCTAACTCTTTTTAACAAATTCCCCAAATCAGCATGTTAAATTCATTGAACTCTGTACCTTTGCAACTCAACGCGGGAACATGATCGAGAAGACAACCAGGGAGTGTTGTGTGGAGGCAGTACGGGTTCTTTACGGACAGGAGATCTCTGTGGAAACGATCGGCTTTGAGAAGACAAAGCGGGAGATCGAAGGAGACTTTTCCGTGGTGGTTTTTCCACTTGCCCAATATGCCCGTAAGTCACCCGAAGCAATCGCAATGGAATTGGGCGGCTACCTTGCGGACAAGCTTCCCGTTATCCGCGAATTCCATGTGATCAAAGGATTTCTGAACCTTGTGATGACGGAAAAGTTCTGGTTGGATTTCCTGGAGAAGGAAGCCTCTTCAGAGGATTTTGGAAGATCGCCCAGGCGTGATGCCTCACCGGTTGTACTGGAGTACTCCTCTCCCAATACAAATAAGCCGTTACACCTGGGCCACATCCGGAACAACCTCCTGGGGCACTCGCTCTCCCTGATCCTGGAGGCGAACGGATACGATGTGCGAAAAGTCAACCTGGTCAACGACCGGGGGATCCATATCTGTAAGTCGTTGTTTGCCTACATGAAATGGGGACAAGGGGAGACACCCAAAACATCCGGAATCAAAGGCGATCACCTGGTCGGGAAATACTATGTGCTCTTTGAGAAACACTATAAGGAAGAGATCCGGGAACTAATGGCCTCTGGCATGACCGAAGAAGAGGCAGCCCAGGGAGCCGACCTGATCAGGGAAGCACAGGAGATCCTCCGTCAGTGGGAGACCAGTGACCCCGACATCATCCGGTTGTGGCGAACCATGAATAGCTGGACTTACGAAGGCTTTACCAGGTCGTACGAACGACTCGGAGTGGAATTTGACAGGATCTACTATGAAAGCGACACCTACCTCCAGGGAAAGGAGCTGGTTTACGAAGGGCTGGAACGGGGAGTGCTGAAGAAGAAAGCGGATGGCAGTATATGGGTTGACCTCCAGGATGAAGGGCTGGACGAAAAACTTCTGTTAAGGGCCGACGGAACCTCCGTTTATATCACCCAGGACCTGGGAACTGCCGAACAGCGATATGAAGAGTATCATCCGTCAAAGATGATCTATGTAGTTGGCAATGAGCAGATCTATCACTTTGATGTCCTGAAGAAGGTCATGAAAAAACTGGGCAAGCCTGCCGCGGATACCATCTATCATCTCTCCTATGGCATGGTGGAACTGCCGGAGGGAAGGATGAAGTCGCGTGAGGGGACCGTTGTGGATGCCGATGACATGATGGATGAGATGTACCGGACGGCCGAAGAGACCACCCGCGAGCTGGGAAAGGTGGATGATTTTCCGGAGGAAGAGGCCGGCATTCTGTTTCATACCATTGGCATGGGCGCGCTGAAGTACTTCATCCTGAAGGTTGACCCGAAGAAGAACATGCTCTTTGACCCAAAAGAGTCGATCGATTTCAACGGCAATACCGGACCCTTTATTCAATATACGCATGCTCGGATAAAGTCGTTATTAAGGAAGGCGGCAGATGCGGGATATGTGATGCGCGATACGGGATCCACGATTCGCGATTCCTCGTCCCTCCTCCCTCGTCCTTCGTCACTCGTCCCTCATAATTCGTTCCTCCTCCCTCCGGAGCGCGAGATCCTGAAGCTTCTATACCAGTACCCCTCTGTGGTCAGTCAGGCTGGTGCAGAGCTCAGTCCTGCATTGATAGCCAATTATATTTACGACCTCGCCCGGGAGTACAACCAGTTTTACCAGGAGATCCCGGTTTTACGCGAAGAGCGTAAGGAGCTTATCGGCCTGCGCCTGATGCTGTCAGCCATTACCGGCAAGGTGATCCGTAAAGGGATGGAGCTGCTGGGAATTTCTGTACCGGATCGGATGTAAAAAAAAAGAGGCTCCCCGTAACGAGAGAGCCTCTTTTAATTTGCAAGAAGTGGATTACTTCTTCACAAACTTCACGTTGGAGATCCCTTTATCCGTTACCGTACGGACAAAGTAAATTCCACTGGAGAGGTTCCGGATATCCAGAGTTGTTCCGGTTCCGTTGTACAACACCTTACCACTGAAGTCAGTGATCTGAACAGAGGTAACAGCGCTGTTCGCCTTGATGGTGATGTAATCCTGGGCTGGGTTCGGATAGATCATCACGTTGGTCTTTCCAACCTCGTCAATACCTACACCAGCTACAACCAGTTCAACAGGAACATCCAGGCTTGGTGTAACCGGGTCGTTACTGAGGAAACGGATAAGCGCATTGTATATCCCGATACCCAGATCGGTGGCATCATACTCCACGTCAATTATTATACTGCCAAGTGGGGGCAGGGAACCTGAAACGGGGGTAGCGGATAACCACTGTGGGATCGGATCCCCTTCGAGGTGGGCACGGATATTCCAATTATACATCAGCGAGGGATTGCTCCCCAGGTGTGACCAGCCAACACCGGTGCTCAGGAAGTCTCCGTTGGGATTGTAGTTGAGGCCTTCATCTGTGCCGGGAATATAGATACCAGTGACTTCCTGTGTAAACTCGTAACCTACCCAGATATCTTCGCCCGTGATCATTACGGGAATGGTCAGGTCAATGGTTGACCAGGAGGTCTGTGGGGCAGTGAAGGTTTGCTCGTACAGAAGCGGACCGGGTTCATAGGAGGTTCCCATTCCGTAAATCATAATTTTCTTCTCATTTGTGCCTGACGGGTTTTGATCGTTGAGATACATCTCCACGGCAACCAGTTCCATTCCGGCATAGGGAACCGTCATGGGGCTTGGGAACCGGGCTGCAACGGTTACGGTTACGGGCGCTGAAGTCCAACCAATGGCGGAATAATTGTCGCCATCATAGTGGAGAACAGCGGTTGCATCCGGGTTGCCGGGGCCGCCGGCTACCGGATTCGGATCAGCGGTTGCACCAGAAACCGGATTCTTAGCGGAGTAAGAGAGGACGGCTGAGGGAGTCACCGGAATGGTCTCCATGGCATCGATGTCGTAGATGATATTGAGATTCCAGTTGAGATCCGATTCACCGGTATTCTGAACGGTTAGTTCATCGCTGGCAGTACCACCGGCAACTACCCAGTTGTTAAGTTCCATCGGTGTAACGGTGATCTCGGGATCACCGGCGCCGCCGGTCTGGGCATAATAGATATCATCGAAGAAAAACTTGGCAGTCTCCCCGGAGCCGGATTGAGCTCCGGCGAAGAAGTCCACAGCTCCCAGTTGACACGTACCTCCGGTACCAAAGGCCGTATAGCTAAATGGCCACTCATAGAAGAGAGTGCCGTCGATGTATAGCCAACAGTAATCAGCATCCAGGTCGATCTCGTGTTTGACCTCAAACCAGGTATCCTTCGGGTAGGTTCCGGTGGCAGCTCCGGCCCCACCTACATCCATTAAGATGGTGCCATCTGCATTGAAATAAAAATTGAAAGCCCATTCGGTACCAGGCGCCTCGTAATGCTGGATGTTGTAATACCCGGCAAAGCCGGTTTCAATATACATATACCAGCTGAGCTCAAACTGACCGGTGGTTTTATTTCCACATAACAGGAGGAGGTCGGTCTGGCCACCGGTTTCGTCAGCCAGCGCTGATTGATCTGGAGAGTACGCAAAGTCGTCAACCACCATCGCATCTTCCCCTGATCCGGGATTGTTTGACCAGGTTTCATACCAGTCGGGATTCTCCACGGCCAGGTAGTCCCCAAGAGCATAAGATTCCATGTCGTCTTCAAAAAGGACGGTTTGGGCAAAGCTGCCAAAACCGATAAACATGGAGAACAATAAAAGATAGATTTTTTTCATGGCATACAATTTTTGTGAATAATTAATGCTTGCTTTTCACAACAAACTTACAAAGAAATCAAATATTCCGTCTAATTTATCGACAAAATCTTGAGAAAATTATTCGGGATAAACGATCGAGATGATCTCCAGATAATAGGCACCCGGGTTTCCGCTGATCCTGAAAATGGCATAAGGTGTGATGGTGTTGATCTCATCCATGGCCGTTCGGAGAGCTTTTTCACGTAAAGGGCCTTTATCCTGGTCCATCGGAAGAATCACCCCAAGGGTAAATGATGTAACGGCTTCAAATTTTGATCTGAAAAAAAATCTGCCGGAATTTATAACTTTGCACCTCTTTTATTATTTAGCGCAAACCAAATTATGTTTGAAGGATTAAGTGATAAACTGGACAAAGCGTTTAAGGTTCTCAAAGGACATGGGCACATTACCGAGATCAATGTGGCCGAAACATTGAAAGATGTCAGGAAAGCACTCCTGGATGCCGACGTCAGCTATAAGATCGCCAAGCAGTTTACGGATGATATCAAAGAAAAAGCACTGGGACAGAATGTGTTAACGGCAGTATCCCCCGGTCAGTTGATGGTGAAGATCGTACATGACGAGCTGGCCGCACTGATGGGAGGAGAGCAGTCGGAGATCAATCTGAAGGGAGATCCGGCCATTGTCCTGATCGCTGGTCTGCAGGGCTCCGGCAAAACAACCTTTTCGGCCAAACTGGCCAACCATCTGAAAACCAAACGGAATAAGAAGGTTCTCCTGGTTGCCGGCGACGTATACCGGCCGGCTGCTATCGATCAGCTTAAAGTACTGGGTGAGCAGATAGGGGTGGAGGTATTCACGGAGGAGGGGAGTAAAGAACCGGTGAAGATTGCAAAGAGTGCCGTAAAGTATGCCAGGGAGTACGGGTACCAGGCTGTGATCGTGGATACTGCAGGACGACTGGCTATCGATGAGGAGATGATGAAAGAGATCGCGGACATCAAGCAGGCGACAAGCCCGCACGAGACCCTTTTTGTGGTCGACTCGATGACCGGTCAGGATGCGGTCAATACAGCCAAAGCCTTCAACGATCTGCTGGATTTTAATGGGGTGGTGCTCACCAAGCTCGACGGGGATACCCGGGGTGGAGCTGCCCTCAGCATTAAGGCGGTGGTTAATAAGCCGATCAAATTTGTCGGGATCGGTGAGAAGATGGATGCCATCGATGTCTTTTACCCCTCCCGGATGGCCGACCGGATCCTGGGGATGGGCGATATTGTCTCTCTCGTTGAGAAGGCTCAGGAACAATACAACGAAGAGGAGGCAAAGCAGCTTCAGAAGAAGATCGCAAAGAACCAGTTCGACTTCAACGACTTCCTGGCTCAGATCAAACATATCAAGAAGATGGGGAACGTGAAGGACCTGATGGGAATGATCCCCGGGATGGAGAAAGCGATCCGTAACCTCGATATCGACGACAATGCCTTCAAAGGGATTGAGGCCATCATCTATTCCATGACGCCGCTGGAGCGATCTGACCCCTCGGTGATGAACGGCAGCCGCAGAAGGCGTATCGCGGAAGGCGCCGGCTCCACCATCCAGGATGTAAACCGCGTACTGAAACAGTTCGAAGATACCCGCAAAATGATGCGGATGATGACCACCGGTAAGGGGAGGAATATGGGACAGATGATGAGGAACATGAAGAGGAATTAATTACCAATATCCAAATGCCAAATGACAAATAAATTCCAACATTCAAATTCAAAGGACCAAAACAGAATCAAGATATACAGCAGGTTTCACTGTTTGGATATTCGAAAACTGGACTTTGATTATTGTTTGTTATTTGGTATTTGATTCTTGGAGTTTAATTGGTTATCAATCAATACGTACTGACATGGTGACACTTTTAGATGGTAAAGAACTAGCTGCTAAAATAAAACTGGAGATCGCCAAAGAGGTGGCTTCGATGATCAACGGGGGGGCACGAGCTCCTCACCTGGCAGCTGTCCTGGTGGGCGAAGACCCTGCCAGTCAGACCTACGTAGCATCCAAAGAGAAAAACAGTCATGCCGTTGGCATGCTGTCATCCATCTACCGGTATCCCGACACCATCTGTGAACCGGAATTACTGGAGGTGGTTGACTTTCTGAACAACGACGATGAAATTGACGGTTTTATTGTGCAACTTCCACTTCCCAGGCACATAGATGAACAGAAGGTGATTGAACGGATCCTTCCTGTAAAAGACATCGATGGGTTCCATCCGGTCAACCTGGGCAGGATGATGCTTGGATTGCCTGCCCTATTACCTGCTACCCCGATGGGAATCATGACGATGCTGGAGCGGTACGACATTGACACTGCCGGGAAGAATTGTGTGGTCCTCGGGCGAAGCCATATCGTGGGAACCCCGATCAGCATCCTGCTCTCCAGGAAAGCCACTCCCGGAAACTGTACGGTAACACTTTGTCACAGCTTTACGAAGGATATTCCAAAACACACGCGGGAAGCTGATATCCTGATTATCGCCATGGGGCGACAACATTTTGTGACCGGTGATATGGTAAAGAAGGACGCAGTTGTGATTGATGTAGGTATGCACAGGATACCGGACGAATCAAAAAAATCAGGCTTCCGTCTGACCGGTGATGTCGACTTCGACAAGGTCAGTAAAAAATGCAGCTACATCACCCCTGTACCCGGCGGCGTGGGGCCGATGACAATCGTATCGCTGCTGCAGAATACGCTGAAAGCGGCGAAACAATACCCCCAAACCCCCTGAAGGGGGCTTTCTCCCTGCGGGATGACCTCTCCTAACCTCCCCTAAAGGGGAGGAATAAAGTCCCCTTTAGGGGATTTAGGGGTTAATAAGTGAATCATGACCCAGCAAGAGCTTTTAGAATCTGGTATGTTGCTTCCAGTGATGGAGGAGTTCTACTCCCTCCAGGGAGAGGGATATCATACGGGAGAGGCTGCGTGGTTCATCCGGATTGGCGGGTGCGATGTAGGTTGTACATGGTGCGATGTTAAAGAATCCTGGGACGCCGATCTTTTCCCTCCTGTTGAAACCGATAAAGTGGTTGCGAAGGCTCTGAAGTGCCCGGCCAATGCGGTCGTTGTCACCGGCGGTGAGCCCCTGCTATATAACCTCGACTATCTTTGTGAACAATTACAGGTTCAAAATTCAGCGACTCCGCAGAGTAGCTTCAGCGCTCGCGGAAGGTTCAAGGTTCAAGAGATTACCCCACCCCAACCCTCCCCTGAAGGGGAGGGAGTAAGCCCCCTTCAGGGGGTTTGGGGGCATCATCGAACTTCGAATATCGTAAATCGTACATCTAAAATCGTAACGACTTTTCTCGAGACCTCCGGCTCACAGCCTCTTTCCGGCTCCTGGAACTGGATCTGCCTCTCTCCCAAACGTGACTGGCCTCCCCGGGAGGAGTTTTATACCATCAGCCATGAGCTCAAAGTGATCATCCATGAAGAGGAGGATTTCGGGTGGGCGGAAGAGCAGGCCGACCGGATGAACCCCCATGCACACCTCTTTCTTCAGCCTGAATGGAGCCTACGCGAAATCATGTTGCCAAACATCATTCGCTACATCGAATCCAATCCTGCCTGGAAACTCTCACTGCAGATGCATAAGTACATTGGGATACCATGAAAACACTCCTAAAAATATCTCTCCTTTTTTGCTTCTCACTACTCACTATTCACTACTCACCACTCACTGGTTACTGGTCACTGGTCACCGGTCACGAGTCACTGGCTCAATCTTCACAAAGCCTCTCTAGCTCTTCCAAAAAAGCAAAGAAATTTTATCAACAGGCTTATGAGCAGTACCAGCGGAGGGATTTTTCTCAGGCTATTGCTTCCCTGGGGAAAGCGCTGGAGGCTGACCCCGGTTTTGCCGAAGCCTATGCCCTGAAAGGAGATCTGGCGGCAGAGCAACACGATATGGAGGGAGCGATTACGAATTACGGCCAGGCGGTTCAGCTGCTTCCCGGCCTGGATTATAACCTCTATGTGATTCTGGGGAACCTGAAACTACTTACGGGTCGGTACGAAGAGGCAAAACGGGATTATATCAGGTATCTCTCCTTTAATAAAGGGCCTTCCAACCGGCGATGGCAAACCGAGGAGAACATCCACAGGTGTGACTTCGGGATAGAGATGGTAAGCCACCCGGTGCCATTCAATCCTGTTAATTTGGGCGATAGCATCAATACCATGCACGACGAATACATCAATGCCATCTCCTCCGATAAGCAGACGCTCTATTTCACCCGCCGCCTGCCTACCAGAGCCATTACCGACGTGAGATCAGAAGCCATTGAAGAGGATTTCTACCTTTCCTCCCTCTCCGGCGATTCTGCCTGGCTCAGGGCTTATAACCTGGGGCCGCCCATCAACACACGTGGGAACGAAGGGGCGATCTCCATCTCTCCTGATGGACAGTTGCTGTTTTTTGCTGCCTGTCAGCGTGAAGATGGCTTCGGGAGTTGCGATATTTACTGGTCGTGGAAGATGGGTAACCGGTGGTCGGCACCCCGGAACCTGGGACCGGTGGTCAATTCTATGACCTGGGATTCACAGCCCTCTTTCTCCTCTGACGGCAAAACGCTTTATTTTGCAAGCAAACGATCCGGTGGAAAGGGGAGCAGCGACATCTGGAAGAGCGAGTTATTGCCCACGGGTGACTGGACCCCTCCCGTCAACCTGGGCGACTCGGTGAATACCGCCGGAGAGGAACAAAATCCCTTCATCCATCCTGATGATCAAACGTTATATTTTGCTTCAAAAGGACATGAGGGGATGGGAGGTCTCGACCTCTTCTATACCCGCAGGAAGCTGGATGGCGCCTGGCAGACGCCTGAAAACCTGGGCTATCCGATCAACACCTACGCCGATGAAATTACCCTGGTCGTAAACTCCACCGGAGATGTTGCGTACATCTCTTCCGATAAGTTTGGGGGAAAAGGGAGGCAGGATATTTACTCTTTTCCGCTATACAAAGAGGCACAGCCCAATCCGGTCACCTACCTGAAAGGGATTGTCTTCGATAAAGAGACCGGAAATCTCCTGCAAGCCCATTTTGAGCTAACTGACCTGGAACGCAACGAGGTTGCCGTTCAATCTATCTCCGACCCGGTTGATGGATCTTTTCTGGTTTGTTTACCTGCCGACCGGGATTATGCGCTGAATGTTTCCCGTGAAGGGTATCTGTTTTATTCAGATAATTTTGCATTGACCGGCATCCGTGATCAGGCGAAACCTTTTCTGAAAAATATCCCCCTCCAACCCATCAGGGTAGGAGAAACCGTGGTGCTGAAAAACATTTTTTTTGATACGGATAAGTACGACTTAAAACCTATATCTTACATCGAACTAGAGAAACTAGTACATCTCCTAAGGACTAATCCATCACTGAAAATCGAGATCAGCGGCCATACCGACATCATAGGCTCTGAGGAGCACAACCTGGAATTGTCTGAAAACAGGGCGAAGGCAGTATTCAACTACCTTGTCGACCAGGGTATTTCATATGACCGCATGACCTATTCCGGCTATGGATTTGACAATCCCATCGACACCAACGACACCGAAGCCGGCCGGGCCAACAACCGGCGGACAGAGTTCAGGATTGTGGGGAGGTAGGCGGAATCTACGATATTTTTTTCTTGCATCTATTAGGTTATTTTTATATATTTGTATCGGGCAAGTATATGCCTGTAGTTCATACTTTTTTTCATCCAAATTATATTCCCATATGTTTTATATACCATCCATATCAGCACCTGTGAGAGGGCCGTTATTAATCCTTCTCATGTTAATGGGTATAGCGCTTCAGGCTCAGACCCCTTTGTACACCTTATATCCTCCAACGAACCTGCAAGTTGCAGGGGTAGAATGTTCCGTTTACCTTGCCTGGGACGAACCACAACCTGTGACACCTCCCGGACTTATCGGATACCGGATTTACCGGGATGGCGCTTACCTGGCATACATATCAGGGCACGATACTACCTGGGCTTACGATTTTACGGTCATACACGGGGACCACACCTATTCCGTATCGGCTTATTACGACCTGACCATGTACGGTTATCCCGGTTTTTTTGATGAATCAGATCAGGAAGGTCCAGCAGAGATTACCATTATGTGCAGTATCCCTCCGATATTTTGTGAATATTGGGATCAGGCATCATTTGCATACCATGACTGGAGTTTCCATCCCGGTCAGGGAAACTGGTCTATCACGACCGTTGAAGGGTATCCAGCTCCTGCTGCCACTTTTACGGGCATCCCTGCCGATACCAATTACACGTATATCATGATGAATATTCAAATCATGTCATGGCCTTTTACTTGTGCCACATTCCATGTTGATTTCGATATCAGGTTGGATGACATCAATTCAACAGGCACAGAGAAACTGGCAGTGGAACTTTTTTATAATGAGATGTGGCACCTGATTGACCTATTTGACAACACCGGATCGTTTGGGTGGGAAAGTTACCACTATGAGATTCCGGATGCCGGGGGAGGGATCATGAAAATCCGGTTCCGGGCATTTGGGGAGAACAGTGAGGATATCGCCAACTGGTATCTTGACAATATTTGTGTGGTACCTATATGCAATCCTCCCCTCTCCCCATCCGGGATTTATAACGGTCAAGATGTTATCCTTTCATGGCACCCACCAATCTGTGACCAGGGTTCTCCTCAGTCATGGATTCAGGAAGAGATCGCCTATCATGATGGAAATCCGGTTGTAACAACTCTGCAATATTTCGATTGGGTGTATGGAATATTATTTGACTTATCTGCCTATCAGTATGCCCTGTTGCAATCCATCGACTTTCACCATGCTTCTTTAGCCAACTACGGCATCTGGAAATACAGGATCCATGTGGTAGACTGGCTGACCCATACTGAGGTTGCCACTGTCGGACCATTCTATACCACCGGAGATGATCAATGGGAGACGGAAGTTCCCCTCGACAGCATCAGCGGACTGAGTGGCGGAACGGTCGCGATCTTTATCCAACCCATGGGAAACACCCCAGATGATGCCTATCCCCGTATTTCCTCCGACAATTCCGGTCCGCAGGGAGTATCCCTTTTTGGTTCATTTCCCAATTATTCTGCGCTTACTCCTACTACAACCGGCGACTACCTGATCACCCTCCGGATCCTGATTCCTGATACAACGAAAAGAGGAGAAGAGCTTCTTGTCTCACAAGAGTCAGAAAATCGAGAGCTTATAGGATACAATGTGTATCGTAGTGTTGATAATATGATGTCATTTGCCCTGCTAACCCCCGAGCCGGTGACCGATACGGTATATATTGACAGTGATCCTCCGTTGAGCATTCCAGCGGTTCAATATTACATAACCGCGATATTTAATTATGATATTTATTCTTTTTTTCTTTGTGAGTCCATTCCATCTGATACGGTGGAAATCGTGATCACCTCCATCCCTGAACCTCAACATTCAACGTTGTCCGTGTTTCCCAATCCGGCAACAGATATGTTGAAGGTGATCAGTGATTGCCCAATAGACCATATTGAAATCTCCACTTACCTGGGTCAACAGGAGCTGGCTATCCAGGAAATCAACGCCTTAAAAACGGAAATTGATGTATCTAACCTCTTACCTGGTATGTACCTCGTCAAAGTGGTAACCAGGCAGGGATTGAAGGTGGCGAAGATTACGGTTGTGAAGTAATAGGGGGCCCAGCATCTATACAGGTTTCAACGGCTTCACGCCAAGGATTTTCAGGTAGCTGTCGTGCTTGTGCTCCATCTTCCACCAGTAGTTGTACCAGTTCAGGGTATCGGAAGGGTGTATGCCGGGAACATCATCTGTGATAGGAATGCGTCCAATGGTATCTGCCTCTGTGATATGATAGTAGGTTATCCCGGCGACCTGCAGCGCACCCTCGGCGACTGAAAGAAGAAACCGGTATGGCCATGGAACAGCAACAGGGATATTGTTGGCGGTGATGCCTGGCAGATCGGTCCAGAACCAGGGAATCACATCGATGGGATTCACCAGCATCTGAAACGAGGCATCCGGAGGAAGAGCATTCATGAAATTATCTCTGAAACTCTTATTTACGATGCCAGGGCCTGCAAAGGCATAGGTGTTGAATACAAATTTATCCTTGAGATTTACATTTGTCATCAGCCAGTAGGCCATCAATGGAGCCAGACCACCACCCTGACTGTGTCCGGTGATAAAAAGCGGAATCTTTTCGTTCGCGTTAGTAGATAGCAGAAACTTTTCGAGGGTAGTTCCCTTCACAGGATCCTTTGTGAGTAAGAGAGCAGTAAACCCTTCCATCATTCCTTTTGCGACTGAATCGCTGGTTTCACCAAAAGGGAAATGAACCAGTGAAAAAGCAATCAGATCCTCAAGAATATCTCCGATGGATTTAACACTTGTGCCCCTGATAGCAATCGCGTAAACAGGACCCTCTTTGGTGAAGGGGCCGGGGGATGGGGTAGATGCGCTTGGGGAATGGGTAGTTATCAACGAGCATAAAAAAAAAATGTAACTTGCTCCCATGTCAGAGATCTACGATTACATCATCATCGTCACAGCGAGCGGAGCGAAGCTGCAGGATCCAGGATCTACAAGTCCCGGGGCCTGGTGGTGGCAGGAGGAGATGAACCGCTATGCAGAGAAGGCTGGGGGTCAATCCCAGTTTTACAATCACTGCACTGGCGGAGTATGCAATGGAGAAGATAAGCAACAAATAACAAAAAACAAAATTCAAATAAATTACAAATCTCAATTATCAATGATCAAAACTTAAATCATTCTGAAATGTTTGGAACTTTGAACATTAGAACTTGGTTATTATTTGTTATTTGATACTTATTATTTGGTGCGTATTATTTGGAATTTAAAACCGATGTATGAAACACCATCTGAAGTATATTCATCGCGCTGTTGAGCTAGCCAGACATGCCATGGAAT
The DNA here is from genome assembly GCA_016783905.1 of Bacteroidales bacterium. Lineage (GTDB taxonomy): Bacteria > Bacteroidota > Bacteroidia > Bacteroidales > FEN-979 > QYOJ01. Next base: position 104,337 of record JADHVQ010000001.1, on the reverse strand, counting down.
CGAACCACGGCGGGCCTTTCGGAGCAGTTGTGGTGAAGTACGGAGAGATCGTTGGGGAGGGATATAATCAGGTGTTATCCACTAACGATCCCACTGCCCATGCAGAGATCCAGGCGATCAGAGATGCCTGTAAGAATCTCAATACCCATCAGTTAGACGAATGTGTCATTTACTCCTCCTGTGAGCCCTGCCCCATGTGCCTGGGCGCCATCTACTGGGCGCGGCCGGAAGCGATCTATTATGCCTCCACTCGTGAAGAGGCGGCAGAAGCAGGTTTTGATGATCATTTTATCCATGAGGAGTTACTGCGGGATAAGGAGATACGGAAAATAAAACTCAGCCGGATACACCATGAAGATGCATGGACCCTCTTCAGACAGTGGAAACAGAAAATGGATAAAACGGAGTATTGATCAGTGGATCACAATCTTCTCCATGCATACCGAATCCCCGTTAGAGATCTTCACAAAGTAGATCCCTGGCTCATAGCCGGTCAGGTCCATCTCTACCCTGGCTGATCCAAGTACAGGCATCACTTTCCTTTCATCAAGTTGAATTCCAAGGCTATTTATGAGGTAGATAGTAATTGCCTGACTGACATCATAGCCCGTTGAGGGTATGGGTCCCGTCCAGGGGAGAATCGATGAATACAAAATTGTTGTTGGCCTCCCGGCTAACGGAAGCCGGCACCTTCAGGTGGTTTGATCCGGGAGCTTTGAATAGTTCATATGGATGGCAGTAATCGGTTGAACTAGTGAGAAAGGTTCTTTTCTGCCTGAATAAATAGAGCCCTTAAGGATATGGAAAAAAATAAAATATACCTCTATTTGCAAAATTGTCCCAAATGCAGTATATTTGAAAAGCCCATATATCTATAGACAACCAAAATCCAAATCCCATGAAAAAGCTTTTACTTGCACTGGTAATTATTCTGGGGTCAGGCATCCTCCAGGCCCAGATCGTGATTACAAACAACGACATTCTCGGTTCGGGGTCGACGGTCATCCAGGCCGTAGATACCCTTCCTGCAGGAACCATCGGACCTGGCCTTGCCGGCCCTAACCAGGTGTGGGATTTTTCCACCCTCCATGAAGACTGGGTCGACACGATTAAGTTCCTCCAACCGGACTGGACCCCCTATGGCTCCCTGTTTCCTGATGCCAACTTTGCTTTATTACAACTGGGTTTAGACAGTATGTATGTGATGTTTTACCGCGATAATTCCGAATTATCCGTGATAGGAATGGTCTGGAAAATGGAAGAATTGTCTGATACTACGATCATCATCCGTGTGAATCCAAAAATGAAGGTTGCAGAATTTCCGGTAGCGTACGGGGATATCAGGTCAGACACAAGCACATTTAAATTCACAATTCCCGGCCCCACACCACCGGTTGATTCAGTTCGCATGCAATTCACCACCATTGCTGATATAGAGGTGGATGCCTGGGGCTCGATCACTATTCCAATCGGGACCTATGAAGCATTAAGGGTTCATGAACACCAGGTGCAACTGGATTGTACATTCCTTTATATCGTTGGTCAATGGAACTTCCAGGAGGTGGAGATAGATACTACAGACATGTACACATGGTGGTCGAATGATGATGAAGCGGGGTTCTACCTGGCGGAGATGGAGATGAGAAGTGACCTGAAAGGGATTGTCGACAATGTGATCTTCCTGAAAGCCAAGCCAACTCAAGGAGTAGCAGAAGAGGCCGAAACCAATGCCATCACGGTATATCCCAACCCGGCTGAATCGTATGTTATCATAGAGACTGGATCCGGCTTTACCGGGAGGATTGAGATCCGCACCATGCTGGGAAAAACGTGTAAAACCATGGTCTGTAATGGGTCCGGACAACAGCGCATTGCCCTGTATGACCTGCCTTCAGGCATTTACCTCTATACCGTCAGGGGTTCAAACAGTAGTTCCATTTACTCCGGGAAATTTGTGAAGAGATAAGAGCGGATCACACCCATCGAGAAACAGTTTCCCATCCTTGCTGTGGCCGGGTATCATGTTGAAGGAGGTTGGATTCTTAAGAAAACAGAGCCGGATCGGCCATGAAGATGCATGGACTCTCCTCAGGCTGTTGGAGCAGAAGATGGATAAAACGGAATATTGAAAATCCTGCTTCAGGATAAAAAAACTTCCTCCCGGAGCTGGATTTGTCCGATCTTGAATTATATTTGTACATGTAACTCACAAATTCTACCAGATAACCAGATGCGGATCAATTATATCCCTACCCTAATCAACGGGGAATCTCTCGATAACCCTTTTTTCAATCTTCTAATTGAAAGTATCTATGAAGGAAGAACTATGCAGCCATAACTGGGAAATGATCAATGTCCAACAAGGGTATATCGTTACCGAGAACTGTTTCAGATGCCGCAAAACAAATACCTATTTTTCCGTTGGAGAATGGCCGCCCCTGGAAGAGTATCGTGAAGGTGAACATTTCTGGAATATCATGGAGGTGGCTCAATCGATCCGTTTTAATCTGAAATGTAAGGTTTGCGGGGAAGTAGTTCAGTTCAGTGAACTGGCTGGTTTAATGATGTGTACCGGCTGCGATGAGAAATGCAAGGTGGATAGCCTGATGAAAGAACTGGAGAAAAGCCGTACATGGGTCTACGTGGCGTTCGGATTTTTCCCGGTTGATGAAAGGAAGCAACTGAGTCCCGAAAAGATCACCATCCTTGAGGAGTACTTTAATCAGCGGCGAAAATCTTCCATTTCCAGGATCAAAATTGTCTCTTCTGACATGATTGATGACATAGCTGTGTGTTTTGCTGAGATGATCAGGGATGTAGGCATGTTATCGCTATCACCGCCTGAAAACGAATAACTTCAAAAAGAAAAATCACTAAATAAAGAGATCAACTATGAAGCTAAAGGAAATCATTGAAAAACTCTCGCTTGTCATACTTACAAACGTAGAAGACAAAGAGGTATCAGGTGTATTTATTTCTGATATGCTTTCAGATGTCATGAGCAGTGCAGAGATGGGTAATATCTGGCTCACTGTTCAGACACATAAAAACGTCGTATCAGCTGCCAACCTGATTGATATCGCAGCGGTCATTGTTACGAATGGGAAAGAGGTTCCGGAAGGGACTATTGAACTTGCAAACCGGTTTCATGTAATTATTTTGAGTAGTCCGTTATCCAGCTTCCAATTAGCAGGCAAGCTGGTGGAAGTCGGATTGGAATGACAGGAACCCTGAACCATGCAAGAGGATAGAAACCATAGTATTGAAATAACAAAGATCAAAGAGGCATTACAGGCCAACGTCATTGCTGGAAACTGTAAGACCGGACAGTATGTTTCGGGCATCTACGCCTCAGACCTGATGAGTGACGTGCTGGCATACGGTAAGTCTGGTTCTATCCTCGTAACAGGGTTGAATTCAGTACAGGCAGCCATTTCTGCCTATATGGCCGAATTCAAGGGGATTGTCTTTATCAGAAGTAAAATCCCCGCTAATGATATCCGAAAATTTGCAGAAGAGAAAGGATTGGTTATCCTGACCACGGATACAGACATGTATGAAACATGCGTAAAGATAGCCTCTATCGAAGGAGAAATCCAAATTACCAAAGATATTTCTGAATTGCCGAAACGGGCAGAAAACATTACAACCTATACGTTCTCTATTGACGGTCAGGACTTTGCCAGTGCAGGGATGGTCTCCACCCAGATCAAAACCATTCTGAAATCGATCGGGTATGATCCTTTGATTATCAGAAGGGTAGCCATTTCGACCTATGAAGCTGAAATGAATGTGGTCATGCACGCGAAAAGGGCAAAGGTGACATTAAAAGCGAGTGATCAGGAAATATACATCATCATTGCGGATGAGGGGAAAGGCATTGAGGACATTGAACTGGCGATGCAGGAGGGGTATTCAACTGCTACAGAGGAACAAAGAGCGATGGGTTTCGGAGCTGGAATGGGGCTGCCAAATATCAGGAAGAATTCTGATAAAATGAATATTGAAAGTATGGTCAATGAGGGGACGAGAATCGAAACCATGTTTTATGTGAAATGAAGTATTATCATTCACATGTGATTATTCCCGAAAAGTGCACCGGGAGGATGAAGTGCCTCAGAGCATGTCCAACCGAGGCCATCAGATTAAGACACGGGACGATCACCTATTACGACGACCTTTGTGTTGATTGTGGTGCATGCATCAATGTTTGTCCTGAGCATGTGTTTGTTCCCATGATTGACGAAATCAGTGACTTCGAGAAATTTGAATTCAAACTTGCCATTCCCTCCCGAACACTTTACACCCAATTCGGATCAGCTATTCATCCCAGTCTGGTTCATCAGGCATTGAAAAATATTGGTTTCGATGCCGTTGTTGATAGTTCCAGGGTTTGCCATGAACTGATGTTTGCTATCTCTGAGCATATAAAAACCAATCCAAAAGAGAGACCGATCATCAGCTCATTTTGCCCTGCCTTGATCAGACTGATACAGGTTAATTACCCAAATTTAATGGAGCTGATCTCCACCTTTGATGTCCCCCGCGAGATCACGGCCAAGGAGGCAAAACATGAATATGCAGAGAAACTGGGTATTAGTATGAGCAAAATCGGCGCTATATACATTACATCCTGCCCTGCTATGGTAGTCTCCATCAAGCAGCCGGCTGAGAAAGAGAAATCCTGGTTTGATGGCGCTATCGCGATTAAAGATATCTACAACATGATACTTCCGGAGTTAATGATGGTGAATAAGGGCCAGAAACCGAAAAGCACGGATGACTATTTTTATTATGGCAGAGGCTGGGGAGAGATAGGCCATGTATCACAGTACCTGGATGCTGAAAGACACCTTACGGTCGTGGGTATTGAGAACATCATGAATGTCCTCAACGACATTGAAACCGAAAAACTGAGAAACATCGATTACATCGAAGCATTTACCTGTACCCAGGGGTGTATGGGAGGTATCTTTTGCGTTGAGAATCCATACATCGCCCGGCATACTGCCATCATACTCGAAAAAAATTTCGGAGAACCGAAATCGTTTAACGAACAGGAGGTTCTGAAAAAATACAAAGAGCAATACTATTTCCTGGGAAGGCATGTTCTTCCGCGTCCCACAAGAGCGCTGGCTTCAGATATTGGCACCTCCATCAAACGGATGATCCAGAAGGAGAGGATCTTAGTTAAGCTTCCCAAAAAAGATTGTGGCTTGTGCGGGGCGCCATCCTGCGAGACATTTGCACAGGATTGTGCCCGCGGGGAAGCTGATTTATCGGACTGTATATTTTTCAAGTTGAGTACCCATTAAAAAGAGAGACAATGAAAGAACGTATCACCTGTTTTACAGAATATATGTGTACCTATCCGAAGGAAGAGGGCAGTTTGATCCCTCTTCTCCAGAAAGCCCAGGGAGAACTCGGATATATCTCACCTGAGATCGTTGAAACGGTGGCTGACTATTTACAATTGACTGAAAGTCAGGTTTTTGGTGTAGCTTCTTTTTACTCCCAATTCCGGTTCAGTGAACCGGGCAGACACTCCATCAGCATATGCCTGGGTACTGCCTGTCATGTTGTAGGAGGTGAAATCCTGCTGGAGACCTGTGAGCGGGATCTGGAGGTCAAATCGGGCGAGTGTACTTCCGATATGCGGTTCGACCTGAACAGGGTCGCCTGCCTCGGATGCTGCGCACTAGCGCCCGTTGTGAAGATCGACGAGGACATTCACAGCAAGGTAAACATTATTAAACTTAAGGAAATGTGGAGCAACTATGAATAACTTCACGAAACTCAAAAAGAAAAGTGCCGCCGAATGGAATGCACTCATCACCAGGAAGGAGCCTGTCATTTATCTGGGGATGGCTTCATGTGGGAAAGCTGCAGGAGCGGACAAGGTCAGGGAAGCTGTAAAAGCGACACTAAAGAAGTATCATCTTTCGGCAAAGCTGGTTGAGGTTGGGTGTATAGGGACCTGTTACCTCGAACCCATTATGGACATCAGTGCATTCGGCAATCCCCGTGTCTCTTTCGGAAACGTGGATGAGAAGTCGGCCGAAGCAATTCTCCGCAAGTATCTGCTTGAAAAAGAGTGCCATAAAGGAAAGGTGCTTGGTCATTTCGGGACAAACTCTTTCGATGGTGTACCCAGATTCTTTGATCAGCCGATGCTGCAATCACAGGTGAGGATAGTCACAAAGAACTGTGGTCTGATAGATCCTGAAAATATTCATCATTACATTGCCAATGGTGGGTATGAGGGCCTTTCAAAAGCGTTGCAGAAAACTCCTGACGCGATCATCGATGAGATCACGGATGCAGGTCTTCGCGGAAGAGGAGGAGCAGGATTCCCCACCGGGATAAAGTGGCGTACATGCCGGAATACAGTGTCCGATGAAAAATACCTGATCTGCAATGCGGATGAAGGTGATCCGGGCGCCTTTATGAATCGTCTGTTGATTGAAAGTGATCCGCATGCCGTGCTGGAAGGGATGCTGATCGCCGGATATGCCATTGGTGCTTCTCACGGCATCATCTACATTCGCGCAGAATATCCACTGGCCATCATCCGGTTGAGGCATGCATTAAGCCAAATGGATCAATACGGCCTGCTCGGGGAAAAAATCCTCGGTTCTGATTTTTCGTTTGACATCCGGATCAAAGAGGGTGCGGGTGCCTTTGTTTGCGGGGAAGAGACCTCACTCATTCACTCGGTAGAAGGGAAGCGGGGAATGCCCCGAACCCGGCCACCGTTTCCTGCTGTTTCGGGATTGCATCAAAACCCAACCATCATCAATAATGTGGAAACCCTTAGTACCGTTCCTCACATCCTGAGAAACGGATCACAATGGTACAGGCAATTTGGTGTGGAAGGCAACTTCGGAACCAAAACCTTTTCACTCGTCGGCAAGATAAGGCGATCCGGACTGATTGAAGTTCCGCTCGGAACTTCGTTGCGGAAAATTATTTTTGACATCGGTGGTGGACCACAAAAAGAATTTAAGGCAGTTCAGACCGGAGGCCCTTCAGGCGGATGCATCCCGGAGGAACTTCTGGATACGCCGGTGACATACGAAACACTAGCATCGGTTGGCTCCATCATGGGTTCAGGCGGATTGATCGTCATGGACCGGGATACCTGTGTCGTTGATATAGCGAGGTATTTTCTCGATTTCATTCAGAAAGAGTCGTGTGGGAAATGTACGCCATGCAGGGTCGGTACCCGCCATATGGTCGAAATACTGGAAAAAATTTGCCGCGGGGATGCAGAACCGGAATTCCTGGATAAACTTGAATCCCTGGCAAAACTCGTTAAATCAACCTCGCTGTGCGGCCTGGGGCAAACCGCCCCGAATCCTGTTCTTACCACACTTCGTTACTTCAGATCGGAATATGTGGAGCACCTGAACGAATATTACTGCCCGGCGCTGGTTTGCAGTTCTCTGATAGAATATTCGGTGATCCGGGAGAAATGTACCGGATGCCAGTTATGTGTAAGCGTTTGTCCGACGGGAGCCATCATCGGACCCCGCTCCGAACCACACAACCTGGATAAAGAAAAATGCATCAAATGCCGCGCCTGCTATGATGTGTGCAGGTATGATGCCATTGCAGGAAATGCTATTGTAATCACTTCAAGGAAGGAAGAATGAACCTGACCATTGACAACCGGAAAATTACCATTGGCAAACCCGCCACTGTACTTGATGTCGCGACAAAGCACGGCATCGACATTCCTTCTCTCTGTGCACATCCGGAACTGACGCCCTATGGAGGGTGCCGGTTGTGTGTCGTCGAAATTGAAGGAAGAGACGGGTACCCGACCTCGTGCACCACCATGGCTGAAGAGGGTATGATCGTCCGCACCGATACAAACGTGTTGCAGGAGATCCGCCGCGAGATGATCCAGTTAATCTTAAGCGAACATCCGGCCGCCTGTATGATGTGTGATGATGTTGAAGGGTGTAAAGTCTTTCAGGGTACGATCAGAAAAGTAGGGATCACAACCGGGTGCCGATGGTGCCCGAAGGATAACGACTGTGAACTGCAGAGGATCGTAGAACAATTTGGAATCGATGATCTCACACTGCCCGGACTGTACCGGGATCTGCCTCTGGAGAAGTATGATCCGTTCTTTGACAGAGATTATAACCTGTGCATCTATTGCGGCCGGTGTGTAAGGATCTGCAATGAGTACCGAAAGAGCTCCGTGCTTTCCCTGAAACAACGGGGAAAGCAGACCGCAATTGGCCCTGCCTTCGACGAAACCCATATCCACGCGAACTGTGAGTTCTGTGGTGCATGCGTTTCCGTTTGCCCTACCGGTGCCATGTCGGAAAAAAGCAGGAAATGGTGGGGGGATCCTGAAAAGATTGAACCTTCCGTTTGCCCGCTTTGCAGCCTGAATTGCGACATCCAGGTGCTGACCCTGAAAGATAAGATTGTTGGCACGATCCCACCGGGCAAAGCACATGAATCCGGAGGAGATCTTTGTGTAAAAGGCCGCTTCTGTTTGAGCGAACTTGTTAACAGAACAGATCGGATCCTCGAACCCGAGTACTGGTATCCTGAAGGCTATGGGATTGTTTCATGGGACTTTGCCATGGAAAAAGCCAGGGAGATTACAGCGGGTATTTCACCCAAACGTACGGCCCTATTTATCTCTCCATCCCTGACGCTGGAAGAGATTTACACAGCAGGATATTTTAGCGAACACATCTTAAAGGGCGGTGTGGTTACTTCATCGTGCCTGGATGAAAAAATGACGGCATACCTGAAGCTGGCCCAGGATTCAGTCTCTTTGCAGGACCTGGATCAGTCCGGTGCCATTTTTTCAGCATACCTGAACGGGAATTATAATTATGCCCCGTTGACACTTGCAATCAAATCTGCAGCAGAGAAGGGTGTCCCATATTATCAGCTGGGATGGATCACGGATACCACTTCACGTTTTGCCCGCCACCGGTTCGTTCCGGCTCCGGGTGAGGAGATAGCGTATCTGAACGACATAATCACCTGTCTGAAAAACGGCCAGTGTAACACACCTGAGATCCATGAACTGGCCGGATCGATGAAAAAATCAAAGAACGGCATCCTTGTCGTGGGTCCCCAGATTGTCTCGTTGAGTGGCTGCATCACGATGCTGGATAAAATCAGGCAGATTGCCGACCTCACCGGATCCGGGCTCTTTATGCCCAACCCGTATGGCAACCTTTACGGCATGTTATCGCTCATCAGGATGAAACCGGTTGAGGAGATCCTGCAACAAATCAAAGAGGGGAAGATCGACCTGCTCTATTTGGTTGGAGATGCCCCATTCACGAAAAGACCCAAGGTAAAACATGTGATTTATCAGAACGCATTTCCATCCCCGGCAGGATTAAATCCGGATCTGATTTTACCTTCGTCTTTATGGGGGGAAACGGGCGGCTCTCTTTTGACTGACAACGGAAGAATTAAAAAATATAAAGCGGTTGCAGTTCCACATGGTTATGCCCGTTCCCATATCGAAATATTCTCAGGCATAGCAGGCTCAGCGAAGATAAAAAGGAGCGGATTTTCACAGAAATCGATCAAAGAATCCCTTTCCAATAACTTCCACATTCCGGTGATGGGTTCAAAGAAACCAGTTTCATCTGCCGGGGGAAAGCCATCTTCTCCGGGTAAAAGATTCCCCTATATCCTGATCCAGGAGAAAAATCCACATGCATTCTGCAATTCGAACCTTGGAAGGGAGATACCCGCCCTCGGGGAGCTGACGTTGCCCGGTCATCTCATTCTCAATCCCTATGATGCCGGGAAATTAGAGCTGAAATCCGGGGAACTTATCCAGTTACATGCTCCGGGGAAGAAGATGAAATTCAAAGCGGCCATCCGTAAAAACGTCCTTCCTGGATATGTATATCTATCTAAAATAAACGGTGAACTGGAATTCGATAGTAATCCTTGTTACGTAAACTTAAAGCGGGATCATGTTTGAAATTGTTGAACGGAAAATGATCGTCCCGAACCTTCACCTGCTGGTGGTTCATGCACCGGATGTGGTGGAAGAGATTCAGCCGGGACAATTTGTAATCGTCCATGCCGGGGAAGGTTCGGAACGGATCCCCCTTTCAGCGGCCGACTGGGACCATGAAACGGGAACATTGTCCATTGTTTTCATGGAAGTGGGCACTTCCACGGGTAGACTGGCTTTGCTGGAACCGGGGGATGCAATACCCACTGTTGTCGGCCCGCTTGGTAAGCCTACGGAGATAGACCATTTCGGGACCGTGATCTGCATCGGCGGTTGTTTCGGAATGGGATCGATCTTTCCTGTCGTCAGGGCATTAAAAGAAAAAGGCAATAAGGTGATCACCATCATGGAGGGGCGTAGTAAAAATTTGCTTTACTGGGAAGAGAAACTGGCACGATACAGTGATCGGGTGATCAAACTGACCCGAGACGGCAGTTACGGTTATAAAGGACACATTAAAAAAGGCGATGATATCATCAGGGAGACAGGGATCAAACCCAACCGGGTGATTGCTAACGGATGCATGACCCTGTCGTACAAAACCACACAGGAGTATGCCCATTTCGATGTCCCTGTGATGGTTACCCTGAATACGATCATGATCGACGGAACAGGGATGTGTGGTGTATGCCGCTGTACAGTTAACGGGGAGATGAAGTTTGCCTGTGTCGACGGTCCCGAGTTCGACGGAAGATTGGTCGATTGGGAAGAGCTTGCAAAGAGAAGACAACAATATGTTGGTGAAGAAGCGTTTCTTGTTCATCATTCTGGATGTGGAGGAATATAACATGGCAGAAAAGAAAACCTCGAGATTCGAACGGGTTGAAATGCCCAAACAGCCGCCCTACATCAGGCGTAGAAACTTTGCGGAAGTAGCTCTGGGATATACACCAGAGATGGCTGTGAAAGAGGCAAAGAGATGCATTGATTGTAAGAAGCCTGTCTGCATCGATGGCTGTCCCGTTGAAATTGACATTCCCGGCTTCATCCGCTGCATTGCTGCTGAGGATTTTTCCGGGTCGATCAAGATTTTAAAAGAGAAAAACTGTCTGCCGGCGGTTTGCGGAAGGGTTTGTCCTCAGGAGGAGCAGTGCGAGATCAAATGTATCCTGGGGAAGAAAGGGACACCGGTTGCCATCGGCCGCCTGGAACGGTTTGCAGCGGAATGGGAAGCCTCACAGGGTAAGATTGAGTTGCCGGAGATTAAACTGAATACCGGCAAAAAGGTGCTGGTGATTGGATCCGGTCCGGCCGGAATCACCGTGGCCGGCGATCTGATCCTGGCTGGACATGATGTAACGATGGTCGAGGCCTTGCACGAGCCCGGGGGGGTGCTTACCTATGGCATCCCGGAGTTTCGTCTGCCCGGGAAGGTAGTGAGCAGAGAGATCAACTATCTTCAACAACTCGGTGTGAAGCTCGTCTGCAATTATGTGGTCGGAAAGACCAGGTCACTGAAGAAGATACTGGAAGAGTACGATGCCGTATTTCTCGGCACGGGGGCAGGATTACCCTGGTTCATGGAGATACCGGGTGAGAACCTGAATGGCGTTTATTCCGCCAATGAATACCTTACACGGGTGAACCTGATGAGAGGATTTGAATACCCGAAGTCCTATACACCGGTGAAAAGACATAAAAGAGTCGCTGTAGTAGGAGGGGGGAACGTAGCGATGGACTGTGCCCGGACTGCACTCCGGTTGGGTGCCGAAGAGGTCTATATTGTCTACCGGAGATCACAGCAGGAGTTACCTGCGCGGCTCGAGGAATTTGAAAATGCGGAAGAGGAGGGGGTGATTTTTCACTTTCTAACCCTCCCCGAAAAATTGATCGGCGATGAGAACGGGTGGCTGAAAGAGATCGAGTGCTCAAGAATGAAACTGGGTGAACCTGATCAGTCAGGACGCCGCCGGCCGATCCGGATTGACGGTTCAGAATTTATCATGCCGATGGATGCATGCATTGTAGCTATCGGGAATAGTCCCAATCCCATCATCCCACAAACGACTCCCGAACTTGAAGTTTCCAAAAATGGAACCATTGTGGTGGATGAAAGCACCGGTAAAACCTCATTGGACAGGGTCTGGGCTGGAGGCGATATCGTTACCGGAGCAGCCACCGTCATCCTTGCCATGGGCGCCGGACGAATATCCGCCCGGTCAATGCATGCGTACCTCTCAACGATTTGAGCCACGGACTGAACTGCCATTCGCGTTCCGTGCCTGGAACTATCCTCTGCCTAAATAAATCTGTTGCATTTATAGAATAGTAAGTGGCAATCAAGAACATTAGAACTGACCATATATGTATCAATCAAAAAGAGTTGAAGAGTTTGGGAAATTGGTTAAAAACAAGTTCGATATTTATAATAGCTTGTTCCTAAACCTGCCGTACAATAGAGAAAGTAAGGTTGGAATGCTTATTCCGGTGCTTTATCATCTATGTAAACAAGGGCTTGAATCAGGACAAACTCCTCAGGAAATTCTTGATTCCTTTTTTCGCAACAATGCAAACATTGGGCTGGAACAAGATAAAATTGATTTCATGTTCAGAGTCATTCAGTACGTTGAACGGCAAGTTGTACTCTATGACAGTGTAGAAGATGCTGCATATACGAATATTCAGGAACTTGGCAATAATCTATCTATCAAAGATTTCTTTCAATTATTAGATAGTAAAAAGAGTTGGGACAGTATATCAGAGAAATTATCCACCTTCAGTGCTCGAATCGTATTTACAGCTCATCCTACACAGTTCTATCCACCTTCAGTTTTAGATATCATCACTGCTTTGAGATCGCTTATTGCCGGTAACCAAATAGATGAGATAGACTTGAAGTTACAGCAACTGGGATTAACTTCATTGATTAACTCAAAAAAACCTACACCCCTTGATGAAGCAAAGAATATTATCTACTTTCTTAGAGATGTTTACTATCATGCGGTAGGCGATCTATATTCCTATATCAAAGAGAATATCAGAAATAATGATTTTGATAATCCCAACATTATTAAGCTGGGATTTTGGCCTGGAGGAGACAGGGATGGTAATCCTTTTGTTACCTCCGAAATCACTATGGCTGTGGCAGATGAATTACGAATGACGTTGATGAAATGTTATTACGATGATGTGAAGAGTTTACAACAAAAACTCACCTTCAGGGAGGTAGAAGATACCCTCAATGATCTTAGAGACAGGTTATACGATATGATGTTTAATCCAGACAAATTCATTCTCTATGAAGAGATCAAAAATCCGCTTTATGCTGTCAGAAGATTATTAGTAGATAAATACCATAACCTGTATCTGAAAGATCTTGATGATTTTATAGATAAAGTCAAACTATTTAGGACACATTTTGCGACACTTGATATCAGGCAGGACCATTGCATACACAAGAAAGTGATAGAAGCTATATTTAAAAAAGAAAGGCTTATCTCAGAGAGTTTAAATGAACTTGGAAAAGATGAATTGATCCATATTCTGCTACATAAAAATATTCGTGCCAATGCGCACAGCTTTAAGGAAGAGATCATTAAGGATACGATCAGGAATATTTCCCAACTAAAAACCATTCAAAGTAAAAACGGAGAAGAGGGTTGTAATCGATACATTATTAGTAATTCTGAGGATGTATTTTCAGTTCTATTTGTTTATGGTTTATTCAGGTGGTGTGGCTGGGAGGATAGAAAAATAACCTTTGATATTATCCCGCTTTTTGAGACGATGAAGGGTATGAGTAGTTCTGAGTCGACCATGCGAGAGCTATTTGATCTTCCGGAATACAGATCCCACATTTTTCAACGTAACGATAAACAAACCATTATGTTGGGTTTTTCTGACGGAACCAAGGATGGGGGATATTTAAAAGCAAACTGGTCAATATTTAAAACGAAAGAAAATTTATCTGCCGTTTGTGAAGAATATAATATCAAGGCCATTTTCTTTGATGGACGAGGCGGACCTCCTGCCCGTGGTGGTGGTAAATCCCATCGCTTCTACGCCGCACAAAGCAATGACATTGCAAATCATGAAATCCAATTGACCATCCAGGGGCAAACGATTACAAGTAAATATGGAACTAAAGAACAATTCATTCATAATTGTGAGCAACTTCTTACAGCAGGATTATCCAGGAATTTTTTAGGGAAGGGAAATGTCATCTCTGCAGAATCAAGGCAATTAATAGAAGAGCTGGCTACCATTAGTTTTGAAAAATATAATGACCTGAAAATCCATAAAATGTTCATTCCATATCTTGAAAACAAAAGTACACTCAAGTACTATGACAGGGCTAATATAGGGAGTAGACCCGGCAAAAGAGGCAACAGTAAAAAACTGGATATGATAGACTTGAGGGCTATTTCCTTTGTTGGTGCATGGAGTCAGTTGAAACAAAATGTCCCTGGTTATTTCGGCACCGGAACGGCAATACAAGCCCTGATAAAAAAAGGCAAACTAGAAGAGTTAAAGAACCTGTTCGAGGAAATCCCATTCTTTAAAGCCCTTGTTCTCAACAGCATGATGTCGTTATCCAAATCTAATTTTGAGTTGACTGCGTACATGCGAGAAGATATTGAATACAAAGATTTCTGGAATGTACTTCATGAAGAATACAAACTATCTAAGGAGATGTTGTTACGTATTTCAGATTTCGGCATTTTGATGGAAGAAGAACCCATATCCAGGGAATCGATTAAAATCAGGGAGAAAATCGTATTACCCTTATTGGTTATCCAGCAGTATGCTCTACAAAAAATCAGTCAGAATACAAGAAATAAAAAGGTATACGAGAAAATAGTGACACGATCTTTATATGGGAATATCAATGCGAGTCGAAACTCTGTTTAAAATGAACCAGTTGCCATGACCTGATAAATGCAACCAAGTCTTTCCGCTGCTGAGCTGTCAGTGCCCTGTGGTGTGCAGTCGAATCCACCCACACCGGCATAGCTGTCCCCGGCCGCCCCAGGGTGATGGTGGCAAGCAGGAAGCTGTTGGTAGCCGCATTGAGGAATACCTGGTCGTTCAGAGAAGGTGCTTTCAGACCGGTTCCATGTGTGCGATGACACTCGGCACACAAGGTGCCAAAGAGCTCCTTCCCACGCTCTTTACTCCCCAGGGTAGGGCCGGGGGAGGGGTAATGCCTCATGGCTAATGCCTCATGCTTTGTTGACAAATCTCCCATCCTACTAATGAACGCCAACAAATCCGCCACCTCCCAATCACTCAGCATCGACCACGAAGGCATCGCGGTGTTCATACGTCCTCTGAACAGGGTATAGTAAACATATTCCAATGAGGCTGCAAGGAAGAAATCCGGGTTATTCAATCCGATAGCCAGATACCCTTTGGCATCAGGGCCATGGCAGGTTTTGCAGAGCTAATTGAACAGCGTTTCTCCTTCGGTTTTCGATCCTTTATCCATCCTGGCCAGTTTCTTCGTATTACTCCAATTGGAGTTAGAGACCCGACTGGAGCGGACAAACCAGTTAATGTCGGCAAATTCGCCGGATTTCTTCATCAACCTCGGTTTTACGCTGAATTACGACAACCAATCCGTGCAGGACGCATCAGATAACGACTATGTGCTACAGACCACCGTGGGGTGGGAGTTGTAATTTTAATCATCTTCACCAGACTGGCATCCGGCGAGAAAAAGAATATAATCGAGGGTTTTCATGAGGGTTGTTTTAAAGCCCTTGAAATGTAAATGGTTGAGCATCCTGGAAGTCTTTGTCAACATTGCCGGCATAAACTTCCCCATGGGCAATGGACAATTTCTTCGTGGGAGCATTTTCTGAAAAATCCAAGTCATTCAGGTCAACCCAGAATACATTGGGTGCCAATGCACTTTCAAAATAGTAGGTTTTGTTTTTCTGGTCGGCTACGGTTCTCCATCTCGTACTTGAAATATTTGGTTGGCCGGGAGTGGAGATACCATAGCCGGATAGGATCACACTTCCGTATTTGGATTTCCATTTCAGGGAATTCGGGCCAGCTTCACCGCTGCGCTCCATTCCCCTCGGGAACAGCCACATATTACTCAGGATATCATCTTTCCAATCCATGGATCTCGCTGTGATTATCGTCCCGTTTGGCCCCTGGTAGACAACTCTTGTACAGGCGACTGAATCAGAAGCTTGTGTAAAAACCATGAATAGGAATAATAGGATTGCTGATAGAAACAATACAATAAGTTCAAGAGATAGATTTTTCATTTGAAAGATTTCTGGAATAGGTTGTAAAGGTAGAAAAGTTTTGTGAAACCGGGGATTCTTCCTACCTTTGCCGGCCAAAATCGACTCGTACTAAGCGATGATAAAGATCACTTTACCAGACAATTCTGTCAGACAATACCGGGAAGGGATTACAGGGCTTGAAATAGCTAAAAGCATCAGTGAAGGACTGGCGCGGAACGTTTTATCCATCATGGTAGATGGGGAAGTATGGGATGCTACCCGCCCGATTACGAAAGATACTTCGATTAAACTGCTAACCTGGAACGACCCCGAAGGGAAAGCCACAATGTGGCACTCTTCCGCTCACCTGATGGCTGAAGCCATCGAATTGCTTTATCCAGGTGTCAAGTTCGGGATTGGCCCGGATATTGAGAATGGATTTTACTATGACATCGATTTCGAAGACCATCCGATCTCATCCGACGATTTTCCGAAAATTGAAAAGAAAATCCAGGAGTTGGCGCGTGAGAAACAGCAATTTATCCGGAAGGAAAAAACCAAAAGCGAAGCGCTCGATTATTTCTCCAAAAAGGGAGATGAGTACAAGGTAGAGCTGATCAACGAACTGGACGATGGCGAGATCACTTTCTACGAATCGGGACACTTTACCGACCTTTGCCGGGGTCCACATCTGCCGGATACCAGTGTGATCAAAGCGGTAAAACTTCTCGCTACTGCCGGAGCTTACTGGCGGGGCGATGAGACACGCAAGCAGCTGACCCGCATCTACGGCATCACCTTCCCGAAACAGAAAGAGTTGGATGAGTACCTGGTGATGCTGGAGGAGGCAAAGAAACGCGACCACCGGAAACTGGGGAAAGAGCTGGAATTATTCACCTTTTCCCAACGGGTAGGGCAGGGACTCCCGTTATGGCTGCCCCGGGGAGCTCAGCTCAGGGAACTGCTGGAGGGCTTTTTAAAACGGACCCAGAAAAAAACGGGATACGTGCAGGTGATCTGTCCCCATATCGGCGATGTAGAGTTATACAAAAAATCCGGCCACTATCACAAGTATAGAGAGAGCTCATTCAGGCCGATCACCACGCCCATTCCGGGCGAAGAGTTTTTCCTGAAACCGATGAACTGTCCGCACCACTGCGAAATCTACAACTCCCAGCCCCACTCCTACAAGGATCTGCCGATCCGAATGGCTGAATTTGGTACTGTATATCGGTATGAGCAAAGCGGAGAGCTGCATGGATTAACCCGTGTGCGGGGATTCACCCAGGATGATGCCCATATATTCTGTACGCCCGACCAGGTGAAAGAGGAGTTCAAAGGGGTAATTGATATCGTGATGCTGATCTTTAAGGCATTGAGCTTCAAGGATTTCATTGTCCAGATCTCATTGCGCGATAAAGAGAACAAGGATAAATATATCGGATCCGATGAAAACTGGGACAAAGCGGAGCAGGCAATCCTGGAGGTAGGAGAGGAGAGTGGACTGGATATTGAGATCGTTCCCGGTGAAGCCGCTTTTTATGGCCCGAAGATGGATTTCATGGTGAAGGATGCCATTGGCCGGAAGTGGCAGCTTGGGACCATCCAGGTTGATTACAACCTGCCGGATCGTTTCGAGATGGAGTACATTGGTGCGGATAATCAGAAGCACAGGCCTGTCATGATCCACCGGGCCCCCTTTGGATCGATGGAACGGTTCGTGGCCGTGCTGCTCGAACATACCGGAGGAAACTTCCCTTTGTGGCTGGCTCCCGATCAGGCTATCGTGCTGCCTATCAGTGAAAAATATCACGACTATGCAAAAAAAGTTTTAAATTTGCTGAATAATTCCGAAATTCGCGCCCTCGTTGACGAACGGAATGAAAAGACCGGGAAGAAGATACGCGATGCAGAGTTAATGAAAATCCCTTACATGCTGGTGGTTGGAGAGAGAGAAGCGACCGGGAGCACCGTCTCTGTAAGGAAACATGGCCAGGGCGACCTGGGACCTGAAAAAGTAGAAACCTTCATCAACCGCGTAAAAAACGAAATGGAAGAAGAACTCGGAGGACTCTAAATCGTAAATCGTATCAATCGTAAATCAAAATATAGGAGGTTTAAACAATAGCAAAAAAGCCATATCATGGAGCCAGGCGGCGCTATAGCAGGCCGCAGAAAAAAGAAGATCTTCACTTTATCAATGAGAGAATAAAATCGCCTGTTGTTCGTGTGGTAGGCGACAATGTCAGAGCGGATATCTATACGCTGAGAGAAGCTCTGGCCATAGCAGAAAGCCAGGGATTAGACCTGGTAGAGATCTCTCCGACTGCCAATCCGCCTGTCTGTAAAGTGATAGATTACAAGAAGTTCCTTTATGAACTGAAGAAAAAACAGAAGGAGATGAAGGCCAAGACGGCCAAGGTAGTGGTGAAGGAGATCAGATTGGGACCCAACACAGATGATCACGATTTCAACTTCAAGCTGAACCACGCGATCAAGTTCTTGAAAGATGGTGCAAAAGTAAAAGTGGATGTCTTTTTTAAAGGACGATCCATCATCTATAAAGACCAGGGAGAGCTCATGCTTCTGAAATTTGCCCAGGGTGCAGTGGACTACGGTAAAATCGAACAGATGCCCCGCCTCGAAGGCAAACGGATGATCATGATCATCGCCCCAAAGAAATGACCCCACCCTTAATCCCTCCCCTTCAGGGGAGGGGCAGGGGAGGGGTCGCAAACAAATCAAATATCGTATACAAATGCCAAAAATGAAATCAAAATCCGGTGCCAAGAAAAGATTTACCCTGACGGGCACTGGAAAGATCAAGCGGAAGCATGCGTACAAAAGCCATATCCTGACAAAGAAGTCGACCAAGCGGAAGAGGAATCTGACCTACTCCACCACGGTTGACAAAGCAGATGCAGCCAACGTACGCAAGATGCTTCAAAGCTAAGACAAAAATCAATTCACATGCCAAGATCAGTAAATACAGTCGCTTCAAAAGCGAGAAGAAAAAAGGTCCTGAAACAGGCCAAAGGACAGTTCGGAAGGAGAAAAAATGTCCATTCCGTGGCCAAAAATGCAGTGGAGAAGGGCCTCTCATATGCTTACCGTGATCGCAGGACGAAAAAGCGGAACTTCCGCAGCCTCTGGATCACCAGAATCAATGCAGGCGCCCGCGGGTATGGAATGTCCTATTCCGTACTGATTGGGAATCTGGCCGAGAAAAACATTGCCATCAACAGGAAAACCCTGGCCGACCTGGCCATGAACCACCCTGAAGCCTTTAAAGCTGTGCTGGAAGAATCCGCAAAATAGCTGGCGAGCTGGTGAACTGGTGAGCTGGTGAGCTGGTGAACTGGTGAGTTTTTTGCCCACTGCCAACTGCCGCCTGTCTCACTTGTCCAACCTATCCAACTTGTCAAACCCGTCCAACCCGATCTCCCGCTTCACATAGTTGGTGATGAATTTCTCCACCTGATCGGCCTGTAGCCGTTTTGCCAGGATCCTCTTGTCCCTGTCGAGGATGTAGATCACCGGGGTGGTTTGGATATCATAAAGCTCATGATAGTCACCCGTCAGCGTCCGGGGCCCGTTGACATTGATCCACGTCATCTTCTTTTTCTGGATGTATTCCTTCATCTTCGCCATCGAAGTATCGGAGCAAACAGAAAAGATCTCCAGATCATACTTCTCTTTGTAATTCTCATAAAATTCCTTCAATTGCGGGACCTCCTTTTCACAATGCCCGCAATCCGGATCCCAGAAGAGCAGTATTGTAACGAAGTCATTGATGCTGTAAAGGGAAACGAGCTGATTGCTGGTATCCATCATGATCATGTTGGGTGCCTGTTTGCCAAGCAGTAACGGTCGGATCCGACTCGCTTTTTTGAGGATCTTCTCAAGTACCGGTCCGGAGACCCAGGCAGCCTCTCCGGTCACATAGTATTGATCCACGATGTCGACAAAAACTTTGTCGAAGCCCATGATCTCCGAGTTTTCGTAGTGATAGGTGATAAACCACACGAGGTATTTAAACATCTCGGGATCAGGACGAGCCTTCTCGATCAGGATCACTGCCTCCTTGAAAATCGAATCGGGATGCTGCACCACCAGCTGGTCAAAATATTTCTTCAGTTTATTATGGAATACCGGGGTTCGGATCAGCCTGTTGTCAGCCAGATCCATGTCATCCCAGTAGTGTCCTTTGAAGTAGCGGTACCTATAGGTTGAATCCTTCCGCCCATTGGGCAGTATGGGAATCTCTTTGATCACCGGCTCTTTCATGGCATTGATCAGCATGGCCAGGAAGGAGAATGGCCGTTCTTTCACAATGTTGAGTTTGTAGTCGATGATCTCGTCGTTTATGGTGATGATCCTCTGGTTGATCGCCTGGAGCGAATCCTCATTGGATTCATAGGACTTCAGCTGCGCCTGAAGTGCCTGGATGGCTTTGAACTTCTCCTGGTTGAATTGCATGTAGGCGTAAAACTCTTCGTTATCGAGAGAGCCGGAGACTTTCATCTGTCTGACAGGGTCATCCTTATCGGTCTCCATGGTGAATTTCTGGTCGTTGTTCACTATAAAGTCAAAATAGTTGTTATCTGAGATCACCAGGATATAGACTCCCCTGGGTTGATCGGACGGAGCGGTGAAGATGCATCTGCCCTGCCCGTCCACTTCGAGCGTATCAGTAACGTAGGTGCCACTCCCGTAGTAGTTGGCCACCAGGCAGATCGTATCCTTCAGACCGTGGATCCGGAACTTCACCGTATACCCATCCGGACCGGCAAACATGGAAAAGGGAAGAGCGAGTAGAAGAAGTGCTATGATGGTAAGAGTTTTAGTCATACGTCATACGGTCATATGGTCATATTGTCATTGAGTCAAAAAGTCATTTTTACCCCTAAATCCCGCACGTGCGGGACTTACTCCCCCTTTAGGGGGCCCGGGGGGTAATTGATAGGGAACGAAAAAGAACTTCACAAAAATATAGCCCAGTACTTCATTCATAACTTCTCTGAAGCCTTTGCCGGATCTCCACCAATCGTTGGGACCGTAATAATAGCTTTTGATGGCAATAATTCCAACCTTGATCTCCTTTCCAAGTGCAGCTTGAAACAGCATCTGGCTTCTCCGGCTATGAGGGCCATAGCTCATCAGGTTTATTGCTTTCACTTCAGGATGATATTGCCGCAGGTAACTTGCTAATTCAAGAGCAGAGTTAAAGGTACGATCATTCCTGATCTCATCAGTTGCTACAGTCACAAGTACAGTTGAATCAAATCCCATCTTTATTAATGAGTTAGCCGCCAAAGAAGCTGTATTCCCAAATTCAATGAGCAGATGGCCCCATTCAAGCGGTGTGCCTGTAGTAATCAGGAGTCTGTATTGATTCTCTTCAAACTCTTTGACTGCTGATTCGAGAACATAATCGGGAACTGCTCCCTCCAGCACCAGTATATCCGTCTTTTCCCGGTGAATTGGGGCCAGAAAGCTATAAGCCTGGGCTAAGAACAGGAAAACCGCAAGAACGATGATCAGGAGGATTGATAACCACCCCCAGACCGTCAGCCCCCACCGGTTCCGCTTACTGACAACCCCAAAATGTTTTACCGCCCTTTCTCTCATACTTGTCTGTTTCCTCTAAAGCCTTTAAGTCGTTTCTCGTAATTCGTAATTCGTAATTACTCTTCCAGGTGTTCCTTCCGCAACAGATCATTGACTGTCTTCACAGGATTGAATGTAACAATTGGCACCTCCACAAATATCGTGATCCAGTTTGCCATCGCTCCGTTCCACAGTCCAGGCAGCTCTTGCGCTTTTAATATCCGGCCTCCGCTTGATTTCAGGGAGATGAATCCGGCTTCCTCATCCACAAACTCATCCAGGTTGAAGCGTTCTCCGCGGAAATTCCGGATAGAGCAAACCAGGTCAACGGGGTTGAAGTGAGTTGCTTTATCAACAATGGCTTGTTGTTCCGGATTCTTCAGCTCTATCTGGGATGATTCAACGATCTGGAGAGAGACTGTTCCGTCGCGTCGTTTTACCCAGAATGGGCCTCCACCCGGCTCTCCCTCATTTTTTACCATTCCACAAATCCGGATTGGCCGGTTCAGGAGTTCCATCAGTTTCTTCTGTTTTGCCTTCGGGGAGAGCCGGGTAAAGTTGCCGGAGAGGTTCATACTCAAGTGGTTATCCATAAACCTGACCATCTTGGTGATCTCCTTCTCGGAAAGCTCCTTATGGTCGGCCCCGGCAAGAAAGAGGTTGATATGGTCACGGAGGTAGAGCAGATAACCTCCGATCAGCTTTTTATACCTGTAGGTGGCAGGTTTGAGCCGGTCGGGGACAATGTTGTCGATATTTTTGACAAAGATGATGTCAGCATCTAACGCATTCAGGTTCTTCAACAGGGCACCGTGTCCGGCCGGCCGGAACAACAGGGAGCCATCGGGATTCCGGAATGGCCTGTTCTCTTCATCTACGGCAAGGGTATCCGTGGAGGGAAGCTGTTCTGAAAAACCGATGGAGTAAGTGACTTCGAACCGGGATTCATACATCTCGCTGACCTGGTTAAAAAGAGCCTGAAACTTTTCGTGGTGCTCGGGAGAGATGGTAAAATGGATCCGGGCTGTTCCATCGCTGTTCCTGGCATAGGTGGCTGCCTCCACCAGGTGCTCTTCGGCAGCGGTTCGCGCCCCTTCAGGGTAGTTATGAAAGAGGATCAACCCTTTGGGCAGATTGGCATAATTCAACCCCTTCTCCTCCAGGATAAAGCTGACCAGGAGATCAAGCCGCCATGAATCCACCAGGCTCGTTGTATCGAGTCCGCACCGGGAAAGGATCTCCTGCAGCCTGGTATAAAAGGCAATTTCAGGCAGATGTGATACCAGGTAGGATACCGAGTTGAAATCCTTCTCTTTCAGAAATGCCTCACGCTCCCGCTGTATGTTATGAAAAGATTCCTGAAACTCAAAGAGGTGCTTGAACATCCGGGTAGCGGCTCCCGATGCCGGAACAAATTTCACGACCCTGAGCTCCTTCAGATGATCGTTGAAGTAATTGATAAAGTAGGAGAGCTCATCATCAGAGGATGAAAAGATCCCATCTCCGGCAGTGGCCGGTCTGACCAGGTTAATGAAAGGAAATCCGCGCCTGAAATTCTCAATCTGTCTGTCAATGACGGAAAGTCCGATCGCTTTTCTTTCTATCTGTTTCAGATCCTCTTCAGTGAACATACCCGGATTTTTAGTATTTTTACACGCACAAATATATCTGAAAAAATGAGAAGAGTAACCGCTACCCTTGTATTCTTTTTGCTGTTTCTGGCCGTCACAGCGCAAATAGCGCCCAACAAATACTTTGTAGAATTCACCAATAAGAGCAACTCCCCTTTCTCCATCGACCGTCCCTGGGAGTTCCTCTCCCAACGGGCATTGGATCGCCGGGCCATCTCAGGAATTGAAATTGAGTTAAATGATCTGCCGGTCACTCCCGATTATGTCGAGGAGGTCAGTTTGATCGGGGTAGATGTGATCACACGATCCAAATGGTTTAACGGGATTACCATCTATACCACAGATACGTTCAAGATCGCTGAAATCGAACAACTCCCATTTGTAAAACAGGTGGTGAAAAATGGATTAAGGAATTCTGAAACGGATTTTACTCACGATAAATTCGCAGTTGAACAAGCTTCGATTATCCCGTTGAATTCCTTGCAGGGTATTCCTTTGAAGCTATCTGATTCAACTGATTATGGGATCTCTTATGACCAGGTTCACATGGTTCGTACCGACCTGCTGCACGACTTTGGACTCCGGGGCCAGGGGATGGTGATTGCTGTGCTGGATGCAGGATTTAATCTCGTTGACCAACTAGCTCCTTTTGATAGTCTATGGGCGAACAACCAGATCCTGGGTACCCGAGACTTTGTTACCCCGGGAGGAAACGTCTTCATTGGGCATAACCATGGCATGCACGTGCTCTCTATCATGGGGGGATATGTTCCGGGTCAGCTGATTGGAACCGCTCCCAAGGCCGATTATTGGTTGCTGCGATCGGAAGATACTGATTCGGAATACCTGGTGGAAGAATACAATTGGGTGAGTGCAGCTGAGTTTGCCGACAGTGTGGGTGCCGCTATCATCAACTCCTCCCTGGGCTATACCGTCTTCAATGACTCGACGCAAAACCACCATTGTGATGATATGACAGGCAATACAACACCGGTAACCCGGGGGGCGAACATCGCCTTCACCAAAGGAATCCTGGTGGTCAACAGTGCCGGGAATGAAGGGAATAACCCGAACTGGCAGTGTGTGAGTGCTCCTTCCGACGGAACAGATGTACTCGCTGTTGCCGCAGTAGATTCACTGGGGCAATATGCCTCATTCAGTTCCAAAGGAGTGGTGAATGGATCCTACGTAAAACCCAATGTGGCAGCTATGGGGCGACTCACTGTCATCTCCTCTTCTGACGGAACCATCACACGGGGCAGCGGAACCTCCTTCTCATCTCCGGTTATGGCCGGCTCGGCTGCCTGTCTGTGGCAGGCTTTCCCAGCCTATTCAAATGCAACGGTAAAGATGGCGATCGAAGAGTCAGCCTCCCTGTTTACCAATCCCGATATCTATCTTGGATATGGCATTCCGAATCTCTTCCAGGCGTATGAACGGCTCACCGGATCCGATCCCGGGATTTCAGACGGTTCACTGGTAATATACCCCAACCCTTCCATTGGAAAGGAACCGATCCACCTGAGAGTGATTATTCCGGTTGCGCAAACCATGCAGGTTCAGCTTGTGGATATGACAGGCAAACAACTCTTTACACGGAATGATATCCGATGTGCGGCTGGTGAAAACCTCATCACCCTCAACTCCCTTTCATTCCTGAAACAGGGAATCTATATCCTGAAAATCCAGAACCAGGATGGCCCGGCATTCGTTGAAACAAAAATAATCCAGAGGCTGGAACAGTAACTGCTGACTGCCCACTGCCAACTAGTTTACTGCCACTTCATCTTTTCCATTTCTGAGAAGAAAAAGCGACATTCGACTTCGGCATTTTCATCACTGTCAGATCCGTGCACAGCGTTCCTGGTGAGGTCGGTGCCAAACTGTTTGCGCATGGTCCCTTCGGCCGCTTCCGCCGGATTGGTAACTCCTATCAGGGTGCGGTAGTCCAAAACGGCATTCTCTTTTTTCAGGATGGCCGCAACAATAGGACCGGAGGACATGTAATCGGTAAGGGTATCAAAAAATGGCCGGTCTTTATGAACAATATAGAAGGCTTCAGCTTCCCGTTTGCAGAGGTGAACCATCTTCAGGGAGATGATCAGGTACCCCTCTTCCAGGATCCTGTCGAGGATCTTCCCTGCATGTCCCCGTTCAACGGCAAGGGGCTTTATCATCGTAAATGTCTTATTTCCAATCATGGATTAGTTGATTTGCCGCAAAATTACAGATAATTTTAATTTATCTTAATTTTGCACCCTGCTACTCACCAATTATCATTCGCTTGGAAAATACGGATTTTTCGAAGGTACTAGAACTGCTGGCTTCACCCCAGACCATTCTGCTGACCACCCATACCAATCCCGACGGGGATGCGATTGGATCATCCCTCGCCTTTTTCTGGTACCTTTCCCGGAAAGGACATACTGTATTTATGATGGTTCCAGACCCGTTTCCCTCATTCCTGGCCTGGTTGCCCGGGGCGGAGAAGATCCTTGTCTTCTCCCGGGAGAAAGAGCAATGCCTCCGTGCGATTGCGGAAGCTACAGTCATCTTCTCGCTCGATTACAACGGCCTCGACAGGCTCCGGGATGCCTGTGAGCCGGTTCAGCAATCCAAAGCTATCAAAATCATTCTGGATCATCACCTCTATCCGGCTAACGATTATGACATGGCGATTTCGGTGGTAGATACCTCCTCCACGTGTGAACTGATTTTCGACTTCATCCGGGCGATGGGTGATGAAAAGTTGATTGACAGAACCATTGCCGAATCATTATATACAGGTATAGTGACCGATACCGGATCGTTCAGCTACTCCTGCAACTATGTCAAGACGTATGAAGTAACGGCTGCCCTGTTCAAGTGTGGTATCGACGGAGAGCATATTCACCGGTTGATATACGGCACTTACTCAGAGTACCGTCTGCGCTTGCTGGGATATTCCCTGAGTGACAAACTGGTTGTATTACCGGAGTTCCATACGGCTTACATCTACCTCTCTGCTGATGACCTGGAGCGGTTTCAATACCAGATAGGCGATACAGAAGGGGTGGTCAATTATGCACTCTCCATTGAAGGAATCAACCTGGCCGCACTCTTTAGCGAACGTGATCATTCCATCCGGATTTCATTCCGGTCGAAAGGTAACTTTTCTGTGGACCGGTTCGCTCGCGACCATTTCAATGGAGGAGGACATGCAAACGCTTCTGGAGCAACCAGTTATATTTCTATGGAAGAGACGGTGCAAAAATTCCGGGAACTGCTTCCTCAATACCGGGAGGATTTATCATAGGTCTATTCGAGATGATCATACGTAAAAAGGCCAGGGAACTCATATTCGTGGGACTCTCTGTTATCATGTTACTTTCCGGCTCCTGCAGAGAGTCTCCACGTCCCGTGACAGCCACCTCACATATCCGGCTTACCGACGAAAATTTGATGGCCTACAACCGGGGTATTATCAAGACCGAGGAGCAGGAAATTGAAGATTTCCTGGCCAGGTACCGGTGGGATGTAAAGCAAAGCTCCACCGGATTACGGTACCTCATCTACCGGAGAGGGAATGGCAGGCAGGCTGGAACAGGGATGAGGGCCCGCTTCCATTATTCGGTCAGGTTGCTCAACGGAAAATTGGTCTACTCTTCGGATTCGCTGGGAGAGAAAGCGTTTATTCTTGGGCATGGAGGAGTTGAAACAGGACTGGAGGAGGGCATGCTTTTACTCCGGGAAGGGGACCGGGCCAAGTTTATCATACCCTCTTACCTGGCATACGGATTACTGGGAGACCAGCGAAAGATCCCGCCGGGGGCTACGCTGGTGTATGATATAGAGCTTATCGAATTAAAAACCATCAACTAGATTGTTATGAACAACAACCGAACAATTAAAAAGCTGTTGACCCTGCTTGTGATCCTCTCACTTTTCCCTGGAGGGGGATGTCAATCCGATCAGGATGGATTCCTGACAACCCCGGAGGGCCTGTCCTATAAATTTCATAAACAGAACAAGGCGGGAATAGGGGTTCTGATCGGAGACAAGGTGACTGCCAATGTAGTATTCAGGACCATGGATACCGTCTTCTTTGTCAGTTCAAGGGATCTGACGGTACCCTACCAGTTTGAGATTCTGGAACCCAGGTTCCCCGGAGATATATACGATGCATTTCTCCTTATGGCGGTGGAAGATAGCGCCACCTTCATCATTGATGGAGATTCCCTCTTTCTTCTCGATTTTGAAATTCAGGAGTTTCCAGAGTTTATTGGTCCTACCACAAAGGTATACATGGATGTGAAATTGCTTGATGTCCTGCCCCGGAAAGAATTCCTGCAAGAAAAGGAGACCTATAAGGATCGGGTAGATCAATTGTTGACCGAACTGAAGGAACGGGAGGAGGATGATATCCGTTCCTACCTGGAACAAAACAATATTCGTATAAATCCAACGGAATCAGGGCTTTATTATATTGAATTGGAAAGGGGCAATGGGCCTGCTGTAGAGCCAGGAAAAACAGTGAAAGTGGATTATTCTGCAATGTTCATAAATGGTGAAATCTTTGAGACGACGAAACAGGATATCGCTATGAAATATGATATATTTGACTCGGTAATGAGGTATCAGCCTTTTCAGTACCTGCAAGGCGATACCCTCATGATTGTGGGCTGGAATGAGGGGTTGTCATATATGAAACAGGGTGGGCGAGCGCTCCTGGTCGTTCCGTCCATTCTGGCATACGGGGAAGAAGGTGTTGAAGGATACATTCCACCTTTTGCTCCTTTGATTTATGAAGTTGAAGTTTTAGAAGTAAAATAAATATAAACAAGTATTGAAATTGAATCGATTATGAAAAAATTACTGATCAATCCATTCTCCATTGTGGTGATGGTTGCTTTGACCTCGTTTGCATGTTCGTCAAAATTTTCGGGATTTGACAAGACAGAATCTGGATTATATTACAAGGTATACAGTGTTAGTGAAGATACTGTGAAGGCTAAGACGGGTGATTTTGTTTCGCTGGATATGAAATATACCACCGCAGACGATTCGGTATTGTTTGACAGCAAAACAGGGATGGAAGGACAACCCATCCGTTTCCAGTTACCGCCTTCTGATTTCGACGGAGATCTCTACGAAGGGATTCGCATGCTCTCCCCAGGCGATAGTGCCGAATTCCTGATCAATGCCGACTCCCTTTTCACGATTACCTTCAAAGCGCCGAAGCGGCCTGATTTCATTGACAGCAATTCTTTCGTGAAGTTTTATGTTACCCTTCTTTCAGCCGAGTCGATGGAAGCCTTGCAGTCGAAGGAAAAGGAGTTACTGAACCAATACATGGAGGCAAACGGGATTACCACTGAACCGCTTGAATCAGGGCTATACTTCATCGAATCGGTGACTGGCAGTGGCAGGAAGATTGATTCCGGGTATATGGTTACATTCCACTTTAACCTCTCCCTGACAGATGGTTCCCAGGTATTCTCCTCCTTGGAAAGGGGAGAAACTATGCAGCTGACTTACGGGAAGCCCTTCGACACACCTGGCTTTGACCAGGGGATCGGAATGATGAAAAAAGGGGGCAAAGCGAAGTTCATTGTCCCCAGTGAGATCGCTTTTGGGGCAGCCGGCAGGGGAGCCATTATACCGCCCTATTCCACACTCATTTATGATGTTGAGGTGGTCGATGTGATGACCAAGAGTGAGTTTGAGAAGATGCAGGCAGATCAGAAAAAACAACTGGAGATGCAACAAGGATTAACAAAACAGGAGGAGGCCGGTAAACTGAACGCCTACCTGAAGGAGAATAACATCACCGTAAAACCTACGGCAAGCGGCTTGTACTATATCGAAACCAAGAAAGGGACCGGGGCCAGGGCTGAACCCGGAAAGAGGGTGAACGTCCATTACACGGGTACCTTACTTGATGGAACGAAGTTTGACTCCTCCGTCGACAGAGATGCCCCCTTCTCCTTTATCCTTGGAAAGGGACAGGTGATCAAGGGATGGGACGAAGGAATCGCCCTGATGAATGCAGGCGGAAAAGCTACCCTGATCATCCCTTCCTCCCTTGCTTACCATAACCGGGATATGGGTGTGATCAAACCATACAGTACGCTTGTGTTTGAAGTGGAATTAATCGACGTGGAATAACAAAAAGGCCTGCCGTTGAAGAAAACCGCCATTGTCATACTCATTATACTTACGCTCCTGCCAATCTCTTTATTGGCTCTCAAGGCCGACTTTAAGTTTACCAAGGTTTGTGTGGGATCTGAAACCATGCTGTTCAATACTTCCACCCCTTACGACAGCATCTACAAGGTGGTGTGGGATCTGAACGGCGATGGGGTGTTCAATGATGAAGTAGGGGATACGGTGTTCGTGGCTTTTCCTACCGCTGGTGCATACAATATCGGGATAAAGGTCATCTCCTTCAATGGGGGACAGGATGCCGTGTATAAGCCAGTGCCTGTAGCCTCCCTGCAGGTTGCATTTTCTCTGGATTACTCCTGCTGGAACCTGCCGGTTCATTTTTTCAATGAGTCGATCATCCAGGAGGACGTCGCTTTGCAGTACGTCTGGGATTTCGGGGATGGAACATCCGGGAGTTTGCAACCCAATCCAACCCACAATTACAGTGCAGCAGGAGGGTATACGGTGCGCCTGACCGTCGTCACATCGTTCGGATGCATCGATTCTGCCAAAACGACCATCTCGATTCAGAATCCCCCCATCGTAGATATCACTTTTTCCGGTGATACTGTCTTCCCTCTGGGCGACAGCGTCATCGCTACCATTGTCGGATCCTATGACAGCGTCTTCTGGAGTACCGGTGAGCGAACCAACTCGATCATCATTCGTGAATCAGGGCACTATTTCGTTCAGGGTTACCTGGCTGATTGCTATGGTGAAAAATATTTTACTATATCGGCTGTAGAAGATCACACTGTCAGGATCATGACGGTGATCACACCCAACGCGGATGGCTTTAACGACCGGTGGGAGATCTTTAACCTCGATGAGCTGGAACCTTGCCAGGTGGAGATATATAACCGGTGGGGGCAGAAGGTTTTCTCGGCTTCTCCATATAACAACGAGTGGGACGGCACCGACAACGGGAGACCACTTTCAAACGATACATATTATTATTTCCTTCGCTGCAAGGATGGAAATCTGCAGAAAGGGACCATCAATATTGTGAAATAGAAGGGAACGGAAATCAACCAGTTGATATCGGATATGATCAGGATGTTTAAATCAGGAATACCGGCTCTGATTCTGCTGATTTCTATCTCCGGACCGGCCTACTCCCAGCAGTTCCCGATCATGGACCAATACCTCGTTGCCCCATCGAGCATCTCTCCTGCCTTTGTGGGGAAGGAGTCTCCTTTTGAGGTCTTTCTGACCAGCCGTATTGAATGGACCTCCATCGCCGGCCATCCCTTTATCGGATCCCTTAACCTGGCCGGAGCACTTCCAAAGAACATGGGTTTGGGAGGGAACATCATGTATAATGTTGCGGGCCCGCTCGAGAATCTGACCATCAACCTCAGTTATGCTTATCACCTGAAATTGGCAGCAGATCATACGCTCAGTTTTGGTATCAATGGCTCCTACTACCAGAATGTACTGGACCTGGCCAATGCGGTACTCGCTAATCCCGATGATCCTGTTCTCGCCGGAAGAAGCTCCATCTCCGAATCCTATTTCAATATGGGAGTCAGTCTTCTTTACTCCTGGAGAACGCTTGACGCCTGCGTGTCGTTTCCCCTGTTATTCAACAACAAAACATTCTACAATAGCGACAAGATCTACTCCCATGTCCTTACACTTGACCGCAATTTTATGGTCTACCTGGGATACCTGTTGCAGCCTAAAGGGGACTGGGGAGCCCACTTTACATTCCTGTATCGTCAAACGCAATACACTCCCTGGTCATTTGATGTGGCCGTACGGGCAATTTACCAGGATATGGTTTGGTTTGGCTTGATCTACAGGAAAAATAATACAATTGGTATCACCGGTGGACTGACGATAGCCAAGGGGCTGAAATTCAACTATACCTATGAATATTCGCCCACAGCGATGATGGGAAAATCAAGCGGAACCCACGAGATTACGCTGGGTTACAGAATTGTTCCGAAGAGTGTAAAACCCTCTATGAAGGATTATATCAAATGAAGCAGGTACACCGATCAACTCATCCCCCTATCCCGAACCTCATTGTAATGCTGGTTGTTCTCCTTTTTATTGCGGTATCGGAAAAGGTAACAGCACAACCATTCCTTACAAAAAAGGGGGGGATTACGTTCCGGGTGGATAACAATCCAGTGCTTTCAAAGCTGCATCAGCTGGATTCACTCTTCTCCCTGTACGATCAGAAATTCAGCATGGCAATGACCTCCTGGATCTTCCCATTGGCTCCTAATTATGTTGATACCCTGATCACCTATAGTGCGAAAGGATATGAGGTGATGGACAACTCACCCACCCACCAGACCCAGTTTTTTAACCTGCTGAATCCGGCGGATACGGCTCTTTTTATTGGAAAACCAGGGGTCCACCATGTGACGGTGAACAGGGTTAGTCTTGCTTACAGCGCTGTGGACACATTGCATCCCCACAATGAGGGACTGGTGAATGTGTTTGGGAACATGGTCATTAGCCATGATCCTGGTGAGTTTGGGGACCTGACCGGAAATCCGTACTTTTTTGCCCTCTACCTGAATACGATAAACAGGGTGTGCCTGTGGTACAATCGCTCTGCGTTTAATCCCCTTGATCCGGATACCGTCTATGTGCAGTCGTTGTGGGAAGAACCGGTCAATTTCGGGAACCAGCTGAACCTGCGATACCACAAACTGACACAGGTAAACGTGCTCATGCAACCGGAGGCAATCCGCCTGCTGGGTGAGCGTTCACTGGATCTTTTTGAACAACACAACATTCCCCGTCCCGTCAGCTGGATCCACCCGTCTGGCCAGATGCCCATGCTCGACGGTTACCAGATCAAAGCCAACCTCGGGGATTCACTGCTGTACCAGGCGGGATCAAACTACATCAATAAATCGTACCTCTGTTATAATGAATACAATCCATATGGGATCCGTCAGTTTGGCATGCAACATGATGTGGTCTCCATCTCCAACCATACGTTCGCATGGAATAAACACCGTATCGCCAGTGCTGTAGCCAGGCATTATCTGAGCATTGACATCACCACGCTGGAGGGTACCCTGGGAGGCTGGACCAATTACCTGATGCGCCTCGACAGCCTCCTGAACTGGTGTAGTATAAATGATATTCCGATTGGAACCTATTCTCAATGGAAAACCTGGCTGTATGACAGCATCCCATACCGGGTGATCGATGTCTTTCCCCGGCTGGATGTCGACCTGGACGGGGATAATTACCCGGATGGCTTTAATCAGGATAGT
This sequence comes from Bacteroidales bacterium, assembly GCA_016783905.1. Classification (GTDB taxonomy): domain Bacteria; phylum Bacteroidota; class Bacteroidia; order Bacteroidales; family FEN-979; genus QYOJ01. Next base: position 71,465 of record JADHVQ010000001.1, on the reverse strand, counting down.
TCGATCATCAGTCAGTACGATACCACCGACGGGGTACCTGTAAGTGGGGGCAGTAGTTTTATGCTTGCAGAACAGGGAATCCTCTGCCAGATCACCCACCTTGGAGGGATTGAAAAGGGGGATAACTTCTTTACCATCTGGACAAAAAACATCGGACCAGACTCCTCCATGGTAAGGGCCAGATTCAGCTTCCCGGAGACCGGGAATGTACAGGAGTTGGATTTTACTGCCGATACAGGGATCTGGACCGGGCACACCGGAATGGTGACCGTGCCCGGATCGGTCTCCTTCATGAACGTACTGATCACCCGGAATGATACGATGCCCGATACCCTGAAAATCAGTGGCATGGGGTTCCGTTCGGCCGGATTCCTGTACCGGTCTGCCTACCCTCATCAGACGGTGATTCAGAATGAGCAATTTGACCGTATCGATCTTTACCAGCTGGTGATCGATACCATATATGATCCAACAACCATCACCTGGTGGGTGGAAGATGCTGATACCATGAGTTTCAGAGATCTCACATCCCAACATATGCTGCCGTTAAAGCCCCGGTCGTTCTGGATTGGTTCCGATACCGCCTGGCTGATGGCGATGAGCCCGGATGGATTGAGAGACAGTTGCCGGTTAAGTTTTACCTCCGTGCCCCTGGAAGGGGCCTGCCCGGGTTTGCCGATTACCATCACTCTCCTCGATACCCTGGAGAATGACTTTATCCAGTGGACCTCCATCCCGTTTGACTCTACTTTGTCTGATTCAACTAGTTACAACCCAACAGCCAATCCATCTGTTACCACCCTCTATAAAGTGACAGCGATCAATCCCCAGGGCCCTATCCATCACGATAGCCTTCTGGTGGTCAGGTATCCGGTTCCGCAACCTTCCCTTACACCCAATACCACGATCTGTCGTGGTGATTCGGTAATCCTGACCGCTTCAGGAGGACTATACTACCTCTGGAGTACCGGGGATACAACCGCTTCCATCCGGGTTGCTCCGCAGGACTCTACCCTCTTTAGCGTGATTGTCAGCAATGAATACGGCTGCTCGGCTACAGCTTCCACACAGATCTTTGTCCGCCCGGTACCCGATGTCCGGATTTTCGGATTATGGCCTGCCTATTGCGTCTATGATATTGCATCCACGGTGTTCGTTGAACCGGAAGGAGGAATACTCACCGGACCGGGATTGGTTGGCGATCTTTTTTACCCTGATAGCGCCAACCTCGGGCTGAATGTGATCACCTACTATTATTCAGATTTATTCGGTTGTTCCAACTCTGACACGGTCAGGGTGCATGTCTATCCCAGACCATCTGTCCTGCCCCAACCCAAAGATACTTCTGTTTGTGAGGATAAATTCATCATCCTTCGGGCGGGTCCGGGTAATTCCTCTTACCTGTGGTCCAATGGAGTTGCCGACTCGGTGGTGGTGGTGGATACCATCGGTGTGGGACTCGGAGATTACATGATATGGGTCTACGTCACAAAGGATGGTTGCGTGAACATGGACACTGCATTCATCAACTTCATTGATTGTCACATCGGGATCGGGGAACACACTCCAAACCAGGCTTATCGTATCTATCCAAATCCTGCCGGTGAATATGTCGTCATAGAAAGCATGAATCCTGAAGAGGATCCTTATTCGATTGAGGTTCTGGATCTGAGAGGAGAGGTCCTGATGCGCACATCAGACCACAAGGGCAAAACCAGGGTGAACCTGAACGGAATTCCCTCCGGTCTTTACCTGCTGCAGATCAATGGAGAAACAGCCGTCTACCGTTTCCGGATGATCAGGCAGTAATCATTGTCAGTGGATTTCAAGCTTCTCAATAATCTTGAGGAGATCATTCGGGCGGTAAGGTTTGGCCAGGAAATCATTCATCCCAACGTTAAGGCATTGCTTTTTATCCGTCATCATGATGTGAGCCGTGATGGCAACAATTTTCACCGGTGCAAAGGCTTCCGCCTCTTTTTTACTCATGCTTTTCAACTTCTTTTGCTCGATCTCACGGATCATCCGTGAAGCCTCCATCCCATCCATGACCGGCATCGCAATATCCATAAGGATGAGGTCGTAATGATTGTTACGGAATTTATCCAGGGCGATCTTCCCGTTCTCAGCCAGATCTACGCGATGACCCTCCCTCGTCATCGTGGTCATGGCAAACTTCTGGTTCAATAGATTATCTTCGACCAGAAGCACGTCCAGTTTCCTGGTTTTCCCTGGTAAGGCTGCAATCTCTTCCTGCTCCTTTTTAAGCAGGGCTTCATCACCTGCCTCCACAAGCAGGGTAAACCAGAAAACTGAACCTTTCCCTTCCTGGCTGACAACGCCCATCTTCCCCTTCATCAGTCGTGTGAGGTTACGGGAGATGGAAAGCCCCAGGCCGCTCCCCTCAAACCGGCGTACCAACGGATTCTCAAGTTGTGCGAATTCATAAAAGAGGGTCTCCTGATCCTCATCCGAAATTCCGATGCCTGTGTCGATGACTTCAAACTTCAGGATCTGCTGTTTGGGATTCAATTTATCCGGGTTGATCCACTCTGGAATAAACTCTTTCTGATTCTCGAACTCAGGGGATTTAGGATCGATCGTTTCAATGGCGATCTGGACCTCCCCTTCGTTAGTGAATTTGATGGCATTATTCGCCAGGTTGATCATGATCTGCTTCAGCCTTATAGCATCCCCGATCAAGCAGACCGGTATGCCAGCATCAATCCGCGAATAGAGATCAATTCCTTTTCCTCTGGCTTTCAGGGAGAGCAACTTGATCACCTGCTGGATCTCTTCGTGCAGGGAGTAGGGCTTCTTCTCCAGTTGCAATTCACCTGCTTCAATTTTCGACAGATCCAGGATGTCGTTGATGATGATCAGAAGGTTCTGGCTGGCAATGTGGATGATCTCCAGAAACTCCTGCTGTTCCTCATTGAGATTTGTCTGTTTAAGGAGATTATAGATCCCCAGGATACTGTTCATCGGGGTCCTGATCTCATGACTCATGTTGGCCAGAAACATGGTCTTTTTCTGGTTGGCATTGTGAGATTCTATCTTCGCCTGCGTCAGTTCGTTCGTTTGCTCTCTGATCCGGCTCTCCAACTCCCTGACCCTGCTTTCCAGTTCCCTGATCCGACTTTCCAGTTCCCCTCTGATCTCGTGATTCCTCTCCTCTTGTTGCTTTCCGGTAGTCATGATCAACGTATCTCCAGTTGGTTCTTCATGATGGTGTAAAGTTCATTCTTGTTGATTGGTTTGGGGATGTAATCGTCAAATCCGGCTTCAAGCAGCTTCTCACGGTCGCCGGTCATGGCATAGGCAGTCTGGGCAATAAATGGGATCCGCTGATAGACCGGAAATTGTTTTTTGATGGTGTGCATCAGTTTCACACCATCGTAGGGAGGAGGAAGGTTGATGTCAAATAACATGATGTCGAAACTTTCCTCTTTGGAGGCTTTGTCGGCAATGATCTTGAGGGTAGCCTCTCCGTTCACTGCTGTGGTAACCTTTCCAAGGGATTTGGTCATCTGAACCAGTACCATGGAGTTCATCAGATCATCCTCAACGATAAAAATATCCAGATCCTGCAGGACCTTCGTTTTCCTCGGAGTAACCTCTTCCTCTTCCGGTTTTTCCAGTACCTCCGGAACAGCTTCTTCAACTTGTTTTACCGCTGCTTTTAAAAAAATAGTAACCGTGGTTCCCTCTCCCTTTTTTGAATCGATCTCGATATCCCCGTTCATCATCTCTACATAACGCTTGGCAATAGGTAATCCCAGGCGGGTTCCCTGGAGCTCTTTGCTGTATCCCGGACTTTCCGGCCTGAAGGCATTGAAGATCTCTTTGAGGTAGGTAGGATCAATTCCACTTCCCGAATCTTTCACGCGGATGGTGATCTCATTGGTTTTAGGCTGGTATCCGGTAGAGATATTGACGAATCCCTTTTCTGTGTATTTAATGGCATTATCTACGATCCCTCCGAGCACTTTCGTCAGCACCTTGTCATCGACAAGAGCATCAGGGATCTCTTTGCTGATGATGTTGAACTTGATCTTCTGGTCGTTGGCTTTAAAAACATAAAGCTGAGCCACACTGAAGATGATGGTGGATACCGAGCAGGTTTTGATCACAATATCTACATCGTGTGATTCAATGCGGCTGATATCGATGATGTTGTTCAGCAGGTTGATCAGCCTGTCACCACTCTCAGAGATTCCCCGGGCATATTCAAATAACTCCTTATTTTCGATCAGGGAGGTTTCGGTTTCCAGTAAACTGGCAAACCCGATGATGTTATTCAGGGGAGTCCGGATCTCAGAGCTAAGGTTTGAGAGGAAGGTATTCTTTTGAAAGTTCTCCTCCTCAGCTCTCTTCAGGGCCTTTTTCAGCGTAAGCTCAATGCCGGTTTTTAACCGTTCCGACTCTTTCTCCCCATCCTCTTTCGATGCCAGCAATGTAACCTGCTCCTGCAGGGAGTTCACCTCACTGGTTAACCGCTTCAATTCTGCATCTTTTTCACCAATCTGATGGTGAAGGTTTTTACCCTTTTTATACTGAAGGAGGAGAACTACAACAGCAATGATGAGAGAGACGGCAAGGAGGATCGATACGATGATCATGATGAGCGAATTCATAATTATTTTTTATATGCGACATAAAGTAGTTCGTCGGGATTCAGGGCGTATCTTTTTAATTCTTCTTCCTTGGCATCTTCAGAAGGTGAGTATTGTTTGACAATGAATCCCTTCCGTTCAAGAATCCTGGGATAGTCCTGTCCATAGATCCGTACATGATCGAATTGTCCATAAACCTTTTCGCGTTCTTCAGGGGTTTTTACCGAAGGATCATAAAAGGTCTCTTGCAGTGTCAGCGAGATAGGGACCTGAAGAATGGCCCAGGAGCCTGGCTTCAAGACCCGGTGGATCTCTTCCAGCGCTTTCTGGTCGTCTTCGATATGCTCCAGGACGTGGTTGCAGAGAACCACATCAAACGACGCTGATTCGAACGGCATGGAGGTGACATCTATCAGATTAACCTTCCGGTCATAATAGTAACCTTCGTAATACTTTACACCGGACCGGTATTCGATATTGGGGAGCGACATCAGGAGGGCACGGATACACCCTTCGGGAGCGATGTGCAATACTTTCAACGGGGCTGAGAAAAGATTGGTTTTCTTTTTCAGGTAAAGATAGATCAGCCTGTCACGGTCGACGGAAAAACATCTGGGGCAAACCAGGTTAGCACGGTAGCCTCCTCCAATGATCTGTTTCTCTGTCAGCACGGGCAGATCAGTTCCTCCAGGCAGGAGTTCCCGGAAGTGATACCCGCAATAAGGACAATAATATTCAGTACCCCTGTACCTGAATGATAAATATTTTTGCCATGCTCCTCTCAGCTTTTTCCCAAGCCAGAAAGGAATTAATCGTTTACCCGGGATCTTCATATCAGCGTCTTTTCCATTTAATCACGGTAAATGTAAGCATATGTCAGAGCTAAGTTACCTGCATACCTGAAATTTTTTCGCAACATTCTCCTTCCCGGCAGTCATCCTGAAGATATACATCCCTGCAGGGAGGCTGCTTACGTCAACCTGTTGTTCATAATCACCCGGGGTGAGCCAGGCATCTACCACCATCCCGGTGAGCCGGCCTGTAAGATCATACAATCCGATCCGGACATAATCAGGATCCGAAACGGTATACCGGATCACCAGGAGGTCAGGCCGGTCAGTCGATTCGATGGTGAACCGGATCAAAGGATTGCTGATCAGTTCAGGAACAGCGATCAGGGAGGAGTCGTGGCATTCGTATGCTCCAATGTCATTCACCAGGGCAAAGGGCCTGTTGCGGTCCAGAATATCAAAGCTTAGATTCAATTGACTGACCGTTATGGCAGCATTAACACAAGGAGAGGAAGGTTTCAGATCAAAATTCCCATTTGTGGGATCGACAAACCATGACAAATCGAGGGTAGGATTGGTACAATTATTCTGGAAAGAGATATTGCTTCCCAAAGAGAGATCTCTTCCACAGTTTATCACGATGTTGTTGATGAAGAGGTTCCCTGCAGTGGAGAGGTTCCGGAAGTCGATGGCATAATCTTTCGGTGAGATGATTGTATTGTAGGCAAACAGGAAACTGCTTCCGGGTGTAGTGGATTGATCCCCAACATAGAAGGCATTCATGTATGGATACTCCTGGAGGTAGGTTCTTCCTGCATTGAGGATCAGGTTGTTGTAGACTTTATTCCCCCCCAGCCCATGGATCTGGATCCCGCTTCCTTTCCCGTTGAGGATCTGGTTATTATAACAGTCGCAACCGCTGCCTTCGCCGATGATGATTCCGCTCATCTGGTTCAGTTCCGCCTCCTCGCTGTCGTAGGTAATTTCGTTCCCAAAGATCACACATCCTGAATCTGCGGAGGAGGCCTGGATTCCGTCCCATCCGGTTCGCGTAAGCCGGTTATTATATACGTAAAGCCCACGGATCAGGTGTGGGAGAAGGATCGTATCCACCCCGCCACACTGAATCGGGTAGCCATTATAAAAGGAACTTCCAATGTAAAATCCCTCTGTCCCCGTATCGTGGATGTAATTATCATGGATGGAGATGTTTCTCATTACATATTTATCCCGGGTAGAGTTGAAGAGGCAGTTAGGCTCACTTTTACAGATGAGGCCCGCATAGAGGGTATTGGAGATCTCAATCCCTTCGATCTCAATGTCGGTACTCAGCCCTTCGATGCCCATCCCTGCACCGTCAATATCATAGGCTCTGATGCCGTATGGGAAAGCACTGACTCCTTTCCCCGATAGTTTGATGAACGAACAGGAGTCGATACTGATGCCGTAGTAAAACTGGGTGATCGCAACCATCCCAATGGTATTGATAATCACAATCGGCGCTTCAGGGGTTCCCTGCAGGTGAGTGATCAGGAGGTAAGGTTTCTGGCCGGGTAACAGACAGATGGTATCCCCTGGTTGAATTCCTGAAGCGTTGGAACGACCGTCAACGGTGCCTTCCGATGCCGGAATGAGCAATTTGCAGTTTGGTGTTTGTCCCGGAGTTGAAAAAGAGGAGAGCAGAGACAACCCGATGACCGGAATCAGTCCGATGAAATGTATAAACCTTTTTTGCATAACCTTTGTTTTTTAACCTGTTATCCTCTTTTTGCCCGTTCCCAGTTTACCGATTGTTCTCTTTTGATATATCGGAAGAATCCCAGATAGACAGCCAGGTTCATGATGAAAAAATAGAAAGGGATATAGAGAAGTTTGACCTTGATATTCTTATCTTCCAGCAACCATCCCGTGAGGGCAGCGATGTAAAACAACACCTGGCCCCAGAAAAGCCATGGGTAGATGCTCCAGAAGTTAAAAAAGCCGGTGTGCAAAGCAAGGAAAAAGTTGCAGAAAAGAATCACGAGGAGTCCGGCAGGAGCCAGGGTCCAGCGAAGGACCCGGTGAGAGATATACTGAAAGGAGAGAAGTCCGTAACGGAAAGGATTCAGCAACTCTTTGAGTCTGACAATGGACTGGATTCCCCCCGCAGAGATCCGGATCTTTCGCTTCAGCTCTTCCCTGACGTTGGCCGATGGGTTCTCCAGCGCATACGCTTCCGGGTCGTACTGGATTTTATATCCCTTTTCGGCAATCCGCAGCGATATGATAAAGTCATCCAGTAAGGTATCGGGTTCAACCGGTTCGTGCAATTCGGTACGTACAGCAAACAGCTCACCTGCAGCTCCCACCACGGTATTCAGTTCAGCATCCCACTTTTTCAGGGTGCTCTCATATTTCCAGTAGATGCCTTCTGTAGCAGCCGTTGAGCCGGTAATGGCAACACGTTTTTCCCCTGAGACACACCCCACCTTCGGATCACTGAAGAGGTGGACGATCCGCCGGATCGACTCCTTTCCCAGCATGGTATTGCCATCGGAGAAGATGACGATGGGGGTTTTCACGAACTCCATACCCCGGTTCATTGCTGCAATTTTTCCGGCCCGCTCCGGTTTATGATACACCTCAACACCCTCATACTTCTGCAATAGGTCAGGAGTTCCGTCGTCCGAACCATCTGTGATCCAGATCTGATATACCTTCTCTTGCGGATAATCAAGTGACCTGGAGTTTTCTATCTTTTTGGCCAGAAAATCTTTCTCATTGTAAGCGGCAACGAAAAGGGTGACCTCCGGCTCATACAGCTCTTCCGTTACGGGTTTGATATTGCCTTTCAGGAGTCGTTTCAGGCGGATAAGGAAAAAAAGAAGGATCCCATAGCCCAGGTAGGTATAGAAGATGATGAACAGAAAGCACCAGAAAATAAGTTTGACTGTGAGCATAGCTCAGGGTTTATTGGTTTTACAGGTCAATTATCCCTTCCTCTCCCATATTTTTGTCTTCTCATTGTATTGTTTCAAAACCCTGGCCGGATTTCCGGCAGCTACCGAAAAGGGAGGGATGTCTTTGGTAACGATGCTGCCAGCAGCGATGACACAATGCTTACCAATCGTAACACCGGGAAGTACCACGCAGTTTGATCCTAACCATGTTTCATCTTCAATGACAATGGGGGCTGTAGAGACCCCCTGATCGGAGATGGGGATGGTCACATCTTCGTAATTATGGTTGAGGCCTGACATCACGATGTTTTGTGCAAGACGGATATCATTTCCAATCTTAACAGGACCTATCAACGTACAACCCAGCCCGATCCTGGTACGGTCGCCGATGTATATGTCACCCACCCCGTTGTTAATGGTAGAAAAATCTTCTATGGTCGAATTATCTCCCATATAAAACTTGTTGAAAGGGAGGATGTCCATCCGTGTTCGCTTGCGTATCAGTGAATTCTTTCCTTTATGATGGATGAAGGGATTCAGAAACCACTTGACCCACCTCCTGGGCCTTGCCTGGTTTCGGGGGATCAATGCCCAGGATGCCAGCTTTTTCAACCTGGGATTGGTTTTTATTGTCTCGGTAAATAACATAGGCTTGGTTTATGATGGTCTGATTTTTTCAATGTCTTTGAATATCTCCTGGATGTTATTCGCCCAGTTATGGAGTCTTCCCAAACGGATTCTCTTTTCGTGAAGTTCCGGAGTATCGGTCTCGAATGCCTCTTTAATCAAGCTGCAATATTCCTCAGGCGTACTCCCCAGGAAACAGTAGTCTCTGAACATCTCCATCGCTTCCGTTCTGGTAGCCACAACGGGTTTCCCCATGGCCAGGTATTCATCGATTTTCCGCGGGTAATTCCCCTTGGTGACCGCATTGTACACCTGGGGATTAATGGCTACATCAAAGGCGTTAATGTAAACAGGTAATTCAGGCTCTTTCTTGGAGCCAAGAAAAAATACATTGGGCATCTCATGGAGTTTGCTTTTCTGAAAGATTTCATCTTCCCACCCTACCAGGACAAGTGCCCATTCGGGACGGTTAGCTGCAATAAACTCCAGTAACTTGACATCGATCCGCAGAACTCTCAGAGCGCCTACGTATCCAACAATAAGTTTGAACTTCTCCCTGATCTCCTTCATGTCTTCAGGGACTTTATACGATCTCTCCGAATTAAACAGTTCCGAATCGCATCCTTGCCCTACGTAGAATGAATTGGGATTATACTTTCGGGCATAAGCGGCCAGGAATTCTGAATTTGCTGCTACCATATCCGCCTTCCGCATGATGGCTTCTTCCATCCTTGGACCATGCGTGCAATAAAAATCTGTATCAATCATATAATCCCTGACATAATAGATAAAAAACGCGGGATGGAGGATCTCTTTTAATTTGCTGCTGCGGTAAAAATCATTATCGGTCAGAACGATAAAATCCCGGAATCCAAGTTTCATCACAGCCTGTTTTACCTTTTTTCCAAACCTCTTTGCGTTAATCGCATTTAACCGATCAAAAATCCACCGGGGTTTGATCCGGCCAACGGATTCCATCACCACGTCGGGGGTATACACCCACAGGTTATCGGAGACCAGTTCAATCATAGCATAGGGATTGGCTTTGGATTCCTTGTATTTTATTACGGCCAGCGTGTTGTGTTTCAGGAGCAGGGCAAGTCTGTCAACGGCATAGTTGACATATAAAACCCGATGATGCTTTGACAGCTCTTTGGCCATGTTAACGGCATTTCCACCCATTGACATGTACCACGATTGAAGTCCTGTTATCACGATGTCGCAATCCGGACTTATCGGTTGTTCTCTTTTGTTTTCTATATCCATCGCTAATGTATAAATTTTTCCAACAAAGTTTTCCCAGCTATGTTCGGCGGCCAGGGCCTTCCGCTTGACAATCCATGGAGCTGTATTTTCCTGTAAGGCCTGTTCAATATGGCTAACCCATTCTTCATAGCTGGATGCCAGGTGAGTATGGTCTTTAAAGTAATCCATAAAGGCAGTTTTTGTAGCCACAACGGGTTTTCCCATGGCCAGGTACTCATCAATTTTCAACGGATAGTTTACATCTGTAATGGGATTATGGAGTTGAGGATTGATAGCCACATCAAACGATTTCACATACGCGGGAAGGCTATCCGGGTCTTTTCTGCCCAGGAAATGGACATTAGGAAACTGATGGAGGTTACTTTTCTTAAATCCTTCATCTTCGGGACCGACCAGGACAAGGCTCCAGTCAGGACGAACCTTCGCAACAAATTCGAGGATTCCCGGATCCAGTCTGATGGTAGTCAGGGCACCGGTGTACCCGATGATCGGCCGCTGAATTCCTTGTACATCATCCGGGAGAGGGAGTGTACCATCCTGGTCGTTATACATGGACACATCGCAGCCCTGGCCGATTGTGTGTGAATTGGGATTATGCTGTTTGGCATAATTGCCAAAATAGCTTGAATTCGTCACTACAAGATCGGATTTGGCAATCAGTTTAGGTTCCAGCCACGACCCATGCTTTCTGTGGTAAGGAACCAGTGTAACGGCATCCCGGAGCAGGTAAATATAGAGGCTTGGTTTCAGCATCTCCTTCAGGAAGTAACCTGTCAGCATCGAATTGTCGTTGAGGATGATGTAATCATGAAATCCAAGTTCATTGACGGCTTTTTTAATTTTTGATGCAAATGCCCGCTCGTTCAGGTAGTTAAGAATAAAGAAGAGAGGATGAACCGGGATCCAGTTGATGGATTCACTCATCATTTTGGGGTACAACACCCACATGGTAGGGGAAACCTGAACCAGATCGGGTTCCTTCCCCTCCAGAATCCTTTTTCTTTTTTGAATCTGTGGCTTGTCCTTATTTTTCAAATATGAATTGCGTGTCTCGGGCAGATTTACGAAGAGCACCCGGTTTTTACGGGAGATCTCAAAAGCTGTATATTTGCGGGTAGTGGCGATGGGAAGATCCCAGGCTGGGAGTCCGATGATGATAAAATCCCTGTTTTCCATCATAAAATGGGTTACGTTTGACGTGAGGTTTTCTCCACAATTTCCTTATAGATATCTATGTACTCCTTTGCCATTTTGGCCCAGGAGAAGCGGGTTGCTTGAACAAATCCTTTTTCTGATAAGCTTTTGCTGAATTCAGGCTCGGTCAGAACCCTGTGTATGGCGCGCGCCAGGTCATACGGATTCGTCGGATCCACCAGCACAGCCGCCTCCCCGGCAACTTCTGGCATAGAAAATACGTTGGAGGTAATTACCGGAGTGCCGCACGACATTGCTTCCAGTATCGGGATCCCAAAACTCTCCCGGAAAGAGGGGTACAGGAATAGGGCTGCCATGGTGTAGATTCCCGGCAGGTCGGCGTTTTTGATGTAATCAAGCCGGTGGATATATTGCAGGATGTCTGGTTCATGAATTTCCAGCAGGGTTCTCTCCAGATCGATTTGCGGGTAATCGGCGATCACAAGCGGGATCTGGCCGTTTGTCTCCCGGATATACTTGGCGAAGGCTGTCAGCACTCCCGGGGTGTTTTTCTTCGGATCGGTATTTCCCAGGAAGAATATGAAATGTTCAGGGAGTTGATACTTCAACCGGATCTCTTCCAGGGTTTCTTTGTCTGTTACCGGCTTGAAATTCAGACTTACACCATTATAAACTACCGAAACTTGTTCGTCTTTCAGATGGAAGAAATGAAGGATCCGGTTTTTTTCCGATCTGGAAACAGTGATGACCCGTTTGGCTTTTTTCACGACGCCAGGGACGATGTACCTGCGGTACATGTTCCCGAATTTCTGATAAGCTGAAAAACCTTTATTGAAAAGGCTGACATTCTCCATGTAAAAGATGTCATGAAGCGTAACGATCATGGGAACCGGATTATACAAAGGGGCGGTATTGCTTGTACAATGGAGAAGGTCACATTTGTATTTTTTCACCGCATGCGGCAAAGCGTTCTGCTCCCATGTCGGATAGGGACCTCCGCCAAGCTCGATGATGTTCATATTCCCTGTTGATTGGAGGCAAACATCCTCATCCGGTTTTATGAAAACTACGTATTCATTTTCCTGGTCCAGAAGCTGGATATTCTTCACGAGTTCCAGGGTCACGAAATCCATCCCGTGTTTCTTTGGTCTGAATAGCCTTTGTCCCTCAATTCCTATTCTCATTTGTTTTATTTTACGTTCCGGTTGATGATGTATGTTCAGTATGAATGAATTTCTTATTCGCCCCTTTGGTAGAAATAAGGGAGATCAACATCAGAAATATTCCTCGCGGGATGGATAAAATTGCTACCAGTGTTTGACCGTTGTAGAACTTCCGGGGGATAGCAAAGAGAAAAGTAAAGATCAGCATCGTCAGGAGTCCGGTCCAAACTATCGTATATATCATTGGATTAACGAATATGGAGAGCAAGGTGAAGAGGGGCAATAACCCGATCAATAAGATGCGTGGAGGAAGTAGCATCTGTCCGGCTTTATCGAGGTAATCGATGTTCCATTTGGTAAAAAACGTTTGGATGGCATCTCCGAAAAATGCGGCATAGTGAATCTGGGCCGAGAGCCAGCGGCGGCGTTGCCTGACAAACACCTCTTCTTTCTGAACTTTCTCGTCGTAAACCATTGCGTAATCCAGGTATTCAATTTTGACACCCTTCTTCAGCATTTTCAATTCGATCTCTTTATCAAAGCCTCCAACAGCCTTTACACTCAGCATCAGGGTTTTAAAAAACGGGTAGTCAAATGCCATTCCCGAACCGATCAAACTGGAGGAAAATCCTAACCTGCGGTGCCCCTTCCTGAAGATCGAATTATTGATCTCTTCACTGACAGCATCCAGAACAGCAAATGAAGTGTTGGTGTTTTTCGCGATCCGGTGCCCCTGGATGGCAATATATCCGGAATTGTATGCATCATTGATCCTGGTCAGAAAATCCTGTTCCATCAGGTTATCGGCATCCAGAATGACGACAAGATCAAACAGATCATCAGGGATCAGGGACATCGTTTTATTCAAGGCTTTGGATTTGGTGCTTTGTTCAAAGGAAACTTCAATCACCTTGATGGGTAATTCCTTAAGTTTCTCAATCGTTTGCGGTTGAAAAGAATCTGCAATCACAATGACCTCGTATTTTTCCTTCGGATAATTCTGCTGAAATGCATCCTTGGCAACTTCCAGTATCACAGCATCTTCTTTATATCCCGGGATCATGACAGCGATCCTGTTGAGATCTTCCTTTCCGGCTTTTCCGGGTTGGTAATGAAAAAGGGAGGCAGTTGCAAATACGAATATATAGAGCGTTCCGAATGCCAGGTAGACCAGGATAATCCACTGGATGATCATCAACATGAACAAGATTATATCCACTGCCATAAAGCAAGGGTTAAACAGGTCAGGCATTCATATCACAAATATAGTCAATTTTTACCTCTGCTACAACGCCGGATTGTTATAGATATCTTTGTTGAATGCATTCTTTAGATGCCACCCCAGCGCTCTCATATAAGCATATACATACCCAAGTTTAAATTTCAGCAGAAGCACCAACATATTTTTCGGGATCGCAACAAATAGCTGATAAATGATGCCGATGTAAAAATCCTTTCCCTCAATATTTCTGCGCATAAAGACGAGCCTGTTCCGGTTCAGGTAATAGGTTTTCAGGGTGCTTAGCTTCCCGGTGGATACAGACTCTTTATGGTAGACCAGTGAATGATGGACGTACCATATTTGGTACCCGGCTTTCATAATGCGGTAACTCCAGTCAGCTTCCTCGTAATAGAGAAAGAAGATATAGGACATCAGGCCGATCTCCTTGATCACCCGCATGGGGACCATCATGGCAGCGCCATGGGCATAGGCAGTCTCCCTGTCTTCATCATATTGGCCTTTGTCCTTTTCCCGGAATCCGACGGATGAGTTCCTCACCGTGTACCTGTTGATCAGGTGGAAACCGGCATACTGGATGATCTCCGGGTCGTAGTAGAACCTGATCTTCGGACTGACAGCCCCGATTCGCGGATTGGTCTCGAGCTTTTCTACCAGAGGCTCCAGGAAATCTTGATCCACAATGGTATCGTTGTTCAGGAGCAGCACGTACTCTCCCTTTGCACGCATAATCCCCTGGTTGTTGCCTCCGGCAAAGCCCCAGTTTACATGACTTTCGTATAGGATCACATTGGGGTAACGCTCTTTGATGATAGCGGGATCATCGTTCGGGGATTTGTTGTCGACAATGATCACCTCGAAATTCGGGTAGGTTATTTTGTGCAGCGATTCAATGAAATCACAGGTTACCTTCGGGTGATCAAAGTTGACAGCTACGATCGAAACAAGTGGATACCGGACAAGTTTTTTACGGATCAGCATGTAGGGTGTTCGTGAATGAATTTCTGGAGAACCGTTCGAATATGCCATCCAACGGCTCTTGCATAGGCTCTGAACAGGTCAAATTTTCCTTTGATCAGATAGAGGGCCATGTTTTTTGGGATGGTAACCAGCAACAGGAAGAGGATGGGAATGATCGATTTCGCGCCTCTGACATTTCTTCGCATATAGAGGATTCGGCTTCGATTCAGATAATAGGTCTTGAGGGGGCTCTGTTTTCCGGTGGCCACTGATTCCAGGTGGTAAATCTTTGAGTTGTGCACATAATAGATCTTGTAACCTGCTTTCCGGATCCTGAATCCCCAGTCCAGTTCTTCATAATAAAGGAAAAAGGCGAGAGACATCAGGCCAACTTTCTCCACAACCTCCCGGGAAATCATCATGGCAGCACCATGGGCGTATGCAGAGATCCTGTCCTGATCATGCTGACCGGT
Organism: Bacteroidales bacterium; assembly: GCA_016783905.1. Classification (GTDB taxonomy): domain Bacteria; phylum Bacteroidota; class Bacteroidia; order Bacteroidales; family FEN-979; genus QYOJ01. The sequence goes on along the minus strand of JADHVQ010000001.1, from coordinate 56,235 downwards.
ATCCTTCTCCATGTAACCGTATGAATGACTTCTCACCGTGAACGAGTTGATGTGCGTCATTCCTGCATATTGAAGGGTATTGGAAAGGTAATAATAAAGAATTTTGGGGCTGACAGCTCCGATTTCCGGGTCTGACTCCATTTTATCGACGAGGGGTTCAAGGAATCCGGGAGTGACAACGGTATCGTTATTGATAAGCAGGATGTATTTTCCCTTTGACATGCAGATCCCCAGATTGTTAGCCCCGGCAAATCCAAGATTCTCACCGGTTTCGATATACGTTGCCCGGGGAAATTTCTCGTGAATGATCTTTGGATTGTCGTCCGGAGAACCATTGTCAATGACAATTACCTCGTAGTCAGGATAGGTGATCTGGTATAACGACTCCAGCATCTGGCAGGTTACATCCGCGTGATTATAGTTGATGGTGATAATGGAAACCAGCGGATATTTACTGTGAATCTGCTGATGATTACTCATGTCCAACATATTAGAATCCTCAGAATGCATCAGTTATTAACAAAAGTAAATTTACAATAATTACTAAACATTTTTAGTGAGATTTTATTAAATTTGATTTTTTAAAGAGAACTGTTTTTTCTTTCCATACATGGAAGACCAATTCATTATGAAAACAGGAGCCTACAGGATGAACAACCCGTTGGTCCTTTCCCTGTTATTTATCAGCCTGTTTGGGGTGGGTTATTTTATTGCTGATCAAGGGCTGCTTGCTGTGGCAGCATTGCTGGTTTTGCCATTTGCGGTTTTTTTTCTGATCAAAGTCTTTGAGAATCCTCTGGTGGGTTTTTTCTCCGTTTACGTAGTGAATTTTATTGCTCTGGGTCTTGCCAGGTATGTCTTGCAGGCCCCCTTCGGATTGCTGGTGGATGGATTCCTGGTTCTGACATTTATTGCTGTATTTTTCAAATATTTCTACGAAAAATTTGATTGGTCCAGGTTAAATAATCAGGTTGTTTTTGTGGCCTTGATCTGGTTTGGCTACTCTCTTTTTGAATTTGTCAATCCCACGGTTGTTAGCCGGGTAGCCTGGGTTTATCATGTAAGAGGTGTCAGCTTGTATATGCTTATGACAGTTATCCTGGTGTTTATCCTGATGGATAAGTACAAGTACTTTATGTGGTTCATTTACTTATGGTTTTTCTTTGAAGTACTTGGGTCGATGAAGGGTATGGTACAATTATATGTTGGTCTTGACCCATATGAAGTACGCTGGCTGGACGTGGTTGGGCGTTCCACTCATATTCTCTTTGGAAAGCTTAGGGTATTTTCATTCTTTACTGATGCAGGGCAGTTCGGCGCTTCGCAGGGTCATACCGCGATGATTGCCTCCATCTTTGCTCTTACGACGAAGAGTTACAAACAACGGGTGATTTATATTATTGTCGCATTATTTTGTTTCTGGGGCATGTTTATTTCAGGTACCAGAGGGATCTGGGGTGTGCTGGCCGGTACAGGTGTCTTCTGGCTCCTCCTGAACAGGAATTTTAAACTATTCTTTATTGGTGTGGCTATCGCAGCTACAGTGTTTTATTTTTTCCGATATACCTATATCGGTCAGGCTTATTACTTTGTTCAACGGATGCGTGGTGCCTTTGATCCGAACAACCCATCCCTTCTTGTCCGGTTAGAGAACCAGGCCAAGCTTCGCCCCTACCTCGCCCTCCGGCCGTTTGGTGGAGGCATTGGAAATGCCGGGGCGAAGGCGCAACGGTTTGCACCGAATACATTTCTGGCAAATACACCAACCGATAGCTGGTATGTGGAAATCTGGGCAGAACAAGGGGTGGTAGGATTGGCTTTGCACCTGGGATTAATGGCTTTTATCCTGATCAAGGGTTCTTATATCATTATGCACAGGATCAGGGATCCGGAGTTGAAAGGGAAAATGATAGCGATCATCAGCGGAATATTCGGCATCATGGTTTCCAGCTTTGGAAACGGGGTATTTGGTCAGATGCCCACGGGATTGCTCATGTACAGCTCCATGGCATTTATTTTCCTCTCACCGATGTATGACCGTGAGATCGCTGAAAAGAGAGCAGCCGGAATCCCCCTTATGCGCTGAAACCGGTCAGGTTACCGGATAATTTGTTTGACTGCTTCAAATGCTTCTGCATACTTGCAGTTGCATTGGCTGCCCCTGAATTCAGCCAGAGATCTCATCCCGGTCAGGATTTTATTGGCATATCTCCCTACAACCTGGGACTTGTGGGCTATCAATGATTGCTCTTTGAGGAGATAGTATTCAGATACATCGACATAATAGTTGACCTCAGAGAAGATCTTCCCTACTCTGGGATAGGGGACCTGTTCAAAGAGGAAGATGCTGTCGACATAACGTCCGGCAGCAAAGACAGTCTTTAACGTATTGATATGATCCTGGTGTGCGTCCCCGTTCCAGTGGGAATAGATCGTATCTATCTGCAGCTCTTTTAGCAATCGCTCGATGGCAAAAATACTCTCCCGGTCAAACGGGACAAGCTGATCCAGAAAATCCAGGATGATCAGATCTGCCCCAATGATCTTTGCAGCAGACTCTGCCTCGCTTTTCCTTAGTTCCTTGGTGTCAACGATCTCATGATAAATGTTCATACTGTCGCTGCAGGTCATGTGGACAATGGTGACCTTGTCCCCGTCATGCACGTGCTTTGCCAGTGTTCCGGCACACCCAAATTCAACATCATCCGGGTGTGCGCCAATGGCCAGTACATTCTTCATAGGTTCGAGATTTAAAGAATCAAATCATCATACCCGAAAATATATTCCAGGATGGTGTGATAATTAGTTACGTTGGATTCAAAAAACTCAACTTCAATCCCATGATCTTTGAAAAGTTCAAGATCCAGGTAATCTTTCCCAAAAGAACCTGATATATAGCGTGTTGCATTGACTTCCTTCAGGATGTCAACCAGCAGATCAGATTTCGCGCCATCTACTCCCAGGGCAGAGGCATATACCATAGGGACGGTTATATTCAATTTTTCGCGGCAGAACTCCAGTCCCTTCATGTTGATATCGATCAGCTTCTCGCTTTCGTAGAACGAGGAGAAATCATATTTGTAACGGGATTTGAGTTTGGTCAGTAATTTTCTTTTCCACATGGCCTCCGGGGCCACCATGACTTCATTAATATTCTTATGAGTGGCCTTGGATTCCACGATAACCGTAAAAAAACTCTTATTCTGGTTTTCATCAATGAACCAGTTCCTGTTCACCCAGTAGTTCTTTCGGTAATGTACATTATCCAGGATAACAAACAGCTCCGCTTTTTTCATTTTCTGAAAAAAGCCCAGGTATGGGAAGTGTTCCGGTTGATGTATAGTAACTATCATAATACAAATTATTTAATGATATTTTCCTCTCTGTCCTTATAGCCTTTCCTGGTGGGAAACAAATATACGTGTATCCGTTTGAATTCTTTCCGGAACTTTTCAGTGACCATGGCAAAGAGACTCTGCTGGTGGTCAAGCGATCGGGAGGTGGTCCAGATCCGGGATCTGGAAGAATTGATGAATTTGATTTTTCCATGTTGCTTCAAGGCAAATGCCATGGATCCATCTTCGCCCCTTTTAATCCGGGTGTACCATCCGATCTCGTTTCCCTCTTTCATCGGAATACCAAAACTACCCCCTCCCACACTCAGTTCGGGCCGGTTAATTCGCCTGAGAACCAGGGAGATATCTCTGATGAACTCATATAGTGCAAGGGTAATCCTGTTTTTGGATGAAGGAATATACGAGTCAACGCTATATACTGCAGAAACTCCTGGTGTATCCATTGTTTTTGCAAACTCCTCAGCCCAGGTTGGGGGATACATACAATCGGCATCCGCGCAAAGAAAATACTTCCCCCTGGCTACATCCATTGCAGCCTGCCGGGCATATCCAATTCCCTGTTGTGGCTGGAACACGGAGAATGCTCCACATTTATCCAGAAGATACTGGGTTTGATCGGTAGAGTTATTATTGGAGACAACAATGCGAAGAGGGAAGGGTGTCTCTTGTTCAGCAAGGGAGGCCAGGCAGCTAAGAATGTTTTCTTGCTCGTTATATGCAATGACACCGATCGTTACAAAGGCATCCTCAGCCTTCTTCGAGGCGAGGCCCTGTTTGATTCTTTCGAATACCTCGTCTGGGATATCCTCGATATTCTGAAATGAGATGATATTCCTTTTTACCCAGTCAGGGACTGTAATTGATGGAATCATTTGATCCGATTTTTAGATCCTGATTTTATCTGGTTATAAAGATATTGTTTTTTTCGAAATGTTTTAAGATATAAATCTCTATAAAAAAGGAATCCTTCCTTGAAAATGGGAGCATATTTCACGGTGATCTCCTTATTCAGAAAATACATCCCGAGCATCATCCCGACGATCTCGAAACCAATGGTGACGATGGATACACAAATCAGGATGAATACGACACTTAGTTCGGGGAACAGCGCATGAACCACAAATACTGCAATCAGGTCCCCGATGATATTGGCAGAGGTCATGGCAATGGTTTTGTAAAAATTTTTATCAGGTTTGTTCAGGGCATCAAGAGAGATTCCGGTGAAGCGGTCAATCGCAAGCAGAAATGTGAAAATGATAAACATTTGCATAATGATCCCAAGTTCGCCTGAGAGGGAGAGGTATTCCTTCCCCCCGATAAGATAGATAAACTCCTTGGCAAAAATTCCGAAAAAGATACCTATTGGAATGATCAGGAAAGTCAATGCCCCTGCGTATTGATAAAAGATCTTCCGGAACCGGGCGAGGTCATTTTCAATACTGGCTTTTGAAAGTTTTGGGAAGGCAGTAGCGGAAAAGCTTCGGACAATGATTTCGATCAGCTCCGTATATTTAATAGGGATACTGTATAACGCAACACCGGTAGTTCCCAGGAAGGGGCTCAGCCCAATGATGAATGCGTCAGCACTTTTTAACAAGCTGCTTCCGATAGAGGTTCCCATAGAGTATTTACCGAACTGAATGGTGGCAACGTTGGAGTATTTTTTCGCGTGAAAGATATATTTCACTCCATCCCAGTTAAAGAATGTTGAAATCATTGATGTAAGGACATTGGTAAGTATATACCAGATAACTACCCACTCCGCACTCATCCTCCATAAGTAGTAATTCAACACCAGGTACACCAGGAAACTGGCAACGCTAACGAACCTGAGCAGCAGGATCTTTCCGAATTCTTCATCCGCCTGTAAAATGGAAAGAGCATTTCCCCAGGGGAGATTGGAAAAGGCTAGCACCGGGTACCACATAAAGAACAGGTAAAACCCGGAATTTCTTATAGGCTCTGGAAACAGGATAAGGATAGGATAAAGAAGGATGGAAAAGAAAAGGATACTGAGCAGGCCGATCAGCCAGCTGGAGCCTATGAAGTGTCTTCGTTCCTCAACAGAAACGCCGGAAAGAAAACGGGTAAGAGCGACCCGGGTGATTCCGAATCTCAGGAGGTCGACCAGTGTGGCCGCTGTGATAAACAATACCCACTCCCCGAAAACATCTGTCTCCAGGCTTCTGACAAGGACAAAGAATGTAAGGAACCCAAGAGCTGCAGTAATGGTATTTCCCGTCAGAGACAGGAAATTCTGATCATGGATTATCTTCCTTATCGTTGCAAACATGATAGTAAGAGCCTAACTGTACCGGAGGATCAGACTTTGCTTCTTTCTCTGAACCGGAAAAGAAGAATTCTGGTTATCATCCGTCGAAACTCTGATCTGGGTTTCGGAACTTCTCCGAAAACGGAGTCCAGGAAAAAGAGTTCCACTCCGTTGAGGATAACCTGGGGTTCTTGTTTGCATAATGGTTTGAATGCATTCAGCAATACTATATCTGCCTCTTTCCAGGAGCGGTTCGCTCTGATAACCAGCAGGGAAAGATCGAACATCCGGACAAATTCAACGGGGAAGGGGTGGTTAATCAACGAGGGAATTTCGACGAAAATGAAATCATATTCTGCCTGCTTATACGCGTCAAAGCCGGGGATCAGCGTCTCCAGTTCCTGTGTATCGAAAAAGGTATTTCGGATCTCATACTGGATCTCATTGTCGGTAATCCCAGGCTGGGAAAGATCTTCAAAATAGGGGGAGGTACTTTCCGGGTCCATGTGGTAATAATTCAGGTAGAGCACTTTTTCCCCAAAGGATTGCAGTTTATTGCAAAGTTCACGACCGACCGTGGTCTTTCCCTCTCCATCCAACATGCTGAAGAAGAGGACCATGATAGGCTTTTTATGTTCCTCCCTTTTTTCTTTAACGGCCAGGGTAACATTCTGAACCAGCATCTCCACCAGTCGCGGTACAATGAACTCCATGTCGGCCGACTGCAGTTTCCGTGAGATCCGTGGATAGATACCTGCCACTTTCAGATTGAGTATTCTCTCCGCTCGTTCAATTGTTTTGACTGTTGTATCGAAATACTCCAGCGCAATTAGAATGGCAATAATGAGGACCAATCCGACTAATCCGGCAATGATCACCAGGAACATGGCCCTGGATTTCAAAGGTTTCAGAGGATAATACGGAGGATCGACCACTTTGATGTTGGTGGACATCTCATCATCCTGTTGTCGTAGTTTTGCCAGGTTCAGGTCGTGGAGTAGCTGCAGGAACTCTTCTTCGGTCACGCCGATCAGCCGTTCAATCCGTTTCATCTCAGCACCCAAAGGAGCAAAGATCTCATAGTAACGCTGGAATTGTTTCTTTCTCTCTGTCAATACCCGGAAGGCTGCTTTACTCTCTTCATAGGCGATGACATTCGTTAGCCATGCATTCAGCAGGCTTATTACCGGAAGCCCTTCCACACTATTATTGATGACATAGAGGGCATCGATCTGTTTCCGGATCTCTTTTTTGAGGTATTCGGAATGGGATTTCAGGGCTGCAAGCTGCTTTATGGTGGCCGAATCGTTGCCCAGATCGATCTCGATGTTAACGATCTGCATGGATACGGTGGCAAGTTCAGAGCGAAGTTCGATGATGGCGTTGGTGTTGAGTGTCAACTTCGCGTGAGCTTCCAGCTTTTTCTCTATGATTTTTATGGCAGCGTCAGCAGAAGCATAGGCGATCTGGGCATCGGAGTACTGCTGGTCGAGTTGCTCCTTCATCCCTGCGATGGCTTTGGTCTGCTCGTAGTAGTTGATGATCTTGTTTTTTTCATTGAAGACAAGCAGGTCATATTCGGCTTTCTGCAGCCTTCGCATAGCCTCTTCCAGTTGTCGCTTGAAATAGGCTACAACCGCATCTGTCTGGTGCTGTCGGAGTTCCTTATAACTCCTGATGAATACCTTGGTCAGGATGATGAGGGTTTGCTGGCAGATCCCCGGATCGGGATTGACGTACCGGATGGTGACCAGGTCACTGTTTTCGATCCGTGTGACCGTGACGGCACTGAGTGCCGAAATGCTGTAAAACCTGTTGCCCGAATTCCAGAGCTTGTAAATATAATTGTAGTCATTGGAGTTTCCGTAACGCATCAACTCTCTGACGCACCGTTCATAGGGTGTGGTGGTATCCCATAGCTCCTGGTGAGCGGTGGTGGGTTCGATGCTGATCCACCGTTTGGTGATCAGCGGGGTGGTGTCATTCTCCCGTTCGTAATCATCACCAAAGGTCGTGTCATACCCAGTCTGTCTGGCCGGGGCAGGGTATGGATAGTCAGCAGAGGTTGAAGGAGTGAAGTTATCATTGACCCGGATTTGTTGTCCGGTAGCAAGTTCATACGATTGAAGATCATTCAGATTCATCAGTTTCTCGATGCTGATCCGGTATTGTTTCGCGATGGAATACATGGTTTCTCCGCGCCGGACGACATGGTAATCCTGGGATGGTTGATTCCTGGAGATCTTTTGATACCCGGCATCCCTCACAGTAGGTGAGGCGGTGGGGTAATCGCTTTCGTCATCGTCAAAATAAGAGGTTTTCTGCGGGGGACGGTAGTATTGCTGCTGCTTTTGGTTTCGTTTGTATTTCCTTACTATCTGGACGATATCCGGAGGAATTTCAGCCAGTAACTCTTCGTAGTTTTCCTGCTGGATGTATTTCGGGTCATAGTGATCCAGCATCAGGTGTTGAACCAGCAACCGCACCGAGACCTCTTCCATGGTTCGCCTTGATTTGATCAGGTTGATGAGGTTATCATAGGCGGTGTTACTGGCGAATAGATCCACCCGGGTCTCCTGCTGCACCGAGTATCCGGTAGTAATACCGGTATAAATCGTAGTCTCTGAAAGGTAATTGCGGGCCTGTTTCCGGGTAAAGAGATAGACGATCGCTGCCAGAAACAGGGGAACGAGTATGATCAGTATGATATACCTCTGGAGTAATTTTATCAGGTGAATCAGCTTCACTACTCGATGTTGTTGATCACGTTAAATTTGATCCCTACGATCTCCTGTAAGATCATGTAAGCATTATAAAACTCGTTGCGAGCCTGTTCAAAGTCCGTCACTGCCCTTCGGTTCATCTCATTCAGCCTGGCCAGTTCATAGAGCGAGATCTGACCGTTCAGGAACTCTTTTTCTGCCAGCGCCATCTGGAGCGACATGTAGATCTGGTTGTCATTGGCGATCCTGAGAATTTTCTGATTGATGATCAGTCGATTGTACTGTATTATGATGTCCCTTCTGAGCAGCCTGATCTGATAATCCCGTTCTGAAAATGCCTGTTCCATGAATTTGGTGGCGTGTTTGACCCTGTTCCGGCGATCCATCAGGTCATCCAGCGGCATCCGGATACTGATCCCCAATGCATAGCCGGAGTTATCCTGGGTAGACAGCACCGAGTTGATATCACCGAGATTTGTTCTGTTGCTGGTCAGAGCGTCCTGGTAAAACACGTTCATCCCGGCATCCAGATAAAAATTCGTCAGGAAATCCCGCTGGGCCGATTTGATCCCATATTTCCTCAAGTAGATTTCAGCATCGGCTGCCTTGACCTCGGGTGAATGTACGATGGCAGAGTCGATCAGGTCATCGAGCGGCGGGATCCGTAACGTGATATCATCAATGATGGGATTAAAAACGAAAAGCGTATCCCTTGTTTGACCAAAGGCCAATACCCCCATAGTGGTGGAAATAAATAGTAATCCGATGATCCTTATCCTGATGCCCTTCGTCATTTGTTATGGTTAGACGTTTTCTTTTTGAAAAAGCGCTCCAAATGTCCTGAAGATGATCGCAATATCACCCCAGAACGTATTATGTTCTGCATAATGGTTATCCATTGTAAACCTCTCTTCTTCTGACATCAACCCTCCCTTCCCGCGTTTCTTGATTTGCCATAGTCCGGTGAGTCCGGCTGAAGCATTGAATCTCCTGCTCCACTTTTTTTTGGTAAGCGCTTCAGCTTCATTAAGCGGTAAGGGGCGATTTCCAACGATCGACATATCTCCTTTCAGCACGTTGAAAAGTTGCGGAAGTTCATCGATGCTGGTCTGACGGATAAATTTCCCTACCTTGGTGATACGAGGATCATCTACGATCTTGAGAAAGGCTTTCCGGGCACTCTTTCGTTTGCCGGCCAAACGCTCACAGATCTCCTCGCCGTCATAATAGACCAGAGGGGAGCAATGCCCTCCCTCTGGCATTTTGGCACATTCAGAACAGCTCTCTTCCACTGTATCGGTAATGTACTGATTCAGATGAGCTACCTCCTTGAGCCGCTTATCGGCATCCGGGTACATGGAGCGGAACTTATAAAAGTCGAATATCTTGTAGTTGGCTCCCACCCGTTTGGAGAAGTAGTAGACCTTTCCCCTGGATTCAATTCGGATAGCCAGCATTGTGATAAGGATGACGGGCGCGAGAAGGAGCAGGGCAAGAAGAGCCACCAATATGTCGAAGCTCCTCTTCAGGTAAGGCGTCTGATAGGCTGACAGATTCTGATCGATCAGGGAATCAAGTGGTTTGGGGACAAACTCTGATTTGAATTTCTGCAGAAAACGGATCCGGTTAAAGACTCTTTCCGGAGAAAACCGGCAATGGTAGTAGTCATCCACTCCTGCATCCATCGCCTCTTCCATGATATTTCCCTCTATGCAGACTGCCAGAAGGATGAATGGGATCTTTGTGTAAATGTTATGCAGTTTCAGCTTCCGATAGAATGCCAATCCCTTCATTCCGGGAATCTTGGTCTCACAGAGGATCGCATCTATCGTTTTCGTTTCCATATAAATGGGAGCATGTTCGACATTCTTGTCGAAATTAAACAACCTGAAGTTTTGATCTGTGAGCCAATAGATTGCTGACAATCCATTGGGCATAACAGTCATATCAAAGAGACCACTTTCTTGAAACTGGTTGATAGTGGCCTGATCGTTTCCGATGTATAAAATTGTTAGCGTTTGTACCGGAGTCTCCTCCATATTCGTTTAGCCCATTCGTTGTTGTGAGTACAATTCCTTTGATTCCAAACGACGTTGGATGCGTGCAAGAAGTTCGCGGGGATTAAAGGGCTTTAAAACATAGTCATCAGCTCCCATTTCAAAGCATTTGATCTTCTCGGCACTCTCTTCTTTTCCAGATAGCATGATCAGCGGGATCTCCTCAAAAAAACCACTTTCCCGGAGACGTCTGACAAATTCAATGCCGTTCAAAACCGGCATCTCCAGGTCGCAGATTATAACATCCGGCATATTCCCTGATTGCAGGTAGAAAAGTGCATCCATGCCATTTGTCATGGTTACCACATCAAAATCTTTATTAAATGTATTTTCGATGATGAACCGGATGCTCTTTTCATCATCAATGGCAAGGATCTTTTTCTTCATGAAAGACCTTTTTTTGTAAGCAAATATATTGGAATTTAGATGAAATGAAGAAAATAGATATTAACAAATATCAAAAGTTATTGACCACGTTCGGGGTTTCCGGAGGATGTCATTTTGAGTCAAGGTGTTGCTGGAGTTGGGCTAGCTCATCACGAAGCCGTGCAGCCTCTAAAAAATCAAGCTCTTTGACAGCCTCCTCCATGGATTTCCGCGTCGTTGTTAGTAACTTTTGAAGCTTCTCTTTGGAAAGGTAAGGAATCAACGGATCGGCAGCGGCCCCCATTGGCTCTCGCTCATGATAGGTACGGGCCGAGACTCCCTTGGTGTCAGCCACAGCAGTCTGGCCGAGTATATCCCGGGTACTCTTCATGATTTGTGTTGGGGTGATATTATGTTTTGTGTTATATTCAATCTGTTTGGCTCTCCGGCGGTTGGTCTCTTCCATCATTCGTTGCATCGAATCGGTGACCTTGTCGGCATACATGATCACCTTGCTGTTGATGTTCCGGGCGGCACGTCCAGCCGTTTGTGTGAGGGAGCGTTCCGACCGCAGGAACCCCTCTTTATCAGCATCCAGGATGGCTACCAGGGAAACCTCCGGCAGATCCAGCCCCTCCCGGAGCAGGTTGACACCCACCAGGACATCGAACGCTCCCAGGCGAAGGTCACGCATGATTTTCACCCGTTCCAGGGTGGCTACATCCGAATGGATGTACCGGGAGTTGATGTTCAGGCGGACCAGGTACTTTGTAAGCTCCTCGGCCATTCGTTTTGTCAGGGTAGTTACCAGCACCCGCTCATGCGCTCCGATCCGGTTATCAATCTCCTCCAGCAAGTCGTCGATCTGGTTCTGGCTGGGTCTCACTTCTACCTGTGGGTCAAGCAGTCCGGTGGGCCTGATTACCTGTTCCACTACCACTCCCTGAGATCGCTGTAACTCATAATCGGCCGGGGTGGCACTGACAAACAGCATCTGGCTGGTCATCCCTTCGAATTCATCGAACTTCAGCGGGCGGTTATCCAGCGCTGAGGGGAGTCTGAATCCATACTCCACGAGGGTCTGTTTCCGGGAACGATCTCCACCATACATCGCCCGTATCTGGGACATGGTCACATGGCTCTCGTCAATGACCGTCAGATAATCGTCAGGAAAGTAATCAAGCAAACAGAAAGGGCGTGAACCGGATGTGCGGCCGTCAAAATAACGGGAATAGTTTTCAATACCCGAACAGTAACCCAGTTCACGCATCATTTCAATGTCGTAGGAAACTCGTTCTTCAAGTCGTTTTGCCTCAAACTCCTTTCCGTTTTCCCGAAAATAGGTACACTGCCTGATCAGATCATCCTGGATCTCGATCAGTGCATCCCTCATTTTATCAGGTGAGGTGACAAAAATATTGGCAGGGTATATATTCAGGTATGGACATTGATCGATTTTTCGACCTGATGCCGGATCAAAGGATTCCAGGCTCTCTATTTCGTCGTCCCAGAAGATGATCCGGTAGGCAAAATCAAGGTAAGCAGGAAAAATGTCAACAGTATCTCCGCGTACCCGGAAGCGTCCCCGGGTAAAATCGCTTTCCGTCCGGGAATAGAGGCTGTTCACCAGGGAGAGCAGGAATTTATTCCGGCTGAGGTGATCCCCTCGCTTTACTTGGATCACACTGCTGGCAAAATCATCCGGATTCCCGATCCCGTAAATGCACGAGACGGAGGAAACTACAATGGCATCCCTGCGGCCTGATAGCAGGGTAGAGGAGGTGCTGAGTCGCAGTTTCTCGATCTCGTCGTTGATTGAAAGATCTTTTTCAATGTAGGTATTGGTCACCGGAATATAGGCTTCAGGCTGGTAGTAATCATAGTAGGAAACAAAGAACTCCACGGCATTATCAGGAAAAAATTGCTTGAATTCGCCGTAGAGTTGAGCGGCCAGTGTTTTATTGTGACTGAGAACCAGGGTCGGTCGCTGAACCTGCTGGATGACATTCGCGATGGTATAGGTTTTCCCTGAACCGGTCACCCCGAGGAGTACCTGACACTCATCTCCACGTTTCAGGCCTTCCACCAGCTGTTTGATCGCTTCCGGCTGGTCCCCGGTTGGCTGAAACTCACTTGTCAGGTTAAACTTCATGCTCCTAATAAGCTACCATGATCAGACCCGTTACCGGATAGTGGTCAGAGAAGGTGACGTCCGATTTTTTATAAGAGAACGCTTTGAAATGGCTGTCATAAAGGATGTAATCGATCCGGTAATTCGGCAGGGCTCCGTCATAGGTACTGCCAAAAAAGTCCTCTCCTGCGTCCAGGAAGGCATCCGAAAGCGAACGGGTGAGCTGCCGGTAGGTGAATGAGAAGGGAGAATCGTTCAGGTCTCCGCAAACCAGCACCGGATAAGGGGATTGACGAATAGCTTCCAGGAGTTTATCTGTCTCGGACGCACGCGTTATAAAAGACTGTTTTACCTTTCTTAAAATACTGAAAAGTCCTGCTTTCAGATTGATATTCTCTGTTTCTGTCTTTTTAAGCTTGTAGTAAAAACTTACATCTTTTTGCCCGAGCCTCAGGGAAGCGAGATGAATATTAAATATCCTGAACGTATCATATTCCAGGACGATGTCAGTATAGATACCGAAATATTTGTCGGGTTGTTGCTGCAGGAATCCTGCACGGATGATCGGGAGCCTGGAGAAGGTAGCAAGGCCGGTAAAACTGTCTTGCGGATCTGTGTTATAATAATCTTTCACGTAGTAATAGGGTAATCCCCACTCACGGGCCATCCTGTTGATTACGGGTGATGAAACTGCTTCATGAATGTAGAACTCCTGCAAACATAAAATGTCCTGATTTTCACTGCTCAGGTACTCTGTGATTTCGGGCCTGACATTCCCCCTTACATTCATCTGTCCGGCAAATCCATGTAAATTCCAGGTAATTATGCTGAGGTTCGGCCCTGGCAGGAGAATGGGGCGTTCTCTATGGAAGGTGATCATGGCATTCAGCTGTTTCCAGCCAATCAGGATAGCTATAAGGGAGATCAGGGCATATTTTTTCCAGAGAAAGAGCCAGAGGATCACAAACAAGACATTGGCAATCAGGATCCATGGATAAAGGAGTCCGAAGAGAGCGAACAACCATGAATCACGGGGATCGATGTATTGGGCCCCATAGGAGCAGAGAATGGATATGACCGCCATGATATTGAGGATCAACAGGATGTTGACCAGGATGAGGGCTGATGTACTGCGGTGTTTCCCCATTCGTCAGATCAATGTTTACCGGATGATTTGAATAAAAACTCTTTCTCTTCCCTGGTCAGGCTGTCGTAGCCCCCTTTGGAGATTTTATCCAGGATCATGTCAATCCGTTTTTGCTGTTGCACTTTCTGGGAATTGTACTCATCGTCGGTAACCGGCCTGCGGGAAGACCGGCTTTCGTCCCGGCTTTTCTTTTTAGTTATGAACATATTGGAAAACCAGGATGAAAGGGATCCCTTGTGGCTGTATGATGAGATTGATGACGGACGGAGTAACTTAATGAAAATGAATCCAAACAGGGCACCTCCGATATGAGCAATTTGACCTCCGGCGTTTCCTCCAGGAATGGTAAAGAAATCAAGGATAAAGAGAACGATGGCAATATAAACTATTTTAACCCTTCCGAAAAAGAGAAGGTAGAGGGTATAATTTGGCACATAAAATGCGATGGCGGTAACGATGGCCATAACCGATGCAGAGGCTCCGAGTGCGTATGAGAGCTCTATCACCGGCGCAAATACGGGGAATATGTTAAAGGCAAGGATATAGGCAAAAGCCCCGGCAAGTCCGCCCAGAATGTAGACCCAGAGCAATTGCTTCCCGGTCAGGTATTCCAGGAAGATGCGGCCAAACCAGAAAAGCCACAGCATGTTGAATAGGATATGCCAGATGCTGACATGCAGAAACATATAGGTGAAAAGTGTCCAGGGTCGATGCAGGAGCAATGGGAGGGAAGCAGGTACAGCAAGGTAGTCGATCACTGCCGAAAAAGCGGAAGATGAATCGGGTTTATCAAACAGAAATGCCAGTAACCGGAAGATCTGGATCAGGATCCATACGGAGATGTTAATGATCACCAGGTAGGAGAGCGCCGATTTCTGCCTGAAAAAATTCCGGGCATCGGAAAACGGGTGGTGGGGTTGTTGATTCATATTCATATCAACGGACTGTTTGTTAGTAAATTGCTTTTTTCTTCCAGTAGAGGATCAGGAAAAATCCGAAGATCATCCCTCCCAGGTGGGCAAAATGAGCTACGTTGTCACTCGGGTTGTTGGATATCCCTGAGAAGATCTCGATAGCGCCGTAAAGAATAACGATCCATTTCGCTTTAATAGGGAAGAGAAAGTAGATGTAAACCAGCATGTTCGGGAACATCATTCCGAAGGCTAGCAGGATCCCGTAAACAGCCCCGGAAGCTCCGATGGTGGGAACATTCATTTGAAGTTGAATAAGCTGGTCTACGTAATCAACTGATTGTGTTGCAAAGGCCGGGTTGGCAGAATTGAGTGTCCATTCGCCGATAAATCCCCTGATGGTTTCATGGTATTCGTAGTAATTCGGGAAATAGTGTTTGACAAACCCTACAAACGCATCGAGAGAGGGTTGATCGGCATATACAAGGGTCTCCTGTTGAAGCGAAAAGAAGTCCCACCAGTTGACCAGCGTCTGGATGACGGCCGCTCCGATCCCGGTTATCATGTAGTAGATAAGAAACCGCTTGGGACCCCATGCATTCTCCAGGAGATATCCAAACATCCAGAGGGCGAACATGTTATATAAAATATGCCAGAACTCAGCATGCATAAACATGTAGGTCACATATTGGTAAGGTTGAAAGTACTCCGACTGGATATAGTGCAAGCCCAGGATTCTGACCAGGTCAAGGCCAAAAGCATGTTCAAAGGTCAGGGTCGCCAGATAAAACAAACCATTGATAATCAGCAGGTTTTTTACAACCGGGGGGAGAAGTTTGAATCCGGCAGGACTATATTGATTGGAGCTCATAGAGTTCAGGTTGAGTGCTTAAATTTCTTTGCAAGTTCTTCAAAGCTTAACAGGAACATGGTTGGTTTGCTATCGGGTGAAAGATCCGGGACAGCACAGTTCATCAGCTGCCGGATGAGTGAGGATGCCTCGTGTTGGTTCAGTTGTTTTCCTCGTTTGATGGCCAATTTAAGAGCCATGGTCCTGGCGAGTGTATGCTCTTCTTTTTTTCTGAATCCGTCGGTTTCGTTCTTGTAGGATTCCAGGATTCCTTCGATCAGCGGTTGGATCTCCGTGGATTCAACACCCGTCGGGACAGTATGGACAACAAACGTGTTTTTGCCGAATCCAGAGATCTCAAAACCGGCCTGAAGAAGAAGGTCGGAAATATCCCGGACCATTTCCGCATCATCGTGAGAGACCTGAACCGTTTGAGGTAATAGCAGCTTCTGGGCGCTGCCATCTTTCTTCTCTTCCTGTTGCAGGAATTCCTCATAGAGAATGCGTTCATGGGCGGCTTGCTGATCAATGACCACGATCCCGTTCCGGAGATGGGTGACGAGGTATCTGTTCCCGATCTGCAGCACAGGGATGATACTCTCTGTTGACTCCGGAATCTCCACCTGCCCCGGATGAATCTCTTTCAGTGGATCAAAGAGCTTCTGCCAGTGAGCTCCTCTCTCTCCTCCGTGGGTTTTATAGTTGATCTCCAACTGTGGCTTTGTCTGCTTCTCGAAAGGATTGTAGTCGGGATTGTAACTGATAGCGGGAGGCCTGACCGGATGGTCATCCGGAAGCGGAGGGAGATCAAATGATTTTTCCGTTTCAAAATTGAGCGCAGGAGTGAGGTGGTGTCTTCCGATGGATTGTTTGATTGCGGTGTTAAGGATTGCATAAATACTCTTGGCATCCTGAAAGTTGATCTCGGTCTTTGTAGGATGAATGTTCACATCAATGGAGGAAGGATCCAGCTCCAGGTAGATAAAATAGGCAGGATATGCCTCTTTCGGGATCAATTCCTGAAACGCATTTTCCACTGCATGATTCAGGTAGGGATTCTTGATGAACCGTCCATTCGCGAAGAAATACTGCTCTCCTCTCTTTTTTTTGGCAAATTCAGGTTTGCCAATGAATCCAGACAGGTTTACCAGTTGGGATTCCTGATGAACCGGGATGAGTCGCTGGTTATAGCTGCTTCCCAGCAGGGCAACCAGTCGCTGTTTCAGGTTCGATGGGGAGAGTTGGATCAGGATTCTATCCTGGTTATACATCCGGAAGCTGATATCAGGATGAACCAGGGCAACCCGGTAGAACTCCTCCATGATATATTTGAGCTCCAGGGTGTTGCTTTTCAGGAAGTTTCTTCTGGCAGGAACATTGAAAAAAAGATTCTTGACTGTAACCGTGGTCCCATTGCTGCAACTTGCCGCTGTCTGGGAACTGAACTCGGAGCCATGCACCTGGATGGAGGTTCCGATCTCCTCTTCAGTACGCCTGGATTTGAGCTCCACCTGAGCGATGGAGGCGATGGAGGCCAGCGCTTCACCCCGGAATCCGAGGGTCCGGACAGCCAGCAGGTCGTTCGCGCTTTTGATCTTGGAGGTGGCGTGACGCTCAAAGCACATTCTGGCATCTCTCTCAGACATTCCGCATCCATTATCCACCACCTGGATCAGGGTTTTCCCGGCATCTTTGATGATCAGTTTGATCTCCGTTGCACCGGCATCAACAGCATTCTCAAGCAACTCCTTCACTGCGGAGGCTGGTCGCTGAACAACCTCTCCTGCGGCGATCTGGTTTGCAACCGACTCGGGCAATAATCGAATGATGTCTCCCATCGGCACAAAAGTACCCAATTTTCCCGAATGCATGCAGTTTCTATTCACCGGATTTTATATCTTTGAGGATCAGAAATTCACCTCAATGAGTAACCAAACTGAAGGCAAACTTCAAAACCTGATTGTGGTTGGCGACAGGGTGTTGATCAAACCCAAGAAAATATCCAATAAGACCAAGGCTGGCCTTTACCTGCCTCCCGGATACCAAGAGAAGGAGGAGATTCAGACCGGTTTTGTGGTGAAATGTGGTCCGGGTTACCCCATTCCTGTATCCGCGGAAGATGAACAAGAACCCTGGAGCCATGCAGAAGAGAATGTCCGCTACATTCCACTGCAAGCAAAAAATGGCGACCTTGCTATATTCTTACAGAAAAGCGCCATTGAAATCATGTTCAATGATGAAAAATATTTTATTGTTCCTCAGCATTCCATCCTTCTCCTGGAGAGGGATGAGGAGCTTTTCTCCTAAAACCTGGACCGGTCAATCACCGGATACCGCATATGTGCCAGGTAGTAGACTCCGTAGAATACCGCACTAAAGAAGAGTGTCCCCAGGAGATCGTTCACAAAGAAAGAGATCCCCTGAGATCCATCGTTAAAAAATGCAAGCCCCGCCATGTAACTCTCCATTAAGCCCATAAAGTTCTGGGGATAGAATGGGAATGCCAGCCATGCCGCAAAGTTGGTGATCAGGAAGAAGATAACCGTAGAGGCAAAAGCGGCCAGCAGAACATTACGCACCGAGACATGCTTTCGGATGGTGGCTCCGATGACTACCGTAATAATAAAACTCAGGTATACAGCCGGCATGAGGGCATGAAATCCCAGAACGAGATCGCTGAGAAACAGGGCAGCGATTGGTATGGCGAAAGCAAATTGCTTTCTCTCGAAATAGGTTCCCGCAAACAATGCCATAGCTGCCACCGGAGTAAAATTAGGCCAGTGCGGTAGCAATCGCATGAGCGCTGCAGCTACAATAATTGAGAAAACAATAAAAAACCTTGGATTAAAGGTTTTATAGTTCATTGATCTGGTTAAATTGGTGTATCACAAAAATAATAAATCATTTCTATAAAAGTCAAGTGAAACTATAAATAGTTTTCATATTTTTGAACAATCAAACAAATGATTTGTTATGTATTTGAAAAATAGATCTTTACTTCTGTTACTTTCTTTGACAGCTATGTCATTAATTCAATCTTGCACGATGAAAAAAAGCACGGACACCCTTATATACAATGCCCGGATATATGTGATGGATGAGGCTAATCAAGTCAAAGAAGCCATGGTGATTCATCAGGGTAAGGTAGTAGATACAGGGTCGGAGGATGATTTGCTGGCCCGGTATGATCCTGAAAACCGTCTGGACGCTGAAGGGCATGCCATTTTTCCCGGATTCATAGATGCACACTGCCATTTTTACGGATTGGCGTTGGGACTTCAGTGGATCGACCTGGTAGGGTGCACCTCTTTTAAAGAGATACTGGATCGGATCTCCCTGGCTGATACCCTGGATGAGAAAGGTTGGATAACCGGACGCGGCTGGGATCAAAACCTCTGGCCGGTAAAGGAATTCCCTACTAAAAAGGAGCTGGATGAGCGCTGGCCGGACAGGCCTGTGGTGCTGGTCCGGATCGACGGGCATGTAGCCCTGGCAAATCAGAAGGCGCTTGAAACTGCCGGGATCACATCCAATCACCGCTTCTTAAAGGAGGAGGTAGAGGTTGAGCATGGAGAGCTGACCGGGATTCTCAGTGAAACAGCTGCCGACGTTATCAAGAGAGCCATTCCCAAGCCGGACAGAGAGGCAACGTTGGAACTTCTCATGGAAGCGGAAGATCTCTGTTTTTCTTACGGGCTGACAGGCCTTTCCGATGCCGGGCTGGAGAAGCCAAGACTGCATCTGTTGGATTCGGCATTCCGGAGGGGATTGCTGAAAATTCATGTGTACGCCATGGTGGAGCCTACACCGGAGAACCTGGAAGCATTTGTCAAAAATGGACCCTACCACAGCGACCGCTTGCATGTCTGTTCGGTGAAACTTTATGCCGATGGAAGCTTGGGCAGCCGCACCGCGCTTCTGAAGCAGCCTTACAGTGATGACCCTTCAAAAACTGGAATCCAGGTCACTTCGCCCGATTCACTACGGGAGATCTGCGGGCTTGCTCTGGAACATGGATTCCAGGTAAACACGCATTGCATTGGAGACAGGGCGGTGAGGGAGGTACTGGATATTTATGGCGAGTTTCTGCAGGGAGAAAACGACCTTCGATGGCGGATTGAACATGCTCAGGTGGTTGATCCGGCAGATCTCCTTCTATTTCAAAAGTACTCAGTGATCCCCTCTGTTCAGGCAACCCATGCAACCTCTGATATGTACTGGGCCGACGATCGGCTTGGCCCGGTCCGGATCGGCTGGGCATATGCCTACCGGGATCTGCTGGATCAGAACGGGTGGCTGGCCAACGGAACAGATTTCCCTATTGAACGGGTGAGCCCATTATTAACCTTCTACGCAGCCGTTGCGAGGAAGGATCTCGATGGATCCCCTGCTGGTGGATTTCAACCGGAAAATGCCCTTACCCGGGAGCAGGCGATTCGGTCCTTGACCATCTGGGCTGCCAAAGCCAATTTTGATGAGGTAGAATATGGCAGCCTGGAGCCGGGGAAGTGGGCTGATTTCGTGATCCTTGACCAGGATATTATGGAGATACCCATGGAGGAGGTCCCGGAAGTAGATGTATTGCAGACCTGGTCACATGGGGAGAAGGTATATTCAAATAACGAATGACGAATGACGAATGAAAAAAGCCCAGTAGGCAGTGTGCCATCCGGGCTTTTTTATCCTGGTAGTCTAAAGGTTACTTTTCTATGGATTTGCAGTTTCGACGAGATCAACCACCATGTTTATGTACGCATTTTTTCTCGTAACTCCTACATTAAATCCGGGTTCGGTAAATACGGTTTTAATGATGAGGGTGTAAGTTGCATCATCAGCGCCTTCTTTGCCTGAAAGGCCACATTTATCCGCATTGCCGTTAAAGTTCTTTTCAAACATCGGATGAAATCTGGCAGAGCGGTCATTTACCCATGCCTTCGCCCAGGTATCTCCACTTCCCGCTTCCTTTTTATTCATGTCCGCAACACGCTTTGTTTCATACGCGTCCTTTGTTAGGTTAAACTTGTTTGATTTATTTAGACAAAATTATAACACCGGAAAATATTTTCCAAATTTAATTATCTGCAGACCTTATGTTAGAATTTAAAACCAAGCAACACCCGGAATGAAGAGATATCAATATCGTGAACCGGGCGTGATTTATCAAAATCGTTATAGTTCATGGTTCCAAAGTTATACTGGAACGCCACCAGGATGATACGGTACCGGATATTCATCATCACCTCCTGGCCGATGATGTTGTATCCAAAATCACTGTTGTGCCAGCTGAGGTTGAAATTCAGTTTGTAGCTCAGGTCAATCATCAGCCTGTCAACAGGATTAACGGTGATCAGAGGACCAAATTTCTGTCCAACAAAGTAATACCAGAAATCCGTTTCCTTTTTAGTGGTAGTAGCCGGAAGGGTGGGATTAGAGGTCACAAACCACCCATCAAGAAAGCAGGCGTCAATACCGAATCTAAGGTAGTTGTCAGCTACCCCCGGTCCGATGTAAATCAGGTATCCCAGTCCAAGATTTCCACCAATTTTGGCAGTAAAAAAATTGGTAGTATCATAATCGTGCGGGGGTCGGTCAATGATGATCTGATCAGTGGCAAAGAGGCCCATAGGAATTACTGGCCCCAGTTTCAGGTAGGAACCACTCCGGATCAGATTTGGTTTAGAAAAGCTGCCAGATGACGAACTGCCCTGTGTCTCTCCCGTTGTTTGAGAGAGCCCAATCCCACTGGATAATAGCAAAAGGACAGTGAAGAAAAATATATGTCGGTTCATGAGGATGTAATTAATTAATAACCATGTAAAGTTACACTTTTTCGATATAACCGTACCGTTCCAACTGTGTATTCATAATTGCTGCAATCAGGTTCTTTTCCACATCCGACAGGGAGTATACATTTTTCCGGTAACCAGCCAAAGAGCTAATATATTGAGTCAGAAGACTTTCAAACTCACCTGAGTAGGACATCTTCAGGTGCTGGTAAAGGGATTGCAAACTTGCGACTGGATTCTGCACAAGATCTTCATACCGGATCTCCGCGGAACGCTCCCCAGGAAGTTGAGTGAAATCATCCTGGATGGTATCCGTCATGTGCAAAAGGAATTCGGCGATCTCTTTTGCATCAGGTATGTAGCCATTCCGGTTAAGGATGTTTTGCTTTTGCACCACCCTCCAGAGATGTTGGGTTGAAGGAACCACAGCAAAAGGATGTCTGACGATATGAATGAACCTGGCTTCCGGAAAAAGTTTGGCCAGCAACGGGATCCGCAAGGAATTAAAGGGATTTTTGGAAACGATACGTTTGCCTGTAGCAACATATATTTTCCTGTAAAAATGTTTCAATCTGGATTCCCATTGGAGCAAGGATTTTCCGGCAGGGAGAAAGGAGGTCTTGTTAAGGAAGTACTCTTTTTTTGCGGGAAAGATGAGCTGTTCAAGGGGAGATCTGGTGGTTAGCCTGAAGATGGCATACTCATCTTCCTGGGGTTCGTCCATGCCGATCTTTACGTTGTCCATAGGTCGGGAAGAGCCCACCAGAGACGAAAGAATGGGTTTATAAAAGTGATAGGAGACGAGGAAGTTTTCCGGTAATGCAACCTGAAAGAGGGTAGGTGCCGTCAGTTCCGGATCCTGTGCCATCAACTGGTGCAGCAGGGTAGAGCCTGTTCGCCAGTGACCTACAATGAAGATCGGATCACGGGGAACCGGCGTGTTTTGAAGGGAGGATCCAAACCTCATCGTCTCTATTCTTGAAAACAGGGAAGACCAGCAGGAACTCTGGAGTAAAAAAAGGATCCGGGCACTATGCTGAGGTGTCCAGGCAATGTGATTTCGGGAGAGCAGGCGTATGAGAGGCCTGAAACGCATGCCTGCGGTGAGGTAAGAATCTTTCAAGAAGTTGTCTTTTCCCTTGTGATAAATTCCGCTATGCTGTTAATTGATTGAATGATGTGACGGGCAAGGTTCTGATCATTGATCCGGACGTTATATTTCCTCTGCAGGGCCATAATGATCTCGATGCCGTCCACAGAATCAAGGGTCAGAGCGTTCTTGCTGCCAAAAAGAGGTTCGTCATCATCCACCTCTGTGGGATCTACATCGGTTATGTTGAGGGTTAACATGATCAGGTTTTTGATCTCCAGTTTCAGCTCATCATTCGGTTCAATACCCATTATAATCTCCTATTTAATACTCTTTTTCAGTTGTTTAAAGAATCTCTCTTCCACTGCCGCACGGTCCATGATCAGCTCGCTAAGCTCTGCCATTTTGGCAGGACCCAGATCCCGGTTTTTGCCTATCCTTGCCGCAAAAAGCGATATCTCTCTCCATCCGTCGCCAATGGTCATCAGTTCCGAAGAAAGTTCCTTCAACTCAGGCTTGTTGACGATTTCAGCTGCTTGCTGGAGAAAGGTAGCATACATAAACCTGAAACCGGCACCTCCTGTACCCTGGTCTTCCAGCAGGATGTTGATTTTCATCACTTCGTGAGATAGATGTTCGGTATCCCTGGCCAGCTTCGGCCAGTCAACCACCCGTTTGGCGAAAAGCCGGATTCCTTTGATGCCGATGAATGGAACCGGTAGGTGAAGCATATTGAAACAGGCTTTCTGGATCCCTTTCAGTATTGGCTTCTGCAGATCCACCTCCGCAGGCACATATTGCGGATAGAAAAGAAATCCTTTTGGAGACATGTTTCCTCCTGCAAACCTGCCTCTCCGAAGCGACTCCTCTTTCAGTCTTACCGGTTTCGGGAAATAGCTGTCACTGATGATAAATTCCGAATCCTCTTTCCCGATCACCACCATAAAATGGACATTGACATGAGCCCGTTCCCAACTCGGAACGTAATCCATGTAGTAAAAATCGACCTGTGAAGCGACGGGAATCCCCTGCATCAGGAGTCCATCCAGCTTCTCAATCCCCTCCTGCTCTTGTTTGAATGAGAAGGTCTGAAACTTTACCCCCAGTCGTTTCTGGATGTTCTTCCGCATGTCGCCCGGACGGTTCCTGACGATAAACGTAGGAAACGTAAATGATTTATGCTGGTGAAAATAGCCGAAAAAGATCCCGCTGGCGATGCCGAATACCATGGGTTCAGAGATCGTGAGCCCGGCATGATTCAGGAGGGAGGTGATGGTACCCGATTCACAGTGGGCGCCCATGTTATGGTTGAAGGGGATCGTAGTCATCGTTTGGGAGATTCATCATGCAGCGGTTCTGTGCCGGGATCTGCCTTTAACAGTTGTTCCACTGTGACGTTAAAGACGGCGGCATACCGGTGGAGTAAATCTTCTGAGAGCTGTTCAAAGTGAACAGGGAGTATATGTTTTTTGATTTTCCGTGAAGGAATGCGGGTCCGGGCCGATAGTTCTTTGGTAGTCAGATCCTCCAGTACCATAAATAACTTCACGGGGCTGATCTCTCGCCGGCTGATTTGTTCCCGGAGAGAGTGAACCAGGTTATTCCGTTTTGTGAAATAATCGTTGATGTAATTTTTCGTAATGTATGAGCCGGTCTGCATGGGCCCAAACTGCCCGTCTTCTTTCTCCACATACAGGATCATCTGCTGCTCCGGGCAATCGACAAAGCCCTCTTTCTCTTTCATAACCTCCGCGGCATTAGTTCCGTTTTTTAAAAATTAACATGCTCATCAGCATTGCAAAGATAAAAAACAAAAACAACCAGAGGGCTCTGGGCAGGATATCCATCACGGTTCCGTCACGGATGAATAGTTCAAGGTAGTTGTCGATTCCCCAACGGATAGGCGAGAAATTGCTGATGACACGGATCGCTTTAGGCATGACATGGATCGGGAGGAACGTCCCGCTGATAATGCCCAGAATGACGACCATGACAGACCCGAACAGGGCTGCCTGGCTGTGGGTGCGTGAGCCTGAACCAACCAGCAGTCCGAATCCGACAGCTCCGAGGGCGGCAGTAAGGGTGGCTATTGTCAATGCAAGAAAACTGGATCCCATCTCCAGCTTCGGGAATCCGAATAAAAGGTGAAGCATGTAGTACCCGATCAGCAACATCAGCAGGAACTGCACGATACATACCAGCAGGTACAACAGGACTTTGGCTCCCAGCATAGTCCAGAGGGGAACGGGAAGTGTACGTAACCGGAAACTGGCCCCTTCGTTCTTTTCACTGATCACGCTACCGGATAACGGAATGACGATGAAGAACATAGCAAAAAGAATAAACCCAGGGATGTTGTTCTGCACCGGTGTCGGGGTGATGGAGGATCGCTCTTTCACTGCCTGATGAAGGGATATCTGTGGTAGATTTGCCAGGATAGCTTCCATGGAAAGTACAGCAGCAGAAGGCTTACTGGCTGATAATAGTTGTTGCATCATCACCTTTCCCCCCGCCCCCTTAAGGATGAATGTAACAGCTGTGACCAGGGAGGTTTTATAGGCTTCGTGCAGGGTGGGATCGATGATCAGTGTGATGGCTGTATCCCCTGGAGCAATCAGGATTCCAAGCGGGACCTGTCCTGTTTGGACGGCTTCATAGAGCTTATCCCGGCCTTTGGGATCAGCAGCTATTCTAAACATGCCTGAAGATTCAATATCGATGGTTATTTGTTTTCCGAGGATTGACCCGGAAGGACTGTAAATGAGGATGGTGCTCTTTTCCACCTGGCTCTTCAATGCATTCTCCTGTGCCAGGGTCACCACAAGAATCAAGAGGACAGGCATCAGGAACAGAATTCCAAGGCCGGGGATATCCCGGATCAGGATAAGCCACTCTTTCTTTAATGCTGCCAGGATTTTTCGCATGGGGGTAAAGTTAACCATTCCGTCGGGCTTCGAGAACAGAGACCGGTGCAATGGTGGGATATTCCCGGAAAAGGGTGAGACCAGCCTGACGGAACAACGCTTCAAATTCCTCCCGGGTTCGCTCTTTGCCACCAGGCATAGAAGTGAGCATCTGAATGTCGATCATCTTGGCTGCCGACGGCCTGTTCCCTGGAGGAACGATCATCTCCACGATGATGACTTTCCCATTCTCAGGCAACACCTTCCGGATATTGGAGAGGAGGGTAATGCAGTTTGAATCGTCCCAGTTGTGTAAAATATTTTTCACCAGGTATCCATCGGCTCCGGAAGGAACGGATTCCAAAAAATTCCCTTCAATCAGGGACACCCTCTCTCTCACACCGTATTCTTGAAGTACCTGTTCTGCTTTTTCAAGGGCAACGGGAAGGTCAAACCAGATTCCCTGGATGGAAGGGTATCGCTGCAGGATGTTGGCTAACAGAAACCCCTCTCCACCTCCAACATCTGCCAGGGTTGTGATGTTCGAGAAGTTGTATGACTGAAGCAGAGGAGCCATTCCCAAGGAAGAGAGATCCGACATCGACTGATCAAATATGGCATAACTGTCGGGATCTCCGGTAAGGTAGTCATAAATATTTTTGCCATATTTCCTGTTGAATCCATCTTTTCCGGTTTTGACTGTCTCCAGCAGGTCACCGGTGATTTGCCAGTTCAGTGGACCCAGATGATGCCTGAGCATATGGCGCAATGATTCCTGTTTGTCCATGAGCGGTTTTGATAACCTGGTATTGGAAAAAAACCGGTCTCTGCTCTCACGGAATATGCCATGGGAAGCCAGAACACGCAGGATTCGATAGAGGCTTTCCGCATCAGTACCAGACTTCCTGGCAAGATCAGCCAGCGGTTTTTCCCCATCCTGAAGCAACCCCGCAACATTAAGTTCTGCTGTCACATAGAGGCATGGAAGCAGGTAGAAATACTGGAATTTCTCATATAGTACCACATTCCCGGGAAACATCCTGTCATGCATAGCCAGGATTGCTGACCTGACACCCTGGATGGCTCTGACAATCCATCGAGGAGGTAAAGAGGGCAAAGACGATTTATTTTTCATGATTGATTGTCGCTTCAGCTGGCGGCGAAAATTTCCACCTGTTATGCGACCAGAGATAAAACCGGGGGTCTTCCCGGATGTTACTCTCCAGTGCCTCAAAATACCGTTCGATGAGATCCGGAACCATGTCCACCTCACCGGGCTTGTTCAGGGGACGGAATTCCACTTCATAAAAGCCGCGCTTTACTTTCCTGATATGCACATAAAGAACCACCCCTTTCGTCTTTCGGTGCAGGTTTTCCAGACCACGAAAAGCAGCAGTCGGTTGGTTTAAAAAGGTCACCCAGGGAACCTTCGTTTTTTTTACCGGGCGCTGATCGGCCGCAAAATAGAGGCAGAGCGGGGCTGTTTCCCGGGCGTTGAGCAAGTATTTGTATGCTTCATGATACTGGTAAAGAAGGAGTCCGTATTTGCCCCTGGAATGAAGGATCAGGTCATCGACAAATTTATTGGATTGCTCTTTGTAAATGGCCACGCAGGTGAAATTAATCTTCAGCACCAGGTATGAGACCCACTCCCAGTTTCCATAATGGCCTGGAGTCAGAATGACGTTGATCCCTTCCCTGGCATATTTATCCAGTAGTTCTGTATTGGTTAACTTGTACCGGGCGTCGAAATCGCTGACATTCATATGGAAATTTGCTACTGTCTCCACCAGGTAATCAGCCAGGTGTTTATAAAACTCTCGTTTGATATACCTGAGTTCAGATTCCGGCTTTTCCGGGAAGGCATTCTGCAGGTTTCTGCAAACGACCTTTTTCCGGTAACCCAGAACGTAAAACATGATGAAGAAAATAAACGAAGATATCCCGTAAAAGAACCGGAAAGGCATGATCGTCAGGAACCAGATCATCAGACGTAACGAGAGACGCATGCGGGCTGAATCTTTGGGGCAAAGGTAATACTTCAATAATAATTACGAATTACGAATTACGATTTACGAATTTTGACATTGCCAACTGCCCACTGCCCACTGCCCACTGCCAACTGTTATTTTACCTGCAGAATCAGGCAACTGGGCCCACCGGTTCCTTTAACAAATTCAGTGAGATCCAGCGGATAGACCTTGAATCCTTGCTGCCGAAGGGCGGTAATAGCGGGTAGATTCGCCTGGTCTGCAATCACCTGTCGATTGGAAAGAGGGATCACATTTCCACTAATGAATCCGGCAGGAGGAAGCTCGATGCGTTGAAAGCCTTTGAAAAAGCTTTCTTGAAATAGATCCCTGACGCACAAGATGGTATCCGGTGAGACAAGGGTCATGGATCCGCCTATATGGAGAAAAGGAGAGTGAACGACTGCAGCTCTGATCTCATATCCCATTCCTCCAAGCAGGTGACTGATTTGCCTGACGCCTTCAGCGTTTGTCCGGGAAGATTGCCCGATGAAGGCTACCTTCTCTGCCAGGATCACATCTCCTCCTTCGACCGTTCCGGGTGCTTCGATGGCCTTTATACAGGGAACTCCGATTCTATCCAGCTTTTCAGCCATCCATGGCTCTTCGCCTTCCCGTGAAAGAAGGCCCATCCTTAGTTGGATATATCCTTGTGGGGTGCAAACCGCAGGATCCTTCGTAAAAACAGAGTTGGGATGTCCGGGAAGTTCCTCCAGGTTGATCACCTTCGTACCTGCTTGTTCGATGGTTTGTATCAGCGAGTCATGCTGCTCAGAAGCCCGGTGCTTGTCCGCCACCTGGGTGAGATGATGGACGTGGAGATCTGTGACACCAAAATAGGCAGGGCCAGGGGCACAAGTGATCAGGGTCGGGAGATGAGGTTCAAGGTTCAAGGTTCAAAGTTTGCAATATCCAGTCATCCAGTCATCCAGCATCTAGTTATCCAACACCTCCATCCCCAGTATCTCTGCTAGTTTCCGGGCTTCCAGAACAGCCTCCTCCCGGATTTTGCGTTTCAGTACTTCCACGCGCGATTGAGGCGTGCCAGCTTCGAGATTGTTGCCAGGAACCTGTCTTAATCAACCCGAACCACAACTGATACGGTCGAATAAGTCGCCTCCCGGGATTAATTTCACATCCGCTCGCGGTAAATCCAACAAAGGCTCCGAGGATCAACAAAATTACTCCAGTCCAATAAAAAGGGAGCAGGATGACACCTACAATCACCGACACCAATCCCGCAAACGAGCCGCCGGGACCGAAGGATTTGTCGAGTCTATAAATTAAACGCATGGGGCAAAGATATAGGAATTAGGTTAGAATGTCAGTCTGCAGTCCACAGTACACAATCCACAATTCGAATTTTG
Source organism: Bacteroidales bacterium (assembly GCA_016783905.1). Classification (GTDB taxonomy): domain Bacteria; phylum Bacteroidota; class Bacteroidia; order Bacteroidales; family FEN-979; genus QYOJ01. The sequence goes on along the minus strand of JADHVQ010000001.1, from coordinate 27,246 downwards.
CAGATTGAGGACTGAGGACTGAAGACTGAAGATACTTTAAAGCTTCTTCCTGATCTTCCGATAGATCTTTTTGTAGGAGGGTGGTGGCCCCATTCTTACAGATTTATGATGGATATAAAGTGCATCCGAAATGCCCCATTCCATGATGGTCTCTTTCTTTTCAGTGGGGATAACCTGGTAAACTACTCCATCTCCAAGTTCTTCTGCAGCTCGTTTAGCTCGTTCATGAACAATATTCATGGCAGGGCACCAGCCATTGATGAAGGAGGTAACTGACACTTTTCCGAAAATTTTTTCCGGTTTTTTCTTACGTTTAATGAATCTCGGGGGAATGGCATCCGTTGAAAACGGTTTCCACAGAAGCCGTGACATATCCTCCTTGTCGGCGGTTTTGTACCCATGCCTCCGAAACCAGGAAGCCCGCATAAAAACCGGGATAATCAATCCCCATGCAACCAATCCTTTGGCTCCAAGAGCTTTAACATCCTCTTCTGCAGCTTGGAGCAGGGCTTTGCCCATCCCCTGTTTCCTGAAATTTCCACGTCCCTGTTTGTATCCATGGACCCAAATGCAGAGTATAGCATATAGATCTTTTCCTTCGTATGGCGAGAGTTCAATGGGTAAGTAATGGATCATTCCGCCAACCACTCCGTGGTCATCAACGGCGAGTTTTACCCTCAGACCTTTGTTTTTCATTTTTTGAAACCACTTCTCTTTGTGATCGCCGGCCTCTTTCATCTCCTCCGACCAATCTTCGAGGCAACAGAAATAGAGTGGTTCATGCTCAAGTGATAGATCGATAATTCTCACGAAATCCTGTTATTAGAGTAATACACCTATGAAAATCAATAACGCTGACGCCCCGAATAAAAATTGACAGAGTTTATATGGTAGGAAGTTGACTTTAAACCCGGTTTGCAGGGAGACCAACGCCATAGCAATCAGCATGAAAACGGCTACGGTATAAACGATCCGGGCTGTCAGGGAGTGGATGTCTCCAAACAGTGTGACAGAGACAATCAGGATGCCCAGGAAGATCAACGCTACACCTTCTGTGATTCATTCCATGAGAATGATCTTTCGATTATCCTCTGATATATCACCAAATCCTTTAACTACAGACTTCGTAGGAAACAGGTGAGCAACACCCCAAGAAAATGTAAGGGCACCGGCTATATAAAGAAGAATCTCTTTGATCATGGCTGTTTACTTATGTGAATCAATGAATACTAAATACTAAATTCTGAATTCTAAATTCTGGATTCAAAATAACGGATTATTCTTCATAGTATTCAAAAGCATCCACAATATCCAGGTACACTCCGTCAAACCCGGCGTCGATAATGCGTTTCAGGTAGGAATTGTCGTTTCCGAAAATAATGGCTTGCCAGGCCGGATCCCAGTACCGGACTTTGAAGTTACCCGGCCAGTCGGGATTGGCTTTGTCGAGCCACTCCGGACTCCTGAACTCCCATCCTGATTGCCAGTAATACCGGTAATTCTCAGCTTCTCCAATACTCATGTAGCAGATGACCAGGCGGGTTCCCCCATTTGACTTGGTTTTGAGTGAAGCTACATCCTCCTGTGTGAGTTGTTCGTTTCCCTGGAAGAAGAGGTCAATGATGAAAAGGTCAAAGTTGGTTTTGCTGAGCGAGTCCAGAAAATGAGTTTTGGTGGGAAAGGTCTCCGGGTTCAATAAATAGAGAAAATTTTTGGCTTGGTCAAGGGTTTGAATGGCATTTAAATTCTCATGAAAGATCGGAACAGGGTAAGCTGGCACATGATCCAGTGTTCTGTGATCAGATGAAAAGGAGATATATCCTTTTGTTTCATTCTGGAGATAGGAATCGAGCATATCTGGGTGAGCAGAACAATAATCTGTCACCAGGATCACGTTCCCTGCCGTTTTGCTACGGTCAAGGTATTCCTCCATATAAAGCCGGTCGTTCAACGGTGTTGGAACCCCGTCGCCGTCATAACCATAGAAAAGATCCTCCCGCCCCTGCCCACTGATTGCCTGTGAATACCCGGTTACCAGAGGGCCGGACGATTCCCCGTCGAGGGTGATCAGCTCCTGGCCATTCTGGGGGATCACAATAAATCCAGGAGAAAAACTCTTCGCATAACCGGAGATCCCTTCAATAAATTTCCTCATCTCCTGCCGGAAATCCAGGTCAGGAATGTCGTTTTTATTGCAGGCGAGGGTGACCGTTAAAAAAATGCAGATGACAATACGTAAATGTTTCATGCTGAAATCTTTGGTTGAACAAATATAACAACACTTGCGTTCTTATCCAAAATTTTGTACTTTTGAGTTTGATGAACCTTCCAATCCCGAACTATCTTCTGCCAGGCTTTTTCTTAGAAAATTAATTTTTTCATTCACTATAAACGAACCCTTTATGAAGAAAGATACTTCCAATCATTTGCCAGAAATCCATCCCAAAACAGGTAAAGAGAGTTCTTCCGGCCGAAAATGGGTTAGTACCCGCTTGCTGGATGATGTTTTCACCGATGAGGTGAGCCTGTTCAAACCTCACTTTGAGGTTGATTATGAAGGCTATTTGCAGCGGTTATGGGACTCGAATCCGGACATCTTTGAGTTATTACGTAAATCGGAGACCCTTGAAGAGGCTCGCGATCATCTTTACAACTACCTGGAAATGGCTGAGAGAAAAGTCTTCCAGGTGGACAATGACCTGCATATCCTGGAGAAATCCACGGTTCGGGAGAGCATTCGGGTATTCAGGAGTGTCATTGGGCCTGTAAATGAATTTCGAACCGAGTTTTCGGCCCTGGATTGCCTCTGGAAACTTGCCGGGAATCACAGGGATGAGATGACCGGTAAGATCTCTGCCGGATTCCTGATGGAGTTTATTAACCTTTTTCGGGGCGTCACCGGCAAATCCAATATCTACCTGGAGAACGACCAGGTAAAGAAGGGCGTTCCCGAGTTTTTTAAACTGCACGGAAGAGAAGCAGCGACTGTCAGGATGGAGATACTGGATGAACTGGGATCCAATATGAAGAAGTACTTTAAAAAGTATCCATCCGGACTGGAGGAAGAGGTCGTCGGGTGGCGTGCAGAGAACCGTGCGAAGATGCTTCGCTATTTCAAGGCAACGGAAAAGGATTGGAACGATTACCAGTGGCATCTGAAGCATGTGATCAAGGATCCCAAACCACTGATCGACCTGATCGAGCTGACCAATGATCAGAAGGAGGCGGTAGACAAGGCGGTCAGGAACAAGATTGCCTTTGGTATCACTCCCTATTATCTGAGTTTGATGGATACCAAACTCTCTATCGGGTATGATCATGCGATCAGGGCCCAGGTGATTCCCCCCAAGGATTATGTGGATGAGCTTACTGACCACAAGGCTGACCGGGAAATATCGTTTGATTTTATGGGAGAGCACGATACCTCCCCGGTCGACCTGGTTACCCGCCGATACCCTTTCATCTCCATCCTGAAGCCGTTTAACACCTGTTCGCAAATCTGCGTCTATTGCCAGCGTAACTGGGAGATTGAACGGGTGCTGGAGCCCAAGGCCATGGCTACCAAAGAGAAGCTGGAAGAGGCTCTTTCGTGGTTTGATAAACATAAAAGTGTTGGAGATGTGTTGATTACCGGAGGAGATCCCCTGGTGATGACCAACCCGCAGATTGAGAATATTCTGGAGATCCTATCTAGGAAGAAGCAAATTTACAGGATCAGGATCGGGAGCCGTACGCCTGTCGTGCTGCCCATGCGATTCACGGATAAGCTCGTCGAGATCCTGCGTAGGTATCATCAGCCTCCACGCCTGGAGATTGCGTTGATCACCCATTTCGAGCACTCTTACGAGATCACTCCCGAAGCTATGGCTGCCGTGCAGAGGATCCGGAAACTGGGGATCAGCATCTACAATCAACAGGTCTATACGGTGGAGAACTCCCGCCGGTTTGAGCTGGCAAAACTTCGTTGCGACCTTAAATCCATTGGGGTAGATCCCTATTATACGTTCAACATGAAAGGGAAGGAGGAGACCAAACGTTACATGGTCCCGATTGCCAGGATCTTACAGGAGCGGAAAGAGGAGGCGCGCCTGTTACCCGGACTCGACCGCACCGATGAACCGGTCTTCAATGTTCCTAAACTTGGAAAGAACCATTTACGGGCAGGACAGGATCACCGGTTGGTTATGATCCTTCCCGACGGAAGCCGGGTTTATGAGTTTCATCCGTGGGAGAAAAACATCTCCCCGGTCCCACCTTACAATTACGTGGATGTTCCCATCTATGACTACCTCGAGGAGCTTGCCGCAAGAGGGGAGAATGTGCGGGATTACCGGACGATTTGGTTTTATTACTAGTTTCGTCTTTCGTCCTTCGTAAAAACCTGATACAACACCGGTACGATGATCAGCGACAGGAAGGTGGAGACGAAGAGTCCTCCGATGATGGTCCAGCCCAGCGGCGCCCACATCGTTCCGCCTCTCAATGTAAGTGGGAGCAATCCCCCAATGGTAGTCAGGCTGGTCAGGACAATAGGGGTAAAGCGCGTCTCTCCCGCCCTGATAATGGCCTCTTTGAGAGTCATTCCCCTGGTAATCAGCTTGTTTGTATAATCCACCAGGATGATGGCATTGTTTACAACGATGCCGACAAGGCTGATTAATCCAACGAATGCTGAGAATGAAAAGGTATACCCTGAGATCAGCAATGCCCAGATCATGGCGATGATGATGGCCACCTGCATTCCGCCGAAAGAATCTTCTCCCGGCTCTCCAATTCCCCGGTGATCACGTATCCATATCCTTTTGGGAAGGGATAGTTTGACAATTGTTCCATGACAGGTTTCAAGACCTGATCAAGATTTGCTCCTTTCTCGAGATCGGCGGTGATCAGGGCTGACCGGTTGAGATCAAATCGCTGTATGGTACTGGGGGCCTGAATAAACTCGATGGTAGCCAGTTGTTTGAGGGGTACCAGGCGTCCCGAAAGAGACCTGACGAAGATGTGACCAAAATCTTCTGGGATTATCTCTTCTCCAACTGGCATTCGCAGAATAATCTGGTACTCTTTCCCTTGTGGATCACGGAATTTTGAGACGGCCAGACCATTGACGGCCGTCCTGATGGTTTTATCGATCTCAACGACAGGAACTCCGTAAATACTTGCCTTATCTTGTTGATGTTGACACTGAGATCGATCCGTTTCTTCGACATCCGGTTGTCGAGATTGATGATTCCTGGTTGTTCACTGATCATTCTCTCCACATCTTCTGAGATCTCCTTGAGGATATCCAGGTTCTCACCGGTAACATTAACCATCACCGGCGCTTCGATCGGATGACCTTGTTCAAACTCCTTGACATTGATCCTGGCTCCGGGATATTCCGAAAACTGATGACGAAGTTGGACCATCAGCTCATCAAACTCTCTGGCATTATATTCCTTTAACTGAACAAAGATCTCAGCGAAATTTTTTGCATAGTTTTTCTCGAATACATTGTAGTAGATCCTGGGATTGCCGTGACCAATGTTGGAGGCGTAATAGGAAATCCCTGATAGCGTATCCAGCATCGCCTCCACATCCATCGTTACCAGGTTGGTTTTATCGAGGTTTGTCCCTTCCGGCAGGTTGATCTGGATCAGAAACTGAGGTTTTTCCGCTTTGGGAAAGAAAGAGATCCCTACGTATTGAAAAACAAACAGGGAGATTATCAGGGCCGCAACAGCAAAACCGATTGCCAACACTTTATGGTTCAGTGCATAATGGAGCGAGCGGCGGTATGGGCCTTCAATCAGCTTTTGCAATCGGTTCTCAAAGAATTTCAACCTCTTTTTCGTGGCATTGACGGAAATCGGATGATATATTTTACTGGTTACCAGCGGTGTAAGTGCAAGCGCCACCAACAGCGACATGGTTAGAGTCGCAATGATGGTCACAGGCATGCTCTTGATGAACTCTCCTGATGCCTCAGGCATCATGATGATGGGAATAAAGGCAAGCACCGTGGTGGCAGTCGCACTGATGATTGGCCATCCAATCTCTGAGGCCCCCTGAATAGAAGCCTCACGGGGGGAGTACCCGAGAAACCTGAACCGGTTGATGTTCTCCACCATGACGATGGAGTTGTCGACCAGCAATCCCAGTGCCACCACCAGTCCGGCGATTGAGATCTGCTGGAGGCCAAATCCCGATAGATCAACCATAAAAAGCCCCATGATGATGGAGAGTGGTATGGCCAGGATCACGATCATCGATGAGCGAAAGCCCATGGCCAGCAGGACAATCAGTCCAACCAGCAGGATTCCCTGCAACAGGTTCCCCAGGAAGTGGTTGATCCGTTGTTCTACCCAAATGGATTGATCGAAGACAGGAAAGAGGGAGATGCCGGCCGGAAGTGCATCCGTGAAATCCATGATCTCCGTCTGTAGATCTTCCCGTATCCTGAAGATATTGTAGCCTTCTTTCTGCTTTACTTCCAGGAAGATACAGCGTTTTCCATTCACCCTGGCATAATAGATCTGATCTTCATATGTGAATACAACATCGGCGATGTCTTTCAGATAGATGTTCCACCCCCGGAATGAGTGAACTACCGTATTTTCAATCTCAGGGAGACTGCTATATGATCCGCTCGTTTGAATGTTGAAGTTCTTCCCCGAAAGTTTCAGTGAGCCGCCCGGGATGTTCGCATTATTACTCAGGATAGCTTTTTCAACCTGATCAAGCGAAATGTTCATGGCCGCCATTTTGGGAAAGTTGAGGGAGATTCTAACCTCCTCATCAGGATATGCCTTGATCCCAACACTCTTCACGCCCTTGGATTGTTGGATCATCTTTTTCAGTCGCTCTGCCTCCTTGAAAAGTTCACGGAACGGAGCACTCTCCGAAACCAGGGCTAACTGCATGATAACCACGTCGGAAGTGGTCCATTCGAGAAAGTTCAACTCCAGGATCTCCGCTGGAAGTTCACCCCTGATACCATTGACTTTATCCACTACCTCGTCATACTTCTTCCTGGCATCCATTCCGAAGTAAAATTCCACGGAGAGATATACCAGTCCGTCTTTGATGGTTGTCTGGATGCGTTTGATATCCCCGAGTTCATTGATTGCATCTTCAATAGGCTGAGCCACAAGTTCTTCCAGGTCGACTGGTGTGGCTCCGGGAAAAATCACAATCACAGAGGCTCCTGGAACATTCACCGGCGGATCCTCTGTCCGGGGCATGGAGAGAAAGGAGCTGATTCCCGCTATGACAAGTAAAATAAATACCAGGATGGTGAACTGATAATTGTCGATGGCTAGTTTCGGAAGCTTCATGGCTGACAGATTGAGGTTACTCTTCTTTGATCAGAATCTCATCGTTATCTTTCAGATAATGAGCCCCTTCTGTCACAACCATCTCTCCCTCCCTGAGCCCTTCTGTAACACAAATTGAACCATAGCAGGATCTCCAAGGTCAATCTTTACAACATCCCTGTCGGTCAGACTCGCCTTCACGACCCACTCCTCTTCGGAGGAGCCAAAGAGAAATACCGGTTGACCTTGTCCGACAATTTCGTGTTCTTCAGCCAGCTTCAGGAGGATTTTTCCACGGGCTGGAGCCTCTATTACCGAATATTTCCTATTGAACCGGGCGATCTCCAGGTTGGCTTTTGCAACCTGGAGGGCTGTCCTTGCATCCTGCAGGTTCTCGAGTGTAGCCACACTGTCGTTATATAGGTTTTCAACCCGTTGATAATCCCTCTCTGCTTTCTGGAAACCCAATTCAGCCTGGTGCTCGATGGCATTGACTTCAGCCAGGTTCAACCGGGCTATGATATCCCCCCTGGAAACCGACTGGCCCTCTTTCACCCCAATCTGTTCGATCACACCTCCTGTCTTAAAACTAAGTCTGACCTCCGTTTTAGAGGAGAGCTGCCCTGATGTATGGACAGTTTCCCTGATCTCTTTGGTCTCTGCCGGTATAACTGCAACACGAATCCGGTCATCTTTGTCTGCTCCTTTCGGTGTTCTGTTGCAGGCCAGGAGAGAAAGGGCTAAAAGCAGGTAAAATAAACGTTTATGTCTCATATTATCAGGAAATTAGGAAATTAGGAAAATAGGTCATACAATCATATGGAAAATATAAATCGTAAATCGTAATTCGTAAATCGTAATTCGTAATTACTCTACGGGGCACGTCCCCACTACCCGCTCCAGCTCGGCCCGGCTGATCTCATAATCATAACTTGCCAGGATCAGGTTTAGGTCGGCGTTGGTCATATCGCTCCTTACGTTGATGAATTCGAGCAGACTGGTTTGTCCCTGGTTGTATTTTTTTCGAATGATCTCAAAAGCTTTTGCGGTACTAAGACTTTGTGTTCTCGCTGCAAGAACTGCTTTGGCAGCCGCTTTCACACCATACCAGGCATCAATCACCTGCATAGAGATCTGGTTCTGCAGTTCGTCATGCTGCTCTTGCAAGATATCTTGCTCAATGGATGCTTGTTGGATTTTAGAACGTGTTTCCATCCCATGGAATATCTTCCATTGCATCACGACCGAAGCGATCAAAAAATCTGCCTTGTCACTGAACTCATACGTTTCACCCTGGATGCCATAGCTCACTCCCAGGTTCAGGGTAGGGGTATGGTTGAATTTGGTTAACCTGAGGTGTTAATAATAAACTATCTATCAATACATTATTAAATATTACTTCAATATTGGATTCAAGCGGCTTATTCAACAGAAAATTGAAATATGCTTTTGCTGATTCGTGAAATTTTTCTGCTTCTGCCATCTGCCGTTCTACTTTACTGAGTTCGGCCCGGGAACGGTACACAGCATCTACTGTGACCTTGTCGTTGGCAACGAGGCTTTCACTGACGCGCAGGTTCTCTTTCACCACCTCAAGTGTTTGTTGGAACAGTTCCAGTGCTTTGACTGTCTTCAGGTAATTGAAATAGGCCGTTTTGATCTCTTTCACCAGTTCCCGTTTGTACAGATCAATGCCAATGAATGCAGCTTCTGATAGATCTTTACGGATTTTGTATTGGAACCAGATATCGCTGTTGAAGAGGGGTTTATGCAGAGAAAGCATGGTTTCTTGCTCCGTGGGTCGTATAAAGTAGATCTGTTCATTCTCTACTTGTGTAAACTTTTGTGATTGAGTGAGTTGGTTCAGTGTGGTATAGACCGGATTGAGTAAATCCCCGACAGGAAAATCAATGGTTCTTCCCCCATCCGCAACACTGTACCTGGCGTTGAATCCGATATTGGGGTAGAAGAGAGCCTTCGACTGGGTAAGTGCTGCCAGGCTTTTATTGTAGTTCATATTTTTTTTAAAACTGGATCCGCCAGGTCCCCATCGGGAAGAAGCCCATCTGGAAGTAGTATCGTATCTCACCGGTTTTCGGATCGATTCGCTGAAGGGCGATGTTGGTGTAATTGGTGCGGTATTGCAAGTCGAGCAGGAATTCAAGGTTGTATTTAGGCATGTTTCGTTTGATGCCAAAGCGGAAAGAGATTCGTTTGTATGCAGGATATCGGGATTCATAGGAACGACTCCAATCAGGGATAGGCTCTCCGGTTGCGACGGTAGCACTGACATCATAAGGGATGTATGGATTTCCTCCGGCCCAGGTGGCACGCAGGCCGAATGAGAGCACTCCCCATTTCCGTTTCCCAACCACAAATTCATATCCTCCAACGGCATTCAACACATAGTTGACATTGAAGGCACTGTTTCGTTGTATCCTGTCGTATCCTTTATAGGTTGAATTAAAGAAGGAAGCGGTGAGGAGATAGTAGTAGTTCTTTTTGAAAAACCGTTCAAAGGTAAACTCAATCCCATAATTTTCACCGGTTCCCAGATTAATCAGGCTGTCAGCGTATTGCCTGTCAAGGAAAAATTCATGACCCTGGTTCAGAAGAGCATACTCCGGAATGGATCGTTTGACAGGGATATCATACAGGTACTGATAATAGGTCTCTGCCTTAAATCGCAGGTTCTCAGTCAGCAAATAATTATAGCCAACTGCCAACTGCCAACTGCGTGTAAAGTTCATCTCCAGATTGGGTTGCGTTATTGTCCCGTCAGGCTGTTGAGCAAGTAAGAAATAGATCACCCGTGGCTGAATCTGGCTGTACAGGCCCGTCCCGAAGTTCAGGCTGTGACGATCGTTGATGACCCAGTCGAAGCCAATACGCGGTTCCAACGCCCAGCTGCTGTTCAGGGACAGTAAGGAACCAAAAACACCTGATGTAATTGAGAAACGGTCTGAAAAGGCATGTTTCCACTGGGTAAAAGCCCGTAGAAATCCCATCTGTTCCCTGGTCCCGGTATTTACCAGGAACGAGTTTTTCCACATCATGCTATCAGCAAATGACATCCAGTAATAATCAAGAAAGATTCCGGCATCAAGGCTGTTTCGGATTGAGAACTTATGAAAAAGCTGGGAAGACCAGGATCCCTTGACCTCCTCTGATCGTTCTCCGGCCCAAGGTGATGGAGTAATTATCACGTTTGAAAAGGTGTCGATCTTGGTATAAACAAGAGAACCAACTACATAGAGAATGTTCTTCCATCGTGTTTTTGGGGTCAAAAGGATTTGATGTGTCAGGCCGAGAACACCCAGGTCAGAACCATTGGCGAGATCCTCCCCATAATCGGGGAACATCCACTTATCCTGTGATTTCCGGCTATCGAACAACTGGATATAACTGAGTCCACCCATTCCGGTCAGGGTGAAGGTACCCGCTTTTTTGGTGGGAAGGGTTATCTTCAGGTTCAGATCCTGGTAACGTGGTACAAGGTTTAACTTGATTCCCAGGAAGCTGATCAGTTCCAGCATGGAGTAACGGTAGGCAAACAGGTAGGAAGCTGATGATTTTTTTGAAAAGGGACCCTCTGTCCCGAACTCCAATCCATTCCAGCCCATTTCAAACCAGTACTCTCGCCGGTCGCTGTTCCCATAACGCATACGAAGGTCAAACACCCCTGCCAGCGTGTTCCCATACTGGGCGGGGAAAGCACCTGTAAAGAAATCAGAGTTTGTTAACAGGTTGTTGTTCAGTACAGTAACAGGACCTCCGGTAGTTCCAACAGCGGCAAAATGATTGGGATTGGGAATCTCCATATCATCCAGCCTCCACTGGAGCCCTATCGGGCTGTTCCCCCTAACGATGATGTCGTTTCTGTTATCTACTCCGGAGGTTACCCCCGCAAAGTTTTGCGCCATTCGGGCAGGATCGTTGTAACTCCCTGCAAAACGAAAGGTCTCATCCACACTGAAATTCCTGACACTAACCGTCGCCATCCGGTTGATGGGCTGGTACTTTTCATAGTCCCCTCTGATCTCCACCTCCCGGGCAGTAAGGACCATCTCCTGCAGGTAGACCGTGATCGTGCTCTCCTTACCGGAACTTACAATGATATCAGGCGATTCATAAGGTGCATAGCCCACATAGGTCACCCGGATCCGGTGATTACCTATAGGGATCTGTTCGAGTCTGAAAGCTCCTTCGTTATCTGAAACTGCTCCAATCAGCGAATCACTCCCCATAAGAATGATCGTAGCTCCCGGAAGAGGGGAGAGGGTCTGCTGATCAAGGACGACTCCTTTGATGGATTGTCGAAGGATAGGCTGGGAAATGGAATAAGAAGCGAGAAATGTCATTGCGAGAACCCCGAGTATTCGGGGGACGAAGCAAAGTGAGAAGTGAGTGGTGAGAATAAGGAATAGGATAGGGAGGGAGAAACGGGATCTTATCCTGTGAATAATATAATTTGCTTTTTGTCGAATCACATCTTTTGTGCCTTTGTGCCCCGGTCCCTTTATTCCTCCATCATCCTGTCAACATTCTCTCGCGTCAGTCTTGTCCAGCGGGGATTGATAAATTTTCCGCCATCCCAGTCAAAATCAACTTTGTCGAAGGTCTCTTCGTAGAAAGTCAGCTTGCTTTGCAGGTCAGGCGTATGTTCGATGAAAAGAAAGGTTTCCGGCTGTTCGTCGATATGCTTCATAATCTGAGTAGCCAGTGGCGCCACCCATTCTGTAACAGGTGTTCCCGGATTCTGGCGGTAGATCTCTGTTGCGATCACCAGCGTTTTGCCATCTTTCCTGCGAATGATCTTCAGTCCGCAACGGGACGGTGTTTCCCACTGCCCCGGGAAGTCGAAGTAGCGGTCCATGTAAACATCAAACCCGGGATTAATCTCCATAAAAAGTTATCCAGTTATCCAGTCATCGCGTATCCCGTATCCTGCATTATGCCATCTTCCCAACCTCTTTTCCAAAACTAACATCAATCAGATCCCGGCGGCGGGGGGCATATGTGCCGTCTTCAACCTCCCGGTTGATGACACGGGTAATCAGGTTGAACATCTTCATGGTCTGGGGTTCGTCCCTGTAGAATATATCCCAGGCGTAATGGTAGAGTTCCTGCAACCTCTCTGCCGACATGTGTTTTGGATGATAGACTACTTTACCGGCGTTGTAATGATCCCAGTCGTGGTCAAAAATCCTGTTTTGCTTGACCAGGTCGGCATACGCTTTGGTATGCGGGAAAGGGGCCAGGACCGTAAATTCTGCCAGGTCGAGATTGATCTCCAGGAGGAAGTCGATCAGTCGTTTGATGTCATCTTCTGTCTGATTATCAAGTCCCAGCAGGATGGTCCCTTCCACAGCGATGCCATAATCGTGGTACTGTTTGATCCGGTTGCGGATGTAATCGGAGGTATCGAAGACGGCTTGATAAACGTACCATGCTCCTGCCCGGGCAGCCAGATCAAGCACTTCGTCCTTGTCTTCGATGGTATGGCTGACCCACTTCTTTTTCAGCGGAATCATAGCTTTAAATAGCTCCTTTTCCCATTCGGTATCCAACGCCAGGGAGTTATCCACGATAAAGAGGCGGTTGTTATCAATCTGGGAGAGTTCTTCCACCACCCGGTCAATCGGACGCGGACGAAAGCCACGGCCTCCCAGGTACCTTACAGCACAAGGATAACAATCGTAAATACATCCCCGTGAAGCGTGGAAGAGGTCTACCATCCGGAATCCCTTGTGATAATAGAGGTCTTTGTTCAGGATATCGCGATTGGCCGGTCCCACCAGGTTCATGTCGGGTGGCCTGGCCATGAAGTTGTATACCTTTTTAAGTTCATTCTTGCGGAAATCCTCAAAAATATCCGCCATTCTCCCTTCGACTTCGCCTAAGAAGACCGCATCAGCATGTTCCATCGTCTCTTCCGCATGCAGCATCGCGGAGATACCGCCAAAGATGACCTTCTTGCCCAGTTTCCTGTATTGATCCGCGATGGCCCAACCCCGCTTGACCTGTGTTGTTAGCATCATTGAGATGCCTACAAAATCAGGCGTGTCCTCGATGACCAGATCTTCGACATTTTCGTCGGAAAAATCAATCTCAACGTATTCAGGAATATCTGCTGCCATCACAACAGGGCCATGCGGTGGCAGATTGAATATGGTTTGCCCTTCCAGCTTTTCCCACCGGGGATATATCAGTTTGAATTTCATTGGATTCGGTTAGTTATTGACCGGTACACATTGTCATGCTGCGCAGGATTTTCTCCTTCTCTCCCCAACGCGGCACTTCAAGAGTCAAAGCTTTTCTGTAGTAAGCGATGGCCTCATCCGGCTTCCCGGCATGCAGAAGGTAATCACCGGTTAGTGAATAGACTTCATAATAGTCGGGATTGGTGGAGTGAAAGGTTTCAAAGAACGTTGGATCCGGCTGTGGCGGGTCTTTCTCCTTCAGGATGGTTAACAACTCCGACCGCATCTTTCGGAAGCGGAGTAATCTTTGATAATCCTCAGAACCGAGGAACGGATCGGCAGGTATTGTCAGCTCCTTTTCCGTGATCTCAACCCGCTTTTGCAGCGTTGCAAATGTAGAAAAAATTTTAGTCAGGTCATAGCAGACATAGGACCCCAGCTGCCAGGGAGAGGTTGACACCCAAACCTGCCGCGTTGCCGGTTTGAAGATCACCGAGTGATGTGCAATCAGTTGATTGATTGCTTTTTCGTTACCCATTCCCAGACTGGTTCCGTTGATTCCCTGGCGATCCCGAAGGAGAATTGCTGCATCCTGAACATCCATAGGCATCAGTTTCGTAATCTCTTGTGTCACCCGCCTGAAACGGTACATAGAAGCGTTGTCGCGAATGTTTTCCAGGTTTAGCGGATCCTGCGAGAATTCCACATCCTGAAAGTGGTTGGCACAAATGATATAGTGTTGAGAAGGTTCCACCAGGGCAATCCCAAAAGGCGCTTTTTCGATGACAGCAGCCCGGTTTTCATCTCCCGAACCGATCAGGATCGACCCGGAGACGAAGGTCTCACCTCCCCTGGCGATCTGGTATGCGTCATCAATGGAAGCAGCGTATTGGAGGATCTCGCGTGCCAGGATGGAAATCGGTGTCCTGGCCGACATCGGGATCTCTGATTTCGCGGCGTTGATGGTCACCGTGATCCCCTGCGTATTCATGCCGGATACAGCCCCGATCATCCCGCCCCAGGTAATTATCATAAATCCATACCCGTTGTCGGGTTTCTTAAAACATACAATCTTGTTTTCGGCAAACGCATCCCCCACATAGAAATCAAAATTCCTGCCGATGAGCAAAGCTGAGTCACTGCTGAATTCATCCCATACGCCGAATGAGGTGCATCCGACAAGCATCAGCTCCTGCAGGGCATGTCCTATGTCGTGGGCTGAATGGTAATTCAGTAACCGCTGGTAAGGCGTTCCGATGAAATTGAACGAGTCGCTTGCCGACAGGGAGATGCCGTATATTTCCTCTTTAAACTCCTCCATCAGGTAACGATCCAGGTTACGGTTGAACCAGTAGATGAAGTATTTGAGAAACCGCTGGTAGAGGGTGGATGGGACCATTTGGCGGATTTTCTCCACAAAGGCATCCTCCTGTTTGTAGATCAGCTGCCGGCAAAGTTTTCCATTCGCCACACCGCGGTCAAAAGGAGCTCCCTGGAGGTAGAGTTCCCACAATCCTGATTGGCTTTGTTTCAGCCAGTTATCTTCGCAACGATGGAATCCGGAGTCGGGTTGTTCGACCTGCCATGAGAGGGACCGTTTATTGGAAATGGTTGGCGGTGAGATGGAGGTAGCAATCGCATACCAGATCACAAGGATCCCAGTTATCACAACAACCAGGAACGGAAACAGGTATCGTTTTTTCCGGTAGAAGGGACGGTCCTTGGTCATAGGGATTCCATCAATTATTGGTTGCAAAAGTACAGGTTTTGATTTAGGAAGTACGATTTACAATTTTAAATTGAATTTTCAATTGACGACTGACGATCTACGATTTTAAATTCAATAGTCATTCTAAAATCTGCAATTGTAAATCATATTCATTACTAACGAAAATTAATTTGCATTATTAATGAGAACAAATTATATTTGCAAAAAAAAGATTATGCTTCTTGAAGGGCAAATCAGGGAAGTTTTCGACTACCAGGCAGCGTATTATAAATCTATACCCACTGGTACACCAAGAACCATACTGGATTCGCTGGACCTGACAGATACCCATGTGAAAATCATTTCCGGCATCCGGAGGTGTGGTAAGAGTACATTGCTAAGGCAACTGTCTGCGAAGAAGAATTCAGACTGTTTTTTAAGTTTTGAAGATCCCCGGCTCACACAATTCGAGGTGAATGACTTTTTTAAACTTGAGAAAATCTTTCAGGAGAGAGAGCCTTCCACGATCTACTTTCTGGATGAAATTCAGCATGTTGAAGGATGGGAGCGATTCATCAGGGTATTGCACGACAAAAAAACCCGGGTGGTTTTATCAGGTTCCAATGCATCCATATTAAGCAGAGAACTGGGGGCCAGTTTAACCGGCCGCCAGATTACCTATGCACTTTTTCCGTTTTCCTATGCCGAATATCTGGCACACAGAAACCAGGAATCCGGTTTGGATTCATTTTCGGGGTATTTACAACTGGGCGGATTTCCTGAATATCTGACCTCGACAAACGAGAACGTCCTGATTTCCTTATACAATGATTTGATTTACCGGGATATCATTGTAAGGCATGGCCTGCGAAATGCAAAAGTGGTCCGGGAACTGGGTGTGTACCTGGCAACCAACATCGGCAAAGAGTTTTCTTACAACAAACTTGCCGGGATTTTTGAGCTGGGATCAGTGAATACCGCGCTTTCGTATCTATCTTATTTTGAAGATGCGTATCTGTTTTTTGCGATTCCCCGTTTTAGCTGGTCAGGAAAGCAACAAGCCAGAAATCCAAAAAAGATCTATGGGATAGATACCGGGCTGATGCGCATTCTATCCCTCTCGTTTTCAGGTAATCAGGGACGATTGCTGGAAAATATAGTATATATCGAGTTGAAACGAAGGGGAAAAGAAATTTTCTATTACAGATCCAGGAATGAATGTGATTTTGTAAGTGTGAGTAAACGGAAAGTTGAAATGCTGATCCAGGTTTGCTTTGAACTGAATACCGACAACCTGCAGCGTGAACTTGCCGGACTAACCGAAGCCATGGATGAGTTGGATGTGGAGACTGGTTTTATTTTCACGATGAACCAGGATGATCGTATCGTGCAGGGAAAGAAAACGATAATTGTAAAACCGGTTTGGAAATGGATGCTGGAGGAATGAATTCAATCGTAAATCTAAAATCGTAAGTCTAAAATCCCTTTATAGGGCTCGTTTAATGTTTTCCATCACATGCGTCATCCCCAGCATCTCCCCGCAGGTCATCACTGCTCCGATGGTCACACCGAGTGCCCCGTGCAAATTAACACTCTGTCCGGTAAAAAAGAGGCCGGGGATTTTGGTCGTTGGTAAGATGATGGTTTTTTGCGGATGGGTGGCATCTTTTACGATGCCGTACATCGACCCTTCGGGCGTTCCTGTGTAATCCCTCCAGGTGAGGGGGGTGGAGATATCGATCGTTGCGACGGACTCCTTCAGGTCGGGAAATTTCCGGTATACTTGATCCAGGAGTTGTTTTGCCTTTCTCGCTTTGAAGACAAAGTAGCTTTTCTCCCGGGCTCCTGCGTCGCTCTTTTCCCACTCCCTGACCTCTTCGAATAACATGGGGGTCATCACCACAGCGGTATTGGCAAATGGACCTTGATCCTTTTCCGGAGGAGTCATAAAGAGAAACTGCATTGGCCGTCTGTTATCTGGGATCCGGGATCCGGCATCAGTCCATACACTCGAAGAAATATGGTGATAGACATTGTGATTGAGAAACGGGAAGGTATCGGGTTTCAAACCTAGGTAGACCGTGAAAACAGAGATGGTATTTTCAAGGGAGGTAATCCGTTCCCTGTAGGCCTTCTGAACCGGGATTCCGTCGAGTAGATGCAACGTCACAGCCGGATGAATATCCGAAACGATCTGTGCGGCTTCAAACCGGTCTCCATCGGCTGTCTCAATGGTGAATCGTTCACCGGTTTGACCAATCGATATCACTTTCTTTTTTGCCACTACCTCTCCTCCCTGGACCCGGATTCCTTCGACCAGGATGTTGGCGATTTGCTGGCTGCCTCCTGCCAACCGCCAGGCTGAAGAGATGAATGAGTGGTTGATCAGTCCGAATTGGGACAGGGGAGTGGTGGCAGGATTGCCGGCGTAGAGGAAGTTGTTTCCCGCCAGGACATTTGATAAGCTGATTCCGGATCCTGGATCCTGGATCCTGGATGCTGGATACTCCCCTCCCTTGCTGGGGAGGGCCTGTCCCGGGAATTCGGGAGGTCGGGGGAGGGGTATATCCCGGATACCGGATGCCAGATCGTTCAGAAAATCAAAAGCTTTAATGGAGGAGTAATGTTCTGTTGAGTTAGTGGATGGCAGCTCCAGGTTGTAGAGTGGGTGGGAATGGGCGATCTCATCCAGTTTTTTCGTATAGGATGTCAAGGCTGATTCTGCGCCGGGGAAATAGGGGAGCAGGCGGTCCCGGAAGTTGTCAAATCCCTGGGCTAAAGGGAATTCCTGTATTATCCCTGATGTTTCTTTGTACCCGAATGAGATCCTGTCGAATCCATCCGGGTCCATCTGCAGCAGGTTCAATTTACCGGTTAATCCGAAGTATTTCCAGTAGTTATAAAGCGGTTGTCCGGGCTCCAGGCTGCCGATGTAATGCATGCCGGTGTCAAAGATGTACTTGTCACGCTTAAACGTTTGCAGGCATCCTCCGAACTTCCGGCGCTTCTCCAGGACGGTTACCCGGAGGCTCTCCTTACTGAGGAGATAGCCGGATAAAAGCCCGCCAAGACCAGAACCGATGATGATAATGTTATTGCGTATCATTGCACATCGCTGCAAAGATAGCAAGATGCGGAGGAAAGCACTATCTTTGGTGCATATCATCCAAGGAAACTCATGATTGAGCTACCGCTAAGGCACGGTACTTTCTGTATGAATGCAGCGGAGGATACCCGATCGGCATCTTTTCCCTCTATGTTCGGTCATCCATCCCGGAGCGCGGTGAGAAAGAGATGTCGCAGCTCTTCTTCCTGGTGAGTTTTAACTTCTATGGAAAGCAGTTCTGGTCGCGGATAAAACTGTTTAACAGAGTCTGGGAGTTCGTTCATAACCGGGTTACCTCCCACGTGGCATGCCGCTTCAAGCAACTGGTGGAGTGGAAGTTTGAGGAATTCAAGCATCCGGAAGAAAGGAATGAGGAATGAGGAATGAGGAATGAGGATTTCCTTATGCATCATGGCTCCTGCCTCATGGCTTCTTTAAGTTTCTTCTCCAACCGTTGATAATTCCCCAGATAGGCCGTCATCAGGCTTTTCCAGAGTTTGCCGTGGTTGGGTACGAAAAATGCGCGCGAATTGTTTAGCCCGCTCAAATTTCCGGAGATGTTGTTTTTTTGCCTCCGTCCATTTTCTGTCGGATGTGTAATCTCGTTGAGGATAATGCTATCAATTTGATATGTTTGCAGTCATTCCAACAATGAAGAATCAGAATTACTGCCCTGATAAGTTTTCTAAATCGCACTAAATCAAAATAATTCAAAGAATATTGGATTAAAATGGCGTGCAAACCAAAAATGTATACTATTGACAATCTGCCAAGTAGTGCTTGTTCGTTGTTTATTTTTACGGAAACCCGTAATTATCGCGTGTTTTCGAAACTAAAAGATCCATTTTTCGTTATTGACAAACCCATGATAAATATATAAATTTGTAAGGGTAAAATGAATTATAGTGATTAAAAAACCCCCTTCCTGCATGAAAGAAATATATACAGCTACATATAAAAACTCTCAAAAAGAAAGGAGGTAAGCGGCAAAGATACGACATTGCCCGATAATGTGCTCCTGTAAAAGTCGTTGAGCAATGATTTCGTGATGAGCCGGATCAAAGGATATGTTGGGAGCATGAATTTGCAAAAATCATTAGAAATCAGTAAATTTGAAAATCATGAAAAAGTTAATATCGTTACTCATCCTCGGATGTTTCAGCCTATATGGATTTTCTATTCATCCTATTGACCCTCCTGCAAAAAAAGGCGAACCTGTCAAAACAATTACTCAACCGGCACCTGTCGTGACAAAGGAATGCTCCGACTCGCGTGGTGATATGGTTGAAGTTACGGTTTATGTCACTTTTACGGATTGCCCGGATTACGAATGCGACTATAAGGATTGTATATTTTACCTTTACATTTATGATGCCGCAACTCCTATTGGATATACACCATTTGATCCGGAACAATGCACCTACACATTAGAAGGTCTTAGGGCGGAAGAAGGTCACTATCTTTACTCTCACTTAGTTCCAATAGGACCAGGACCGCCACCATACTCATGCGAATACAATGATGGTTATGATCAATCCTCCAATCAAGTTCCTCCCGGCGGGGGTAATGTGTATATTAATACAACATTATGCCAATAAACGGAAAGGATAAAAGAACCCTAAAACTTTTTTAGGGTTCTTTGTCATCTTGGCGACATGTATGCTAACTTTAATATTTCCTGTAACTTTTTGATACAATACAGAAAACAAACATGAGAGGTATCATTGCTATATTTATTATCCTGTCAGTTCCGTTTTGTTGTTTTCCTCAGGGAGAGTTCAACAACTGGTATTTCGGTCACCATTGCGGGATCACGTTCAATGATGGAACACCGGTTTTTTTACCCGGGAATCCAATGTATCAAGGAGGCACAATTCAGGAAGCATCTGTATCTGACTCTTCAGGTAATTTCCTTTTTTTTTCAAACGGTCGAAAGATATGGAACCGCACTAAGTCGGTAATGCCAAATGGCAACGGATTATTAGGGGGACAATTATTCTGCCAACCTGTCGTGGCTGTTCCTTTTATAAATGATCCTGATAAATATTATATTTTCACTGTTGGCTGGGTACCCCCACTTCCCGATCCAATTGTCGGATTGCATTATTCGGTCCTGGATATGCAATTGGACGGGGGGCTTGGAGATATAGTACCAGGGATAAAAAATATTCCATTGCCCATGGGGGACAGCGCTGTCACGCAATTAACCGCCATCCGTCACCATAATAATAAAGATGCATGGGTGGTTGTTTTAAGACATGGAGAGGTTAAAGAGTACCTCGCATACCTGATCGACTCTTCAGGAATCTGTACAACTCCGGTGGTAAGTCAAAGTACTTTAACCAGGCCGATTCGACGGAGTGGAAGTATCGCACAATTTATGAAAATTTCTCCCGATGGTCAATACCTGGCCTGCAATGATTCAGTCATTGAACTTTGTCTCTTTAATTCTTCCACAGGCGTTGTAACCCCGAAATTTTTTTTCATGGCGGAGAACTCTCAAGTTCAACATGGTATGGAATTTTCCATTGAATCAAAATTTCTTTATGTTTCAAGTTCAGGACAATTGGTAGATACTATATGTTCTCCAGTTGCTCAGTATGACATGAGCAACCTGGATTCTCTCACGTTTATACAAAACCGTGTTCATGTCGGTGACAGTTCAGGGGCCAATATTCAAATGGCTCCTGATGGAAAAATATATTTAACTCACTGGTGGGGGAAAGATTATCTCAATGTTATTAATTACCCATCCAATGCTGGTCCTTCATGCCAATATCAAAAAAATGTCATTTATCTTGAAGGAAATTGGAATTATCAATGTCTTCCCCAGTTTCTCCAGAGGTATAAGCTATATATACATTATTCCGGTCATTGTCAGAATGATTCCATTCGTTTTTCTGCTGACATCTGGCCTCCACCCGATAGTATCCATTGGGATTTCGGCGATCCGGGATCGGGAGCGGCCAATTTTTCCAACGACACCACACCTACTCATATCTATACCACCCCGGGCAACTATACCGTAGAGTTGTTTGTTCGTCATATCGACAAACGTACCGATACCGCCTGGATAACGATCTCGATCGACCAGACGCCTCAACCCCTTCTGGGCCCGGATCAAACCATTTGTGAAGGAGACTCTGTTACGTTCGATGCCGGGTTTTGTAACGGCTGCACCTTTCAGTGGGATAATCTTTTGACGGGGCAACTGAACATCGGCAATGAGCAGACGTTTACAGCCTATGATTCGGGGATCTATGCCGTGACGGTTACCTCTCCTTACGATTGCCTGGGCAGGGATACCGTTCAATTGGCCGTGGTGACGGAAGCTACCGTGATCGTGGTGCCTGTCACGCTGGCTATTTGCTCCGGCGATACCACAGACCTTACACTGCAGTGCAACGTTTCGGCATGTGATTTTTCCTGGACGGCCGTGGGTTCATCCCCGTTGGTGACCGGGTATTCACCCGGGTCAGGAGATTTCATCCAACAAACGCTTTTCAACAACGATACTATCGATCAAACCGTTACCTATACCATAACGCCTGCATCTCCCTATTGTACAGGGATTCCATCCGACTACCCGGTGGTGATACACCCGCTGCCCGATGTTTGGTTTGATCCTCCGGTGTTGACCGTCTGCAGTGGACAAGCCGCCATCATCAACCTGTACTCCCATGTAGCAGGCGCCACCTTTTCCTGGACAGCCATTGGGTCGTCGGGCGATGTAACCGGCTTCTCCGACGGCTCCGGATCGGTCATCAACCAGGTCTTGCAAAATACCGGAAACACCTCCGGGTATGTTACCTACCTGGTAACGCCCACCGGCGGCGAGGGATGCATGGGAACTCCCGGAGAGTATATCGTTACAGTATTGCCGGTGGTAGAGGCAACGGTCAGCCCGCCGGTCACCATATTGTGTTCGGGCGATACCACCGATATTCACCTGCAATGCAATCTCGCCGGATGCACCTTTTCCTGGAGCGCCACCGCCTCCTCTCCGTTCGTCACCGGATACTCGTCCGGGACGGGAGATTCCATCCAACAAGCGCTTTTCAACAGTGATACCGTTGATCAAACCGTCACCTATTCCATTGTTCCTTCGGTGTCCGGATGCGGGGCCGATACGACGGATTACTCCGTTTTGATTCATCCCCGGCTGCCGGTATCCGTTACCATTGCCGCCTCCATCAATCCCGTTTGCGGAGGGATCCCGGTGACCTTCACAGCCACCCCGGTTCATGGGGGAACAGATCCATTCTACCAATGGCAGGTCAATGCAATAGATACAGGAACGAACAATGTTGTATTTACCTATACTCCAAGTAATGGCGATGTGGTGACTTGTATATTGACCTCAGATGAGGATTGTGTTTCCGGAAATCCGGCCACCTCCAATCCCATCACCATGTCGGTGGGGGAACAGCCGGATGTCTCATTTTCCATTTGTTTTGATACCCTCACCACCCTTAATGCCCAACCGTTTAAACTCAAAGGGGGGATCCCATTGGGAGGAACCTATAGCGGGCCGGGAGTGGATCCGATCACCGGGTATTTCCATCCGGCCATAGCGGGAGTTGGGGCGCATACAATTGCGTATACCTATACAAATTTCGCTTTGTGTTCAGATGTAAGATATAGGATATTGGATGTAAGATCGGCTATGCCGTTTTCGTGCGGAGATACATTGGTAGATATCCGCGACGGCACATCCTATCCAACCGTTCAAATCGGTTCCCAATGCTGGATGGCGGCAAATCTCTCTTACGGCCTTGAAATCCCGGATACACTCCACCAACGTGACAATTGCATTCCCGAAAAATATTCTCCTCCCTCGTCCTTCGTCCCTCGTCCTTCGTTCTACCAATGGGATGAATTAATGTGTTATGAAGAGGCGGAAGGGATTCAGGGGCTTTGTCCACCAGGCTGGCATGTCCCCTCAGAAGCTGACTGGAACCTCCTGTTTGCCAACTGGATCAACAACGCCTTCGCCGGAAGACCTTTGCTTTATTCCGGATTTTCGGGATTTAATGCTTTATTATCTGGCATCGGACTCTTCAACCGGAGCTGGAACTTCATCGATTTCGCTGCGATGTTTTGGAGCTCCACGGCTCACGGCCCCTGGAAGGCCTGGAGTCACGGATTAAATGATTACAACTACTCGGTGTCCTATTATCCCAGTTACCGGGCGAATGCGTTTTCAATCAGATGTCTTTTAGATTAGTGAAACGTGAAATGTGAAGTGTTTTGGTATAACTTTTAGATACAGAAGACAAAATACATGGCATAGAGGAAATGATCATGAGAGTTATCATACCTATACTTATTATCCTGTCAGTTCCGTTTTGTTGTTTTCCCCAGGGAGAGTTCAATAACTGGTATTTCGGATATCATGTGGGCATTACATTCAAAAACGGATATCCTGAAAATCTTCCACCAAATTCGATTACTACATCGAGTACTGCATGTGTGACGGTATCTGATTCGACAGGTCAGGTTTTATTCTACAGTAGCGGATATAACGTCAGGAACAGAACTAACAGTGTTATGCCGAATGGTAATGGGTTATCAGGAATAGGAGGTCATGTTCAGGTAATATCTGTTCAGAATCTTACTGAAAACAACAAACATTATCTTTTTACAGTGAGTATCCCTCCACACGTTGGATACCCTTTGGTAGGGATACGTTATTCTGTTATTGATATGAACCTGGATGGAGGATATGGGGATATTATTGCCGGACAAAAAGATATTCCTTTGCCCTTTGGTGATAGTGCCTGGGTCCAATTATACGGAACAAGACATCAAAATAACAAATACGCATGGATCGTAACACTCAGTCATGGTAACCCAAGACAGTACTTAGCTTATCTTGTTGACTCAAGTGGACTAAACACTACGCCTGTTATTAGTAATAGCACCTTATTACACATTATACCTTCAGGCACATGTGAATTTATGAAAATTTCTCCTGATGGAAGATATCTTGTCTGCTCAGATTCGTTAATGGAAGTGTGCGATTTTGACATAGCAACTGGAATAGTTACACCAAAGTTTAAATGTGCACCTGGGATTCAGGTGCCCAATTGGTCTGGACCAACGGGTAAAGAATTTTCTATTGATTCTCATTTTCTTTATGTAATGGGTGTAGATCCTTCATCTGCTCCAGGGGCAAGTCTTTTTCAATTTGATATGGAACAACCTGATTCATCTTCTTTCATGCAAAGCCAGGTTAAAATAGGTGATAGCCTCCAAGTTTCAATTCAGTTGGCTCCTGATGGGAAAATTTATCTTACACGACACATGGATTTCCCCGGATTTCAAAATGTACTTGATGTCATAAATAATCCTTCTGTTCAAGGTGTGGGATGTAATTACCAATCGCCTGCAATATTTTTGAATAATATACATTTTAATTCCCTTCCCCAATTCATCCAACGTTACAAAGCCTATATCCACTCTACAGGTCATTGTCAGAATGATTCCATCCACTTTTCAGGAGATATATGGCCGCCTCCAGACAGCATCCATTGGGATTTCGGCGATCCGGGATCGGGAGGGGCCAATTTTTCCAACAACACCACACCGACGCATATCTATGCCACGCCGGGCGACTATACCGTAGAGTTGTTTGTTCGTCATATCGACAAACGTACCGATACCTCGTGGATAACGATCCCGATATACGAGACGCCTCAGCCCGGTTTAGGCCCTGACCAGACCATTTGTTTTGGCGATTCGGTAACGTTCGATGCCGGTTTTTGCACCGGATGCACCTTTCAGTGGGATAATCTTTTGACGGGGCAACTGAATATCGGCAATGAGCAGACCTTTACAGCCTATGATTCGGGAATCTATGCCGTGACGGTTACCTCCCCTTACGATTGCCTGGGGAGGGATACCGTTCAATTGGCCGTGGTGACGGAAGCTAACGTGACCGTGGAGCCTCCCTCCCTGGCCATTTGCTCCGGGGATACCACAGACCTTACACTGCAGTGCAATGTTTCGGCATGTGATTTTTCCTGGACGGCCGTGGCTTCCTCTCCTTTGGTGACAGGGTATTCACCCGGGACGGGAGATTCCATCCGACAAACGCTTTTCAACAGCGATACCGTCGATCAAACCGTCACCTATACCATTACGCCTGCATCCCTCTATTGTACCGGGATCCCATTCGACTACCCGGTGGCGGTACACCCGCTGCCCGATGTTTGGTTTGACCCTCCGGCGTTGACCGTCTGCAGTGAGCAAGCCGCCATCATCAACCTGTACTCCCATGTAGCAGGCGCTACCTTTTCCTGGACGGCCTTTGGGTCATCGGGAAATGTAACCGGCTTCTCCGACGGCTCCGGATCGATTATTAACCAGGTCTTGCAAAATACCGGAAACACTCCCGGGTATGTTACATACCAGGTTACGCCCACCGGCGGCGAGGGATGCATAGGAACTCCCGGAGAGTATATCGTTACGGTATTGCCGGTGGTAGAAGCGACGGTCAGCCCGCCGTCCACCATATTGTGTTCGGGCGATACCACCGATATTCACCTGCAATGCAATCTCGCCGGATGCACCTTTTCCTGGAGTGCCACCGCCTCCTCTCCGTTCGTCACCGGGTACTCGCCCGGAACGGGAGATTCCATCAAACAAACGCTTTTCAACAGCGATACCGTCGATCAAACCGTCACCTATTCCATTGTTCCTTCGGTGTCCGGATGCGGGGCCGATACGACGGATTACTCCGTTTTGATTCATCCCCGGCTGCCGATATCCGTTACCATTGCCGCCTCCATCAATCCCGTTTGCGAAGGGATTCCGGTGACCTTCACGGCTACCCCTGTTAATGGGGGAGCAAATCCATCCTACCAGTGGCAGGTCAATGGAATAAATACAGGAATGAATAATCCCATTTTTACCTATTATCCGGCATCCGGCGATCAGGTATCCTGCATCCTTACCTCCAGTGAATCCTGTACATCCAACAATCCGGCTACCTCCAATTCCATTGCCATGTTGGTGGGGGAACAGCCGGATGTCTCATTTTCAATTTGTTTTGATACCATCACCACGCTTAGCGCCAAACCATATAAACTCAAAGGGGGGATTCCATTGGGAGGAACCTATACGGGTCCCGGAGTGGATCCGATCACCGGGTATTTCCATCCGGCTATGGCGGGGTTAGGCGCTAAATCGATCACATACTCATATACCAACCTGTTTAACTGCAGCAACAACTCCATCCGGACTATTACCGTGATAAATCCAGCTCCATTCACTTGCGGAGATTCGGTCACAGATATCCGGGACAATCAGGTTTATCCAACCGTTCAAATCGGTTCCCAATGCTGGATGGCGGCCAATCTCTCGTACGGCCTTGAAATCCCGGATACGATACCCCAACGCGACAATTGCATCCCCGAAAAATATTCTCCTCCCTCGTCCTTCGTCCCTCGTCCTTCGTTTTACCAATGGGATGAATTAATGTGTTATGAAGAGGCGGAAGGGATCCAGGGGCTTTGCCCTCCCGGCTGGCATGTCCCTTCGGAACCGGACTGGAACCAATTATTTGCCGTGTACCAGGGAAACGCGTTTGCCGGAAGACCTTTGCTGTATTCCGGATTTTCGGGATTTAATGCGTTATTAACCGGCGTAGAATACTTCAACAGAAGCTGGAACTTCGCGGATTTTGCCACGATGTTTTGGAGTTCCACGGTTCATGGCCCCTGGAAGGCATGGAGTCACGGGATGAACGATTACAACTACTCGGTGTCGTACTATCCGAGTTACCGGGCGAATGCGTTTTCAGTGCGGTGTGTGCGGGATTGATCTTGCCTCATGGCTTTCTCACTACCAGGAATACATTCGAGCTCCGCTTTCCCTGATCCACCACCTCAAAGGATAATCCGTTGGATTCAGTATGCTTCCGGATCTCTT